>JAMCRT010000022.1 GCA_023380695.1 Patescibacteria group bacterium | reverse complement strand
TACCTAGGTCCAACATTAATATTGAACCTGTGGATGTAATAATAGAGGATAAAATTTTAGATGATGAGGGAAATATTGTTGAAGAGGCTGATACTATTCCAGAGGATGTAATAATAGAAGAAAGAGAGTTAATAGATGAGAATATTATATCATCTGTTGTTCCATCACAAAAGGTGGAGGAAGAAGCTTAAATATATTTTAGTATATTAATTTATGATAGTTAAAGATTTTAAAGCATTAAAAATAACATTAGCTTCACCAGATCAAATATTAGATTGGTCTCATGGTGAAGTAAAGAAAGCAGAGACTATAAATTATAGAACTCAGAGATCTGAGGTTGGAGGATTAATGTGTGAAAAGATTTTTGGTCCTGTAAAAAATTATGAATGTTATTGTGGTAAATATAAGAAAATAAGATATAAAGGTATTATTTGTGATAAATGTGGTGTAGAAGTAACTACTAGAGCAGTTAGAAGAGAGAGAATGGGGCATATAAAACTTGCTTCTCCAATAGCACATATTTGGTATGTTCATGAGGTTCCTAATAAATTAGCACTTTTACTTGATATTCCACAGAAAAAAATTGTTTCTGCTCTTTATTATTCTAGATATATGGTTACTGATATCGACCTGCAAGGTAAGGAAGAGGCATTATCTTTAATAAAAGATAGAATGTTAAAAGAAGAAAAGGCATATAAAGAGGCACTTTTAGAAAAAGTACAATTAATTGAGAAGGAAAATAAAAAGATTACAGAAGAATTGAAGAAAAATAGTAAAGACTTGCCTGAATCAATGGATTTACAAGTAGAGAAGATAAATTTTGAATATAGACAAAAAATTGCAAGGCTAAAAGAGAGTGAAGCCAAAAAATTCGAAGAACAATCAAGAGAAAACAAAAGTTTATATGAATTAATACAAAAGATTGTACCAGGTGAGGTTATCTCAGAGGAAGAATATGGCAATTTAACTGATGAAGATATTGAATTCTATACATTAGATATGGGTGCAGAAGCTATAAGGAAGATGCTCAAAAGACTAGACCTTAATGCTCTATCAACTTTTCTATATAAAGAGATTCACTCAAGATCAATTCAAAGAAAAGTAAGAGCTATTCAAAGGCTTAGAATAGTTGAGGGTTTCAGGAAAAATAATCTAAAACCAGAATGGATGATAATGGATGTTATTCCTGTTATTCCTCCTGATCTTAGACCTATTATACAACTATCAGAGGGAAGATTTGCTACATCAGATCTAAATGATTTATATAGAAGAGTAATTAATAGAAATAATAGATTGAAAAAATTAATAGATTTAGGTGCACCTGATGTAATTTTGAGAAATGAAAAAAGAATGTTACAAGAGAGTGTAGATGCCTTATTTGATAATCAGCACAGATCATCTCCTCCAGTTGTAGATTCAAGAAGAAACCCATTAAAATCTCTTTCAGATAATATAAGGGGGAAGCATGGAAGGTTTAGAGAAAATCTTTTAGGGAAAAGAGTTGATTACTCTGGTAGAGCTGTTATTATTGCAGGACCAGATTTGAATTTATATCAATGTGGTTTACCTAAAATGATTGCACTTGAACTTTTTAGACCTTTTGTAATTAGAGAGATATTATTAAAGGGACTTGCTCCTAATATAAAAAGTGCAAAAGTATTTTTTGAAGAAAAACCTTCTGAAATATGGGACATTTTAGAAGAAATAATACAGAATAGACCTGTACTGTTAAACAGAGCACCTACATTACACAAACAAGGTGTACAAGGGTTTTATCCTATTTTAATTGATGGAAATGCAATAAAATTACATCCATTAGTATGTGAAGGATTCAATGCAGATTTTGATGGAGATGCAATGGCTGTACACGTTCCTTTATCAGAGGAGAGTATAGAAGAAGTCAAAAGATTGATGATGATAGACAGCAATTTATTCCTTGCTGCAGATGGATCATTAGTTGTAAATCCTAAAAAGGATATTATTTATGGATGTTTTTATCTTACATCAATTGATGGAAAACTGAGATTAAATAATGTTTTCTCCTCACAAGTTGATGCATTATCTGCATATGATAAGGGTATGGTAAGTTTAAGAGAACCTATTAAAGTAAGGGTAGGAGATAATAGTATTATAGATACAAGTATAGGTAGATTAATATTTAATTCTAGTATTCCAGAAAAGATACCTTTCATTAATGAAGTTGTCACTGACGTTACAATTACCACTATTATTATGGATATATTAGATAATTTTGGGAAAGATAAAGCAATTGAAATTTTGGATAATTTTAAAAATCTTGGATTTAAATATGCACTGCAATCAGATTTCTCAATATCTATTTCAGATTGTGATGAGTTACCTGGTAAGGAACAAATGATAGAAGAGGCTGATGAAAAGATGATGGAGATATCTAGAAGTACAGATGATGGGATGGTTACAAAAAATGAGAGAAAACAATTAACGAGTGTTTTATGGCAAGATGTAACTTCTAATATAGCGGATATCCTTCAGAAAAATCTTTCTGATGGCAATATATTAAAAACTATAGTTGAGAATAAATTAATGGGTGCAAATATAGATCAGTTAAAACAGATTATAGGTATGAAAGGTTTAGGAATTGATCCAAATAATAATATAATTGAACTTCCTATTAAATCTAATTATGCTAGAGGTCTGAGTGTTTTTGAATATTTGCTTGAAGCTCGTATGACAAGAAAGGGACTTGCTGACGTTGCTCTACGTACTTCTGATAGTGGATATTTAACAAGAAGAATGGTTGATGTTGCACATGATGTGATTGTAAGAGAAGAAGATTGCAAGAATTTTTCTGAAGGATATGAAATTATAAAAGATAAAGAAAAATTGTTAAGTTTTTCAGATAGAATATATGGAAGAGTTTTAGCAAAAGATATAGAGGTCAATGGTAAGATATTATATAGTAAAAATACCGTTATAGATAGAAAAATATCAAAATCTATAGATAAAGATAAAAATATTCAAGGTGTATTTGTCAGAACTCCTCTTACCTGTGGAACTCAATATGGTATATGTTCTATGTGTTATGGGTATAGTATGTCTGATCACAGTATTGTTTCTGTTGGTACTGCAGTAGGTGTGATAGCTGCACAGGCATTAGGACAGAAAGGTTCTCAACTTACTCTGAATTCAAAACATTTTTCTAGTATTATGGGTGCTGCTAATTTATCTAGAGATTATCCTAGAATAGAAGAATTACTAGAGGCAAGAATTCCAAAGGGTGAGGCTAAAATTTCTCCTATAAATGGTACTGTAAAAATAGAAGAGACAGGTAATAAAGTAAAAGTAACAATTTCTGGTGATGAAAAAATAAGACAAGATTATATTTTAATTAAGGGTGATGAACAAAGAGTTGAAGATAAAGCAAAAGTAATTGCAGGTACAGTACTTTATACAAATACTAATGGTATGGATGTTTTATCTCCATTTAAAGGTATAGCATATGTAGAAAAAGGAAGAATATATATTGAATCAGAAAAGGTGAGAGTTGTTGATTTCACATTTCCTAAAGATGAGGTTTTATTAGTAAATGATGGCGATAAAGTTGCTATAGGTACAGAAATTACTAAGGGTAATATAGATCCAAATATGATTTTGAAAGCTTCAGGTATAACAAAAGCTCAGAAGTATGTGATTGATAATTTAATAGGTGCATATGAAGACAATGGACTTAGTGTTTATGATAAGCATATAGAGGTCATAGTTTCACAAATGGGTAGGTATGTAAAAATTATAGATCCTGGAGATAGTGATTTATTGCCAGGTGTATATAAAGATATCTTTGTTGTGAACGAAATAAATAAAAATCTTGCAAATGAAGATAAAAGACAGGTAACGTTTGAAAGGAAAATATCAGGAATTACCGCTTCAGCTCTGCAAACAGAGAGTTTTCTATCTGCAGCATCTTTCCAAGAACAGGTAAGAGTTTTGTCAGATGCAGCAATTATGGGTAAGGTAGATTACTTGCGTGGGCTTAAAGAAAATGTTATTATTGGTCGTAAAATTCCTGTTGGAGACAGGGCTAGATTAGATTAAAATTTTTATGGCTAGAATATCTCAATTGGTTAGAAAACCAAGAAAAAGTAAAAATAGTAAAGTGAAATATAAGGCACTTACTTTTTCATATAATTCAATGACAAAAAGATATAGCAAGAATAATTCTCCTTTTAAAAGAGGTGTTTGTACTATAGTTCGTACTACTACTCCTAAAAAACCAAATTCAGCATTAAGAAAGATTGCAAAGGTAAGGCTTTCAAATAGGATAGAAGTGACAGCATATATTCCTGGGGTTGGACATAAGTTGCAAGAACATTCTGTAGTGTTAGTAAGAGCAGGTAGAGTTCCTGATGTACCTGTAGCTAAGTATCACATTGTAAGGGGTGTATATGATGATGCAGGTGGTGTAGAAGGAAGGAAAAGTGGAAGATCTTTATATGGAGTAAAGAAGGAGAAATAATTATGAGAGGAAAGAGAGCTCCAAGAAGAAAAATAGATGGTGATATTAAATTCAATAATGTTGTTATTGAGAGATTTATTAATAATGTTATGAAAAATGGTAAAAAATCAGTTGCCAGAGATATTGTTTATAAAGCTATAGAGAAATCTTCCAGTGATTTAAATATTCCCCCAGTAGAGTTATTTGATAAAGTAATTGAAAATGTATCCCCATCTATTGAAGTTCGTTCTAGAAGAGTTGGTGGTGCAAGTTTTCAAGTTCCAACGCCTATTTCTGAGGAAAGACAATTAATTTTAGCAATAAGATGGATTATTAATGCTGCTAGAAATAAAAAAGGTCATAATATGATTGAAAATCTTTCGGGAGAGATGATCAATGCATATAATAATACTGGAGATGCAATAAAAAAGAAAACTGACGTTGAAAAGATGGCAGAGGCTAATAAAGCATTTTCTCATTTAGCTTAAGATATTATTTTTATGGAAGATATTAGAAATATTGGTATTATAGCTCATATTGATGCAGGTAAGACAACTACTACTGAGCGTATTTTATATTATACAGGTAAGACATATAAGATTGGAGAGGTTCATGAGGGTGAGGCTGTAATGGATTGGATGGAGCAGGAAAAGGAAAGAGGTATTACTATTACATCTGCAGCTACTACTACATTTTGGAATCTTCAAGATAAGCAATATCGAATCAATATAATAGATACCCCAGGACATGTTGATTTTACTGCTGAAGTGGAAAGATCTTTAAGAGTTTTAGATGGAGGTGTTGTTGTATTTGATGGAAAGATGGGTGTAGAACCACAATCTGAGACTGTTTGGAGACAAGCAGATAAATACAATGTCCCAAGAATTTGTTTTATAAATAAGTTAGATGGAATTGGTGCAAATTTTTATACATCAGCTAAATCAATTGTTGATAGATTAGGTGTTAATATTGTAATCATGCAACTTCCAATAGGAGCTGAGAGTAAACTTTCAGGTCTCGTAGACCTTATAACAAATAAAGCATATATCTATACGAATGATTTAGGTACTGATATTAAAATAGAAGATGTGCCATCAGAAATGAGAGAAAAAGTAGCAGAGTACAGAGAAAAATTGATTGAAAGTGCTGCAGAATTTGATGATAGCTTGATGGAAAAGTACCTTAGTGGTGAGACTTTAAGTGAGGATGAAATTTATAAAGGCATTAGAATAGGTACAATTCAAGGTAAGATATTTCCTGTTTTTTGTGGTAGTGCTTTAAAAAATAAAGGAGTTCAACTTCTGTTGGATGCAGTAATAAGGTATTTGCCATCTCCATTAGATGTACCAGGTATCAAAGGCACCATTAAAAATAAAGAAGATGTTGAGGTTCCAATAACAAGAGAAGGAGGTTTTTGCGCACTTGCATTTAAAATTATGATAGATGCAAATGTAGGAAAACTCACATTTTTTAGAATTTATTCTGGTGTAGTTAAAAAAGGAGATACTATATTTAATTCCACTAAAGGGGAAAAAGAAAGAGTCTCAAGAATTCTTTTAATGCATTCAAATCATAGAGAGGAGATAGATTCTCTAGGTGCAGGAGATATAGGTGCTTTTGTTGGTCTTAAAAACACAACTACAGGAGATACATTAACAACTGAGAATAGACCATTATTACTAGAGACTATTACATTTCCAGAACCTGTTATTTCTATTGCAATAGAGCCAAAAACAAAATCTGATCAAGAAAAGATGTCTCTTGCTCTTCATAAATTGTCTGAAGAGGATCCTACATTTAGAATATCTCAAGATCAAGAGACCACTCAAACAATTATATCTGGAATGGGTGAACTACATCTTGATATATTGATAGATAGGCTTAGAAGGGAATTTAGTGTTAATACAAATGTTGGTAATCCTCAAGTTGCATATAGGGAGACTATATCAAAAGAAGCTAGTGCTGAAGGGAAGTATATAAAACAATCTGGTGGAAGAGGTCAATATGGACATTGTTTTATTCGTATAGCACCAAGAAGTAGGGGAGAAGGATTTGAATTCAAAAATGAGATTAAAGGTGGCGCAATTCCTATAGAATATATTCCAGCTATAGAAAAAGGGATAATTGAGGCAATGACTAGTGGCTTCATTGCAGGATATCCTGTAATAGATTTATCAGCTACTGTATTTGATGGATCATACCATGAAGTAGATTCATCAGAGATAGCATTTAAGATTGCAGCATCAATGGCATTTAAAGATGCTTTTAGTAATGCAGGCCCATTACTACTTGAGCCTATTATGAAATTAGAGGTTGTTACTCCTGAGGAGTTTTTGGGGTCAATTACAGGTGTTTTAACAGGGAAAAGAGGAATAATACTGGGTGTAACTGAAAGAGGAAATGCAAAAGTAATTTCAGCTGAAGTTCCACTTTCAAATATGTTTGGATTTACAACAGAACTGCGATCTCTTTCATCAGGTAGAGCATCATCTGTTATGGAATTTGAAAAATATGAAGTTGTTCCACGTAATGTTACAGAAGAAATATCAAATAATAGAAAATAAAAAGTATATTTCAAAATAATCCATTCTTGACACAAACATTGACTCAAATATTGACACAAATATTATTACAGAGAAAAGGTTTATAAAATTCATTACAGAGGCAGCAATTAGTTATTTTTTAGAAGCAATATTTGCTCATATAGAAGGATATTCAGAATCTTTTTTTATTTTGATATATGATTTTTTATATTGCATATTAAAAGTTCTAAAGAACTGTATATCCATTAGTGATTATTCAGCCATTTTATTGCCTCTTTATGGTTTTTAAAAATAGGAGAAAGTTCATTATTTTTGATCTCTTTTTTTACTGTTTTTATAGCATTGATAAGATATTCAGACGGCTCTTCAAAGGATGTAAAATATATGGTTCTAGTGTTAATTAATTGTTTTAGATAAGCATTTAAAATTGAACTTATGCTAAACCCCAATTCACTGGCTACTTCTTGAGCTTTCATTTTTATCTCTGGTTTTGTTTTTATATTAATAACTGCCGTATTCATATATACATAGTGTATACTAAGTATATATATTTAACAACAAAATGTTGTGCGGGGGTCAGAACATGAAGGATTTTGTATATGATCCATATATATCTTTAAACCATTTTTTATGTATGTTATAATTGTTACATGAAAGGTATAAATATTCTACATATAGTTATTTGGAAAGAAGGAAAATTCTTTGTAGCCAATTGTTTGGAATTCGGAGTAGCTTCTCAGGGGTAACAACCTCT
>JAMCRT010000021.1 GCA_023380695.1 Patescibacteria group bacterium | reverse complement strand
AAATAGGTTAGAATTTACACTAAAAGATATTAATATTGCACTTACAAAGATTTCTAAAGGTAAATATGGATTTTGTGAAAATTGTAAAAAAGAAATTGAAAATGGAAGATTACAAATGTATCCTTATGCTAAATATTGTATGAATTGTGTAGTAAAATTTGAGAAATAATGAATGATGTAATAACTATAGTATCTGCATTTAAGGATAGATTAGATATTGTTTTAACTGATACCTCACAAAAGATATCTAGGAATCAATTTAAAAGATTAATACATGATGGTTTTGTATCTGTTAATGGAACTCTTGTAAAAAAACCAAAAACAATAATACAAAAAGGAGATAAAATAGAATACAGATATTTTGAATATAATGATATTTTTC
Source organism: Patescibacteria group bacterium (assembly GCA_023380695.1). GTDB lineage: Bacteria > Patescibacteriota > Dojkabacteria > JAKAPS01 > JAJZLI01 > JAMCRT01. Next base: position 6,190 of record JAMCRT010000021.1, on the reverse strand, counting down.
ATATTAAACCTAAGAATATTAAATTAGATATAATTTATGAAGATCAAGATATCTTAGTTTTAAATAAAAAAGCTGGGCTTACAGTACATCCTGGAGCAGGAAATACAACAAATACACTTTTAAATGGAGTAATATTTAAATTGAATTTTGATAATAATTTATCTGGGAGGGTTGGAATAGTTCATAGATTAGATAAAGATACATCAGGAGTAATTGTTTTAGCAAAGAATAATAAATCTCAGGATTATCTAATAGACCAATTTAGAAAAAGACAAGTTGAGAAAATGTATATAGCTATAGCGTCAGGGCATCTACATACAAAGATGAAAAAGACAGAATATATTGATGATACAAATTTTTCTATAACAGGTTTTATTAAAAGAAATCCTAAAAGAGGTAGAAAATTTATTTTGACTTCAGATAAAGGAAGGGAGGCAATAACAGATTTTAAAATAATAAAATACATAGGAGAGAACACATTACTTGAGGTATTTCCAAAAACAGGAAGAACTCATCAAATAAGGGTATCTTTGGGATCTATTTATCATCCTATTGTAGGTGATAGACTTTATTTTCCAAAGAGCAAATCTACATATATGTATCTTCATGCATATTCACTAGGATTTAGAAATATAGATGGTAAATTCATGAGGTTTTATGCTCCAATTCCAAGAATCTGGTACAAAAATTTTTCCATTGGTAATTTGTATAAAAATGAGAAATCTGTTGAATATAGCTGAAAATAATAGTATAACTTTAATAAAGTTATATGAAGAGGAGAAATAATAAAAAGTCTATTAAGTATATTGTATTTACAATTCTATTTATATTTGTTGTTTTATTTATAGTGTTTTTTGTTAACATTATAAAACTAAAAACAATTCATTTTAAAAATGATGTTGGATTTAGTAAGAATACATATACTAATACATGGGAAGGAAAGAATACTTTCAATGTCCTTGTTGTCTATAAATATGATAGTAGAGAATATTCTTTAAATACATATAATGCTATTCTTTCTATTACTCCAAATGAAGGAATATCAATTATGGCATTACCTTCAAATCTTACACTTTTTAGTCCAGGAACTAATAATTCATCTACAAACATTTTAGATACAGTTTATCCTCTTGCTAATCTTAATAATCCCAAAACGGGTATATCTACTTTGATAAAGGATATAAGGTATAACTTTGGTATTACAATTGATGCATATCTGTCTTTGAGTTCAAAAAACTTATCTATATTTTCTAAATCTTTAAATATATTTTCTCTACATAATATTAAAATCAGTAATATAAATATATCAAAAGGAGAAAATAATTTAAGTATTCCAACTATTCAGAAGTTATTATCGATAAGGAAAGATACAACTAATACACTATATATTAAAAACACTATTTTTATTGGTATTTTATCAAAGATTCTGAATACTTTTAATTTGTTTACATTGCATTCATCTATTGATAAGGTACAGGCATTATTTAATTCAAATATGGGGACAGGTGATACATTTTTAATGTTTTATTCTCTATATAACATAGGAGTTTCTAAAATTAAACTTTTAGAATATCCATATTCTGGCACAATTAATTTTAAAGCTGCAGATTCATTTATAAGGGCTAATTTCTTGAATAGTTCTTTTTCTAGTAGTAATGTATCTGTACAGATTCTGGATTCATCATCAAATAATGCTGCAGTATACCAATTTTCAAGGTTTATTGAGAATTTAGGTGGTACTGTTTCATCTATTGGTATTTATAATAATGCGCTTGGAAGAGATGTAATATATGTTCAAAATGGTAAAAAATATCAGTATGAAATAAAAGAAATTGTAAGTATACTAGGTAAAAATAATGTAAAAATAATAAATAAGAACCCTGCATTTTTTTATACAGGTAGTATAATTGTAATATTAGGATCTAGGGATTCATATATACTATAAACTTATGTCTGGACATTCAAAGTGGGATACAATTAGGAGAAAAAAAGAATTAAATGACTTAAAGAAAGGGAAAGCATTTACTAAATTTCTATATAGTATAGTACATGCTACAAAGGAAGGTGGACCAAATCCTAAGTCAAATTTTTTGTTGAAAAATGCTATTGATAGAGCAAAATCTTTTAATGTATCAACAGATGCAATAAATAAGGCTATTGAAAAAGGATTTTCTAATAAATCATCTTCGCAGTTCATGGAGTGTTTGTATGAGGCATATGGTCCAGAAGGTATTTTGGTTATAATAAAATGTATTACTGATAATAAGAATAGAGCAATATCTAATCTAAGATCTACTATTGAAAGGAATGGTGGTAGAATTGTAGATAATGGGACTTTATCTTGGCAATTTCAAAGACTAGGAGTAATGACTATCAAAAAAGATAATGTAGAAGATTTTGATTCATTTGAAATTAAATTGATTGATATTCAAGGTGTAACAGATTACGAGTATGATGATGACTATATATACATATATACTGAAGTGAAAGATTTAAAAGCTGTGAGTGCTACAATAGAAAAAAATTACTCTGTTGATACCATAAAGATTTCTATGATACCGAAAATGAAAATTGAAGTTAGTGATGATCAAAAGGTGGAAAGATTTATAGAAGCAATAGAGGAGTTGGATGATGTTGATGATATTTATTTAAATATATAATTATGAGTAAAATTTTAGGTATTGATCCAGGATTTGCAATATTAGGGTGGGGGATAGTTGATAGTGGAGATACAAATAATGTGCAGTGGGGAGCGATTAAAACAAAATCTACAGATAAAATAGAGAATAGGTTACATATAATTTATAATGGATTAATAGATCTAGTCAATTTATATAAACCCTCAGAAATTGCAATGGAAAAAGTATTTTTCAATAATAATGCAAAAACTGTAATTAGGGTAGGTCAGGTTCAGGGAATTATATTACTTATATCGGCAATGAAAGATATACCTATTTATGAGTATACTCCACTGCAGGTTAAAAATGCATTAACTGGTTATGGTGCTGCAGATAAAAAACAAATACAAAATATGCTAAAATTATTATTGAAGTTAGATGATGTGCCTCGTCCTGATGATGCAGCAGATGGAGTAGCACTTGCTTTATGTCATTTACAAACACATAGATTTAATTAAATATGATAGGTTATATTAAAGGATATATAAAATATAAAGGTAGGGGATATATTGTTGTAGGACTAAATTCTGTGGGGTATAAAGTTGAAGTAACAAGAAGCATTTTTTTAAAGGATGAGCAATCTGAAATTGAGGTATTTATATATCCTGATTTGACTGAGAGAGGTACAAGGTTATTTGGATTTGACAGTCCAGGGGAAGTTTTTCTTTTTGAAAAATTAAAATCTATAAATGGTGTTGGTCCTAGGGCAGCATTAAATATAGTATCATCTACTGATTATGACTCTTTATCTGATGTTTTTGACCGAGGTGATGTATCATTTTTATCATCAATTCCTGGTATTGGAAAGAAAACAGCAGAAAGAATTATTTTTGATTTAAAAGGAAAAATTGACATTGAGGAAGAAATTAATAAGGATATAAGGGATACATTATTAAAACTTGGGTATTCCAAAAAAGAAATATCTTCAATTTATAGTAAGATAAAAGATATAGAATCAGTAGAAGATGCTATAAAAGAAGCACTCAAATTATTATCAAAAGGGTAAAAAATGGATAGTAACAATATATCAAATATAAGGCCGAAGAAATTTAGTGATGTTATTGGAAGGGAGAATGAAAAGAAAAGTCTTTCTATCTTAATTGATTCTGCAAGACAAAGAGGAGAAGCAATCGAACATTTATTATTTTATGGTCCACCAGGTCTTGGGAAGACTAGTTTATCCTATGTTATTGCAAATGAGCTTGGTGTAGATATAAAGGTTACATCTGGGCCTGCTATTGAAAGGGGAGGAGATCTAGCAGCTATTTTATCTAATTTAACAGATCATTCTGTGTTATTTATCGATGAAATACATAGATTGAATAGAAATGTAGAAGAAATCTTATATCCTGCAATGGAAGATTTTGTATTAGACATTATTGTGGGTGTTGGTCCTTCTGCAAAAAGTGTAAGAATAGATTTACCTCATTTTACAATAATAGGTGCAACTACTAGACTAGGATTACTCTCATCTCCCCTTAGAGATAGATTTGGTGCTATATTTAGACTAGATTTTTATTCTGTGGAGGATATATCAAATATTATTAAGAGAAGTTCAAATATTTTAGGTATAAAAATAGATGATGATGCTATAAGTGAGATAGCAAAAAGGAGTAGGGGAACTGCAAGAATAGCAAATAGATTATTGAGAAGAGTAAGAGATTATGCTCAAGTATATAAGATAAAGAGAATAACAAAAGATGTTACAATAGTTGCTCTTAAAACACATAATATAGATAAAATGGGACTGGATGAGATGGATTTGAAGATATTAAACATTATTATAAAAAATTTTAATGGAGGCCCTGTAGGAATAAGTTCAATAGCTACTGCATTATCAGAAGATATAGATACCATTGAGGAAGTTTCAGAACCATATTTAATACAGGAGGGTTTAATAAAGAGAACGTCTAAGGGTAGGGTAGCTACAAAAAAAGCGTATGAATATTTAGGTATAGATTATAATGAACAACTTTCTCTTATCTAATTCTAATATAAAAGTAAAATCCACTATAATATCAGTTATTATTGTTCTTTCTGAATATCTTTTAACATATATATTCAATATAAATTTTTATAACTATATATGGATTATAATAATATTTACCTATATGTTTGTATTTTCTTTAATCAACTTTAAAAGTAGTGTATATGAAATATTGAGTTTGCTCTCATTTCCTATTATATATATATTTTCATTTATTTTTTTTATTTTTAAAATACTATTTCCTATTTTACATTTTGGAATACTTTCTTTTATTGGTATAAATTTGAGTTTTATACTTTTTGGTATCATTCTATATGCAATATTCATTAATATATCAATAATACATGCTTCATTTATAGAAGATGTACCTCTGGCACAATTTACATATACAATTAATTATATTCTATCTTTGGTTGTCGGTTATATATTTTTTAGTTTTGTTGTGTTTGGGGGAATTAAATGGTTTCCTTTGGATATATTTTATGGATTTTTAGGTGGAGCTATTATCACATCTCAGATTATGTGGGGATTAGAATATGCTCTACAAGACATTATATTATACTCAGTAATATCTGGATTTATTTTAATGTTTTCATCTTTTGTTTTACTGTTTTATCCAACGCTTATATTTATTAAAGCTTTATTTCTATCTGTAGTGTTATATATATATAACGGGTTGATGATTCATAATATAAAGGGGAGTCTAAAGAAACATATATTTGTTGAATACATAATAATGTTAATAATTATATCCCTATTTCTTATTTTCTTTACATCTTGGGGTATTGCAGGCGGTATATGAGTCTAATGGTAACCTTAGGAATAGATGTAGTGTAATTCCTAAGGTATTGTATTATGTTAGGAATAATGCTACTATTATTCCTAATGAATGTAAATGAACTTCAAAATAAAACAATTGAATTATTGAATCCTTGGTGGAGTGATAGGAGTATTGATTTGGGTATTCAAAGAGATATATATCTTGAAAAAATATCTGATACTGTTGATAATAAAAAACAAATATTATTTTTGTTGGGGTCGAGGAGAGTTGGAAAAACAATAATAATGTTCCAATACATTTATCAGTTAATACAAAAGGGAGTGATGCCTAAAAAGATATTATTTATGAGTTTGGATAATATAAATCTTCAAGATTTAAACTTGTTTTCATATTTATCAGAATCTAATTTTGAATATGTATTGTTAGATGAAGTGCATTATTTTACCAATTGGGCTCAAATATTAAAATCTTTAGATGATCTTCCATTATTTAAGTCTAAAATTATTTGTTCTGGATCATCTAGTAAGTTGATAGAAGATAATAAGGCATTTTTAACAGGTAGGAATGTTACTATACAAATAAACCCTTTGTCATTTATTGAGTCTAAACAGTTTAATAATAGTGAAGATGAAATTAATGATTATCTATATTATGGAGGATATCCTGAGTATGTTCTAGAGAAGCAACCAAACTATTTGAATGATTTGTTAAGAGATGTATTAGAGAAAGATATTTTAAAATTAC
>JAMCRT010000020.1 GCA_023380695.1 Patescibacteria group bacterium | reverse complement strand
TTATAAAAAATGAGTATAAAGTATAATTATGGATATAGACAGTATAAGAAAATTGAATATAACGGATATTATAAAGAGAATAAAGGAAGAAGAATTAAATCTTCTAATCCTTTTCCACCCTTACCTATAACAATACCTGGTCTAGCAACAGAAATATCAATAGAAACATTGCTCAAAGATCTTTTTATTACAATATCACCGACCCCAGCCTGTTTTAAATGTTCTTTTAGGAACTTTCTTGCCTGAAGATCTTCCTTCAATTGTGCTTTATATGTATTGCCTTCTGCAAACCATAATGCTTTATAATTTTTATTTATTCCAAGTCTAAAACCTGTTGGATGCACTTTATGTCCCATAAAAATATTACCCTGATTTAATCTTAACTAAAATATTTAAACTTCTTTTACTAAGAACTGAAGCATTACCTTTACTTCCATATCTCAATCTTTTAAGTGTTCTACCTTTATCAATTCTAATTTCAGCAAATTGATAAGGTTCTTTTAAGTTTTTTTGTTTTGCTATATTCACGGCATTTTTAATAACTTTCATCAATGTGTATGCATTTTTATAATTTACAAATTGCAATGTAGTTATAGCATCATCAACAGATAAACCCTTCAAGGCCTTTACTACCAACCTTGTTTTATAAGGAGAGCCTTTTACATTTTTAATTGTTGATAATGCATATTCTGTATCCATATTTATTTTCCTTCAACTCTACCAAAACTTCCTTGAGCTTGCGCTATTTTACCTTTTCTACTATGACCTTTAAATATTCTCGTTTGAGCAAATTCTCCTAACTTATGACCTACCATTGATTCATTAATCAATACGGGTATATGATTTTTCCCATTATGAATAGCAATGGTCATTCCAACCATTTCAGGAGAAATAGTAGATCTCCTTGCCCAAGTTTTTATAATACTATGCTTACCACTCTCTTTTTGAGATAGTACCTTTTTCAATAATTTTTCATCCACAAATGGACCTTTCTTCAGTGATCTTGACATAATTACTTTTTCATCCTTTTACCATTTCTTCTTACTAAAATATATTTATCTGTACTTTTATTTTTTCTTGTTTTAGTTCCACGCCTATTTCCCCAAATATCTTTAGATATCCCACCTACTTGACCTTTACCCTCACCACCACCATGAGGATGTTCTTCTGCGTGCATAGCCATTCCTCTAACAGAAGGCCTTATCCCTAAGTATCTCGATCTTCCAGCTTTACCTAACTTTATATTTGAATGTTCAGTATTAGATACTCTACCAATAGTTGCAAAATTCTCATAATACACATACCTTGTTTCTTTTGATGGAAGTCTTACTAAAGCATACTTACCATCTATAGACTGCAATCTTGCACTTCCTCCTGCACTGCGTGCTATTGCGCCACCCTGACCTTTCTGTAGTTCAATATTATAAATATCAGAGCCTATTGGTATATTCTTAAGTGGCATAGCATTTCCCACACTTATATCTACTTTCTCTCCAGATATTACCTTATCTCCAACATTCAAACCTACAGGTGCTATTATATACCTTTTCTCTCCATCATTGTAACATAAAAGTGCAATCCTTGCAGATCTATATGGATCATACTCAATAGATTTTACAATAGCTGGAATATCTGACTTATCACGTTTAAAATCAATAATTCTATAAGTTCTCTTTACACCACCACCTTGGTGTCTCATTGTTATAACTCCTCTAGAGTTTCTACCTGCCTTACTTTTTACCTTCAATGTTAACGATTTCAAAGGTTTATTCTTACCTAAAGATTTCTTATTCTCCAAAATAGTATGCCTCATTGAAGGAGTCGTTGGATTATATACTTTTATATTTTCATTACTTTTCCTTTTCATTTGTTATTTCCTTTTTTTTCTTTTTAGGCGTTTTCTTCTTTTCTTCTTCACCTAATAGATTAATTTTCTCTCCTTGTTTAATCTTAACATAAGCTTTCTTTAAATCTGGTTTTTTATTCAAAGCAAGATATCTTTTTTTATTTATATCGCGAACTTTTTTTCCCTTTTTAGATAAAAGATTTACATCTTCAACATGTACATTAAAGATATTCTCAACTGCTATTTTTACATCCTTACCTACTGCATTTTTATGTATCTCAAATGCATACCATCTACCTTGAGAATTAGAACTAACCCTCAAAACTTTTTCTGATATTATTGGTTTCTTTAATACCTCTGATATTCTCATAACAATAAAATAACCCTAAATCCAAAAATTTGGGTTTAATAAAAATATTTTCTTCATAATTATACATAATTAATGGATATTTTGCAAAATAAATCATGTATGAAGAAATATAACTTTGGAATAGAAATTTCGATCTAAGAATAGATACTCAAAGATATTTAATTATACATCCTTGTATCCGGGAATATTATCTAAAGAATCTTTTAATATAAGAATCTTTCTATAATTTAAAATATCATATGATGTTATAAATGGAGAAGGTAGTAACTTAATATTTTGAATATTTGAAAAGGATTTCTTTAAAATCTCATCTTTTTTATCAGTTACAATTAATACTTTAGAATCACTAATATTTAATTTTTCTAATATTTTTAAAGCTTGTTTTACTCTTGGAGTTTTATCACTGATAACAATTTTATCTATAAACAATATATCTTTATTACTTAATTTCTCACTTAAAGAGGAATAAAGAGCCATTCTTCTTACTTTTTGTGGCATCTTAAGTGAAAATATTCCACCTTTAGGCCCATGAGCTACACCTCCTTTAGTAAAAATATTTGATCTTTTATCTCCAATTCTTGAGAGACCGAGCCTAGAATTCTTCCTTGCTTTTCTACCTGTACCTGAAACCTGTGCTCTATCTTTTGCAAATGCAGTACCTTGTCTACAATTTACAAGGTGTATATATGCAAATCTATCAGTTAGATCTTTTCTAATATCAGATTTAAAAACCTTATCTTTAACGGTAATCTTATCTGCAACTTTTTTTCCTGTATAGGAATATATATCTACTTTCATATCTCACCTTTTATTACAACTAAAGAACCTCTGCCTCCAGGAATTGCTCCCTTCAATGCAATTATATTATCTTTTATATCTATTACTTTCATTTTAACAGTTTTAGTATCTCCACCCATACGTCCTCCCATTTTCTTTCCTTTGTAGACTCTTCCTGGTGTAGTTCCTGCACCTATAGAACCTCCATGTCTTTCTTTATTAGATTGCCCATGTGTTCTTGGTCCTCCTGCAAAATTCCATCTTTTAACTACACCTGCAAATCCTTTTCCTTTAGATATACCCGTAATAACAACTTTTTCTCCTATATCAAACATATTAGCATCAAGTTTATCTTTAATCTTTCTATCATCAATAAATGGAACTTCTTTTACATACATAGGAACAAAAGAATCCCTATATTTTGCATTTTCTAATTTTAAGGGTTTTCTTTTTTTCTTCAATCCCAATATTGTAGCATTATATCCATCTTTTTCTTTATCTCTGATGCCACATACAAAACAATCTGTAGTATCTACCAATGTAACAGGCACTACTTTACCTTCTTCAGAAAATAACTGAGTCATATCTTGTTTTAAACCTAATATAGCTTTCATATAATTATTATTTAATTTCAATTCCTACTCCAACAGGTAACTGTAAATGAGTAAGTCCATCAATTGTTTTACTAGTAGGTGAGAGTATTTCAATTAGTCTTTTATGTATTCTAATTTCAAATGTTTCCATTGAAATTTTATCTATGTGTGGAGAAGAATTTAGTGTATATTTTTTTATTTTTGTAGGTAAAGGAATAGGTCCCACTACCTGAGCTCCTGAAGATACAGCAGAGTCTATAATCTGTTTAACAGACTTATCTAAAACTTGGACATCAAAACCCTTCAATTTTACTCTAATTTTCTGTATCATATTTATAAAGAGCTATTAAATTTTACTTTATTATCTTTGTTATTATTCCTGCACCAACAGTTCTACTTCCCTCTCTTATAGCAAATCTTACACCTTCTTCTAATGCAATTGGTACTATTAACCTAACTGACATTTTTATATTATCTCCCGGCAGAGCAAGTTCAACTCCTTCTGGCAATTGTATTTCTCCAGTTACATCAGTTGTTCTAATATAAAATTGTGGTCTATATCCAGAAACAAAAGGAGTATGTCTTCCACCTTCTTCCTTGGTAAGAATATATACTTCTGACTCAAATTCTGTATGAGAATTCACTGTACCTGGTTTTGCTATTACCTCACCTCTTTCAATCTCTTCTCTTTTAAATCCTCTTAAAAGTAATCCAACATTATCTCCTGCTTGAGCAGAATCCAAACTCTTATTAAACATCTCAACACCTGTTACAACTGTTTTTCTTACTTGATCAGACAATCCTACTATTTCTATTTCTTCATTTGTTTTAAGTGTACCTCTTTCAACTCTTCCTGTTACAACTGT
>JAMCRT010000019.1 GCA_023380695.1 Patescibacteria group bacterium | reverse complement strand
ATAAATTCTAATTTATGTTCTAATATAGGTAATCTTTATATTCATTATCTTCCATATTTAAAGATATGGAAGGTACAATAATTTTTGAAATATTATTTTCTTTTGATTCTTTTACAATTTCCTCAATTTTATCACCAAAAAATTCTTTAGTGATATGAGCATGTGTATCTATGATCATTATTTTTCAATTTTTGTAAATATTATTTCTGGTTTTTGAATTTTTCCTGTATATATACTATATTCAAATTTTTCTATTTTTGTATTTAGTGTTTTTTCAATTTTTTCTATACTTTCTGGTATAAATGGTTTCAAGAGTATACATAGAGTATATACATATTGAACTAATGTAAATATGTTATTTTCATCTTTATTCTCCCATATTTTAAAATCATTGAATTTTTTATTTGCATAATCTGAAAATTCTAATATATCTTTTATTACTTCTTGAAATTCAAATTTATCCATTCTTTTTTTTATTTTCTCTATTGTTTCATTTATATATTTTAAATCTTTGAAATCTTCAATATTTGGTACTTCTCCATTGAAGTTATTATATCAGACGTGTGCCTTCCGATCTATATAATTTCCTATATTAGAACATAAATTAGAATTTATAAATTGTTCTAAATTATCTATTGTAAAATTAGAATCTTTTGTCTCGGGCATAATGCCTGCTAAATAGAATCTTATATAATCTACTTTGTATTCATTTAATAGGTCAATTGCTCTGATAGTATTATTTTTGCTTTTTGATAATTTTTCCCCATCTTTTATTATATTTTCTGTTGATACAATATTGGTTGGTAGTGAGAGGTTTCCTATTCCTAGTAAGATTGAAGGAAGTATGATTGTATGAAATACGATATTATCTTTTCCAAAAAAATATGATGATATTGCATTACTTCCCCAATAATCTTTTGCTTTTTCTCCATTTAGTTCTATTGATGCACTATAATATCCAATTAATGCTTCAAACCATACATATATTACCTTGTTCTCATATCCCTTTATTGGTACACTAATTCCATAATCTAGGTCTCTTGTTATTGACCTTTTTGTGAGTCCTTCTTTAAGATAGGACAAAGAAAGATCAATAGCATTTTTTCTCCACATACCTTTTTTAGATGTAATATATTCTATTAATTTATCTTGAAATTTTGGAAGGTCAAGAAAAAAGTTTTCTGTACTCTTGAGTATTGGTATATTTCTACATATTTTACATTTTGGATTTTTAATATTTTCAAATGTTATAAATAGATTACATCTCTCACAGTTTTCAGAAACTTTTACTCCTTCATTTTCACATTTAGGGCATATTCCATCTACAAATCTATCAGGTATAAAACGTTTATCATGAGTACAATATGGCTGTATTTCTTTATCTTTGAATATATATCCTTTGTTATATAGGTCAAGAAATATATCTTGCACTACTTCTTTATGAGTTTTAGTCTCTGTATCAGTGAAAAGATTAAATTCTATATTAAGCAGTTTTAATACTTCAATCCATTTATTTTTGTAGTAATGAGCTATTTCTAGTGGATCTTTATTTTGAGCTTGTGCAATTATCTGTGTTGGAGTCCCATGCATATCTGCTCCTGATACATATATAGAATCTCTACCCAGCAGATTACAAAATCTTTTATATATATCGGAAGGTAATATTGAAGAGACAATATGACCTATGTGTGCTTCTCCATTTACATATGGCCATGCACAGGTAATCAAATACTTTTTTTTCATATGCTCTATTATATGATAAATTAAGATCTTTTTACAAAAGAAGAGTTAATGCATATCAGTACTATTATTTAGATAAATTTATATTTTAATAATTATTGTATTGATAGTAATATGTAGAGAATAATACCTGCTAGGGGTATTGTTATATCCATTAATATATTTAATCTATTAAACACATGAAGTATTATCATGGCATAGATAATTATTGGTATTAAGATTGCATTTTTTAAAATATTGATAAATGATAATTTAATAAATGATAATATGAATAGTATAAGAAGAACTAAAAAAATAAATATTTCAGATACAACAATATATGTATTTGCAATGGAAATATTTCCAGCACTGTTTTTTGGAGATAAAATGAAGTTCGTTGTAATAAAAAATATTACAAACAATATTAATGCTAAAATTATATAAATTCTATGAGTATGTTTTTTCATTTTGTAATATCAATTAGAAATCTTCTTAAATCTCTTCTACCAATAATAACAGGATAGCGTAAATTAGTTCTATTTGCTATTGTTACATTTGTGTTTAATATTACATTTGTATTCATAATCTCTAGTTGTATATCTATTGTAGGCCTTAGGGTGAATCCATGTGCAGATCTTGCTTCCTTTAGTTGAATATCAGAACTTGAAGCATTTAATTGATTTCTAATTTCAATTATATTTGAAGGATTGGTTTCGGGTATATCCATTAAGTTGAATTTATCTAGTAATTCCCCAAATCCAATTTTTTTTGCAATTTCTTCAGATATAGAAGTTCGAAATGCTCCAGTATCAATTTTTGCAAGAAATTCTTCATTCAATTCATTTATTTTGATTTTTACTTTTTTCCCAATAACTATTTTTCCAGTTATCTCTTCAACTTCTTCTTCAATCTCTCCTCCAAATATTTCTTTTGCAATTCTTATTGCACCTTCAGTATTTTTAACTTTTATTTTTGATATTGATTCTAGTCTTTCTTTAATTCCTGATCTATTTGCTATTTGTATTGAAAGACCTGGTCTTGCATTTACTTCTAAAACCAAAGTACCTTTAAATCTATCAATTGATATATCAACTCCAGCAAAATTAACGTTTAATATTTTGATAGCTTCAATAGCGGTCCTCAAAACGTCATTCCAATATGGAATTCTTATTCCCTGAAGTTTCATATGAGAATCTGGGTGTTCTTCTATATATGTATCATTTAATATTGCATGAGTTGTAACCCCAGTTGCTATATCTATACCTACACCTATTCCTCCGGAATGTAAATTAGCTTTTCCTTTAGATTCAATTGTAGGTATTCTAATTTCTGCCATGATTGGGATTTTCTTAAACACTATTACTCTTATATCAGGTATCCCTGTTTTGGAAAATTTGGTAAATAAATTGATATTGTGTATTCTCTCTTCAAATATTGCAATATCGTGATTTTTATCAATAGAAAAATTTCCATCAAGTATATTTAGAATATGTGTTTTAAGTGTTGATAAATGTATAACTTCATTATTGGGCATTATCCATGCATCTTCTGTATATTCATTCTTTTTTTTCTTTTTTCCATATGCAATGATTATTCCTTCTCCACCTAATCCTTTGTTTGGTTTTAATACAAAACTTTTAGGAATAATGGAGAAATCAAATTTTTCAAGTTCATTTTTATTTCTTATACAAAATAAAGTTTTTGATGTCTGAATACCATTTTTTTGCAATTTGTTTTTTACGTGTAATTTTGAATTTAATAATTTGGTATTCTTTCTATCAACAAATAATAAATTTCTTGAATTCATTCCAAGTACTGTATGCAGGGATTTTACATATTGACTTAATTTATCCATTATCTTTAACAATATCTTTAAATTTTATTATTTCAGATAGTCTTAAAGATGTTATTTTTCCTAAGTATAAATCAAGAAGTATTGCCAATATACTGATATATGGGAATTCAAATAGTATTGTTTGAATTTCTTTAAATGTAGTTAAAAAATAAATTATGATAATGAATATGATGCTTTCAATGTACATCAGTAATGCTTTTTTATCACCTTTTTTGATTTTATTTGAAGAAAGGGAATTTGTTAAAAGTATAAGTATTAATATTGGATAAATTGGCATTGAAGAATTTATACCAAATGTACTTTTTAGTAAATATAGAAAATATATAATAATAAGACTAATTATTGATATAGAAATTGCAGTTTTTGCAATATAGTGCATGTTAATAGGTTTTATTAGATATCTGATTATAGTATCAAAGATTATTATAATGGCAAGAATTATTATTCCATATATTGAGCCTATTGCTATTAAAGATATAACACTAAATGCAACTATATATAAATCAAATGTTATTATACCTATTACTTGTCTTGCTATAATAATTAATGTTGCAATTATAGGTATCAACAGTAATATATATAAAGTCTCTGTAGGAATTCCAGTTTTTATTAAACTTAAAATAATAGGATTCATTATTATATAGTATCTAAAATAATAGGGAAATTAAACATTAATGCATATATTACCATATCTTATAATATTATTCAATATGCGATATTTAGATTATATATAGTCTTTTAGTAGTTTTTCTACTTCTTTATTATTTAATTTTTTTAGAGCTTTTGATTCTATTTGTCTGATTCTTTCCCTTGTAACTTTGAATTCTCTTCCTACCTCTTCAAGAGTTCTTGCAACACCATCTTGCAGGCCAAATCTTAATTCTATTACTTTTCTTTCTCTGTCTGAAAGGTTAGATAGTACTTCTTGTATTTGTTTTCGTAGATAGTCTTTGTTTGCAACATCTTCAGGAGTAGGGGTATCATCATCTTTAATAAAATCAGACACAGTTGATGAATTATCATCTCCTACAGGAGTAGCAAGAGAAGTTGGATATTGAGATATTGTTATTATCTCTCTTACTTGTTCTACACTTCTTCCCATTGTTTTTGCAATTTCTTCTACAGTAGGATTTCTTTGTAATTTTGTTGTAAGCGAACTTCTTACTTTTTGTAATTGATTAATGGTTTCTATCATATGAACAGGTATTCGTATAGTTCTTGCTTGATCTGCTATTGCTCTTGTAATTGCTTGTCTTATCCACCATGTAGCATATGTAGAAAATTTATATCCTCTTTCATAATCAAATAGACTCACAGCCCGCATTAATCCTACATTTCCTTCTTGTATAAGGTCTAATAAATCTAGACTTCCTTTTCTTGCCCATTTTTTAGCAATGGATACAACCAATCTTAAATTTGCGGTAGTAAGATATTCTTTTGCTTTTTTATCACCTTTAAGTATTTTTTTTGCAAGAATTACTTCTTCTTCTCTTGTAAGTAAAGGTATTTTTCCAATTTCCTGTAGATATACTCTTATTGGATCAGAATCTACATTTGCCTGTATACTGCGAAGTATTTTAATTTTTTCATTCAGTGTGAGTTCAGATTTTTTATTCTCTTTAGTATCTTTTGCCAGTTCTACTTCTTCTTTTGGTGTTTCATCATTATATATAACCTCTATTCCTTTTTTAGTAAGTTTTATAAATAATTCGTCAATCAATTCTATATTGTTTTCTATAAATGGTATATTTTCTAAGATATCATCTTCAGTAAGAAATCCTTTTTTTACACCAATTTGTAATATTTTATTTATGTTTTTTTGTTCTTTTTCTAATACATACATAGAAGTATTATAGCATAATTGTATAGAGTGTTATTATATTATGTATTAGCAAATATGTGAATTTGATATTATAGTTTTTAGTATATATAATCTTTTATATGAAAGTGTTTACATTAAATGAACTTTTATCTATTGCACATAGAGCATTATTCTTAATATCAAAAAATATCTATATACTATATCTTGGTATTATATCAATTATTTTTTCAACAGTTTTTGAAATATTTCAATTTATAACTCCTCCAAAAGTAGTCCTTCCGCATAATCTGATTTCACATACATCCTCTAGTAGTGTGATGCTAATGAAATGGGTATTTTATTTTATTAATCTTATAAAACATTTACCGTCAAATGGCCTTATTCTATTTATTGTTATTCTTGCTGTATATATTATTGCAACAATATATTTTACAGTGGCAGCATCTGCTACTATAATAAAAACATTAGCTAATAAAAAAAATTGGGAACATAAAGGAAACTTTGGTGAATATTGGAAAAATGGAGTAAAATCTTGGAGTAATTATTTTATTTATTCACTTTTATTTGTAATTACATTTTTAATAGTATTCTTTATCTTTATGATGATTGCAGTAACACTTGTAAATATAAATTCTTTATTTCTAATATTAGATTTGATTTTAGGTATAATTATTTTAATATATGCATTTTCTATTGCATATATTGGTATGAGACTGGTGCTTGTTGAAAATATGGATATTGTTGATGCATTTAGATTTTCATTTTCTTTGGTAAAAAAGAATTTTTCTTTGTTTACAAATATTACTTTATTTTACATTATTACACTTCTAGTTTTATATTTAATTTCTAATTTTTTGGAATACATAGTTTTGAGTGTTTTGCAAAGTCTAAATGTCTTAATAGGTAGTCCATTTATTTATCCATTAATTGCTATAGGATTTTTTATAATAATATTTATCTTAGGTGTTCTTGCAGTATATTCATCTGCATTTTGGACAGGAATTTTCTTGTCTCTAAGGGATGATAAGAAGTTATTTTCTATTACGCATACTTGAGTAAATATATATTTGAGCCCATCCTCCATATTTTTGAAACATTTCAAGGTAATTGTTTTTTCCTTCTAAAAATCTTAATATCCATACATCTTTAGGAAATACATTATATAATTTATATGAATAAAGCATAATACAATCTGATATTTTATCTCCTATTCCAGGAAAACTCATCAATGTATCTTTAATATTATATTCTTTTTTATATAAATCTATATCTCTTTCTAGGATTATTTTTGCTGTATTTTTTATATAATTTGCTCTAAATCCAGTTTTTGCTAATTTCAATGTTTCAATATTTGCGCTTTTAATTTTTTCTATAGTAGGAAATGCAAATATATCATTTTTTATCTTTTCTCCTAAATACGAAGATAATAAATCTATTGATAGCATAACTTTTTTTACAGAATTAAAGCTTGATAATATATATGAAAATAGACATTCTTCAATGTCTTGATTAATGATTCTAAGTCCAAAATATTGCATTATCATGTTTTCCAAATTGGGATCTTTCTTGATTAAATAATCTATAATTTCTCTGTAATCTATATTGAGATTAAAAAACTCCCTTATTTCATTTTCTGATATTTTTGGGAAACTTTCTATATATAATATATTTTTACTTTGTTTAATTTTTACTATTTTATCTTTTATTACTACTATATATGTATCATTGTCTAGTTTTTTAAAATGGAAAAATTGTCCACACTCTAGTGTATATTTCAAGTTAAAATCTTTGGCCTCAATTTTCATTACAGTAGTGATGCTCCTTTTATATCAGCTTTATTATCTTTATAAAATATAAAATCTTTTTTTAAATATTTTGATAACAGTATATTTAAATTTTGGAAATACTTTTCATCTTTTGTTATAAATGACCCTTGAGCTATTATGGCAACATTTTTTATATTCTTTGTGTTATTTGTTATTCCTATAACTATAGAAGCTATAATTCCTGCAGATCTTTCTTTTAATATCTCTTTGTCAATATTATATTTTTTTGATAATCTGCAAATATTATTAAATGAAGTCATAGACTCTATAGGTACAAATTTACCTGTTATTTCATCTTTTAGAATTCTTGCTCTGCCTATTTCTGAATTTATAATTTTGATGCCTTTTGTAAAAGATACATTTACTCCTGTTCCGGAGATTACTGATATATGCATATCATAGTCTCTGTATTTATTGATATTAAATAGATTAGTACTAACAGAGTCATTTAATATATTAAAATTTATTTTCCAGTTTATATATTGTTTTAATTTTTCTGATACAAAAAAATTTGTATCTTCAAATGGAATTTTTTTCCCACTATAATCTAGTTTTTCAAAGAAACCATCAATAAAATTATCCTTTTCTATACTTTTGAATGGATATGAAAATATACAATTTATCTTTAATGTGTTTTTATCAAAGTATGAAAGTTTTACTCCATAATCAATTATATCTTTAAAAAATGTTTCTACTTTAGGTAAAGGTAATATATTTTCCCTTATAATTTTGGTATTTTTTACTTTGCCATAGTAAATATGAGTTCCTCCTATACCCAAAATAGTTTTAATTTCATTATCTTCTTTCATTTGATCTTTGGGTATATAGTTTATTACTTGAATATTTTCTATAAAGGAAGATACGATTTTTGAATTTTTTGTAATTGAATTTTTGATATCTTTCATTTTGATATTATACAAGCTTTGTTTTTAAATGATAAGTTTATCTAGTATAATCCTTATATGTATGAATATTTTGATAAAAAAATTGCTACAAAATCAGATGACATAACACTTTTATATAATGAAGGGTATGTTTTTACGAGAATAGGTGTTGGTGTTATGCATAAAATAAAAGGTTTGAGAGTTAATATCAGTAAATTTGAATTATCTTCTGAGAATAGAAGGATTCTTAGAAAAGAGGCCAGTGTTAAATGTATTGTAAAGAAACTTCCATATTCTAACTATACGTATTCTATACAAAAAATGGGGGCATCTTTTTATGCTGAAAAATTTGGAAAGGGAGTATTTAGTGCATATAAAATTGCGGAAATCTTTACTAAACAGGATAATTTGAATTTTAACTATGTTTTTGAATTTAGAAAAGATAATAAATCTGTCGGTTTTGCAATATCATTTATGAATAAGGACATTATTCATTATTCATACCCATTTTATGATTTAGATTTAAATGATAGAGATTTAGGATTGGGAATGATGAGCAAAGTATTAGAATATGCAAAAGATCATGATATTAAATATGTATATCTAGGTTCAGTTTATAAAAAGGAATCCTTATATAAATTACAATTTAGAGGTGGAGAATGGTTTGATGGGTATAAATGGAGGGATGATTTAAATACATTAAAGTTACAATTTAGGTAGTTATAATTTCTTTATTGTATAAATTATAATTTTTATGATATCATTTCACATATGAATAATAACAAATTAACATTTAACTCACGAATAATATATTTCCTGTCAGGATTCCTTCTTTTAGCAATAGGATTGTCTTTTCCAATTGTATATATTGAGATTATTATTTTACTGATAGCTATTATTTTTCTTACAAATGCATTTGTTGGAGTATCAATTGTAAATAATGTCATTCTTAATATGAAAACAAAAGGAGTAAATGTAAAAACACAAAATACAATAGAAAATGAGGCTGTTAGTGTAAAGAAAAGTGTTTCCAGAAAAAAAACAGTTAGAAAAAGTAAACCAGTTAGTAAAACAAAACCAAGTGCTCCAATAAAAAAAACTAGTAAGAAGAAGTAAAATCAATTATATTTTTTGATATGGGAGTATATTTATATATAATAGTTGGGATAATAGAAGGTATAATTTTTTCCAAAAAGTTTAAAACTAGTGGTGGGTTATTTCTATATATAATAGTAGGGATAATAGGATCTCTAATAGGTGGTTTACTCTGGACTTCATTTATAAATTCCAATATTTTTTATTCATCTATATTATCGATTATCTTTGCTTTACTAATATTATATATTTTTAAATTTGTAATTAATAAGGCAGAATAGTTATGAAAAAATTTCCAAATGATTTTAAATGGGGTACTGCAACATCTGCATATCAGGTTGAGGGTGGGAATGATAATAGTAATTGGGAAGTGTGGGCTAAAAATCAAAACATTACATCTGCTGGTATTGCTTGTGATTCATTCAAAAGATATCCAGAAGACATAGAACTTATGAAATCAATTAATCTTAACTCTTATAGGTTTTCTATTGAGTGGGCAAGAATTGAACCTCAAGAGGGTATGTGGGATATTAAAGCTTTGGATTACTATAAAGATTTAATAATAAGATTAAATGAAAATGGAATAGAACCATTTGTCACTCTTTTTCATTTTACTCTGCCTTTATGGGTTGAAAAAATAGGTGGGTTTGAAAATAAACAGACAATAAAATATTTTGTAAGATTTTCTGAATTTATAGCTGAGAATCTCCAAGGAAATGTAAAATATTTCATAACTATTAATGAACCCGTTCTTTTTGCTTCTTTATCTTATCTTAGAGGTTATTGGCCACCTTGCAAAAAGAATGTCTTCAAATTTTTTGCAGTTAAACGTAATCTTGAAAAAGCTCACATTGGTACATATAGGAAGATTAAAGAGATATATGAGAAATATGAATGGGATCAACCTCAAATATCTGTATCTCAAAATATATCTTATTTAAAATCTATGGATATTATTAGTTTTGTATATTGCAAATTATTAGATTATATTTTGAATTATTCTTTTCTAGATCATATAAAAGATTATCTAGATTTTATAGGATTGAATTTTTACTTTTATGAAGAAATTTCTCTTTTTCATAAAAATGTTTCATTACATAGTAGTGTATCTATTGAATATTCAGATAAAAATAATAAACAATCATATAATTTCTATCCTGAGAGTATATTCAATGTTTTACAGGTACTATATAAAAGATATAAGAAAGATATATATATAACTGAAAATGGTATTTCTGATCCCACAGACAAAATAAGAAGTAAATATATCAATGAATATTTATCTTCAGTTTATAGGGCAATAAAAAATGGTATTCCTGTTAAAGGATATTTTTATTGGACACTCATTGATAATTTTGAATGGCTTGATGGATTTAATGCAAAATTTGGTTTAGCTTTTATCAAAAATGAAAAGAGGATTTTAAAAAGATCTGGAAAAGATTTCTCTAATATTGTAAAACGCAATGGTTTGCTATAACATTAATATGTATAATTTCATTTAAGTTTGTAATATGAATGTATCGGATAGAATTATTTATATAATATTTTCTATAATTGAAGGACTTATAGTTTTTAGGATTCTTTTTGAATTATTTGGTGCAAATCCTCAAAATGTTATAGCAAAATTTATATATAGCACATCTTATCCATTGGTATCACCATTTTTTGGACTGTTTAAAAATATTCAATTTGGAAGATTTAGTATTTCATCAAATAGTATTACAGCATTAATTTTTTATACAATTGCAGGATTTGTCATATTAGAGATACTTACATACATATCTATGAGGAGAAGAGATGAAAAAAGCTGATTTACATTTACATACCAATATATCTGATGGAACTAGGTCTCCTGAGAGTGTAGTAGATTATATTGAATATGCAAAATCTTTTAATAAAATATATATTACTGATCACAACAAAATTGAAGGTTCAATTATTGCAAAATCATATGCTTTATCAAGAGGATATAAATTAGAAGTAGGTATAGGTTCAGAAGTTAGTACTTCGAAATGTCATATGTTGGCTTTAGATATAAAAAAAAATATAAAGAAAGGTTTAACTCCAGAACATACAGCAGAAGAGATATTATCACAAGGGGGATTTCCAATTATTGCACATCCTTTTAATCCATTTAATTTTTCAAGAAGACATTCTGGTGGACGTAAAGTTATTGAAGGGCTACTTTTAAAAGATATTCCTTTTGCAATAGAATATAATGGTTCAATGGATTATGCAACATTAATATATCAGGAAGGCACTGTTTTAAAGAAAAGCAGCTCAATATCTTCTGCTAATAAAAAAGCTTTAGATATTGCTAGTGAATATTCAATACCAATAGTTGCATCTTCTGATGCACATATGGGAAGAGTAATTGGTAGTGCGTATACTCTGTATGAGGACGATTTAATTGAAGATATTAAATCTAATAAAATTAAAATCAACTATAATTTTACAAAAAGAAATATAGGCATTCCATATTTTTCTTACCATCTTCTTTTAGATCCTTTACCAATACCAAGAAAGTATAAAAGGAATTTAGTAAGGTATGTGATGGATCATAAATCAGAAACTAATTAATTAATTTTATTATTTTTAGTTATTAAGATAAATTCTAAAAAACGACAATTTTTTGCCATAGTAATACAGTATTTTATTGTAGGTATAATTGGAATATTTGTTGATAATTCCGTTATACTTATATTATCTTTAGTATTTGGTATGAAACCTCAAATAGCTACACTGATATCTGCTGAGGCTGGTAATATTTCAAATTTTTTTATTAATGATAACTGGACATTTAAGAAAATAAGACAAGGTAAATGGTATATTAGAATATTAAAATATCATTTTTCAGTACTTATAGGATATATCATTGCAAAGGTCTTGCTTTTTGAATATGTTTATAAACTTACTTTATCATTTGTTACAAACAGTGTATATGCAATTTTAATTGCAAATACTATTGTTATATTTATAGGTGCAGTAGTTAATTTTACAATCAATATAATTTGGACTTGGAAATTTAAGGAACACAGTGAAGTTATTGAAAGTTCAATTGAAGATTATGAAAATTAAGGTATTTTAGTGCTACTAATAGTTTTTACATGTGATGCAAGAGGTTTTAATATGTTAAATACAGGTATATTTACTATATAATCTAAAATTAGACCTACAATTAACAGTACAATAAATAACCCTATTGTAATTCCAAGTCCATATGCTATTCCTGATAGAAAACTACGAAACATTAGTTTCTTTTTGTTAAGATATGCGTCACTAATAGCTTTCTCAAGTTTATCTAATGTTTTTACAATATTTTTATCTTCCATATATTTGTAATATTTTACCAGAAAACAGTGGTTACTGGTATAGCAATATGTACACATTTTATGTAATAATATAGATATGTTATATGTACTTATTTGGATTTCTTTTGCGATAATTTTTATAATGTTTTTACTTTCATTTAAGAAGTATTTAGAAAGTAAGAAAACATATCTTTTTGTATGGTCACTAGGACTTTTTATTGGCGCTATAGCGGTACTATCATTCTATATATTTCTAGCATTCAAATCATCTTTTGCATTTTATATCTATTATTACCTCGGAGGAGGACTTACACCTGCGGTACTTGGTCTTGGATCTATGTACCTTCTCGGGAAAAAAAGGTTATATACAATATCGCTATATCTTACAATAATACTATCAATTATTGTTTTAATATTTTTATCACAGTCACATATAATATATGCAAATTTTAATAATTTGATAAATTATTTTAATGGTAAGATACAGCTAAATAACACTATATCTCCAAATGGATCTGGCGTTTTATTGTTAGGATCTTGGGTAGTACCAATTGCTATCTCAAATACTCTAGGAAGCATTGAGCTTATAGGTGTTGCCTTATATTCTACAATCAAGGCTTTTAAGAGAAGGGTTTTTGATAGAATATTTTGGGGGCTTTTAATTCTTACAGTATCTGTATTCTTAATAGCGTCCCTTTCAACAATAGCAAGATTATTTACACCTGTAATATTTTGGCCTTCTATGGCAATAGGCTGGTTAATATTCTTCGTTGGGTTCATGAATCTTTAGAAAAACAAAATGAGAAAAAAACTGTGGTACAAAGAAGCTGTCATTTATGAAATGTACTTAGATCTTTTTTGTGATAGTAATTCTGATGGAATAGGAGATATTCAAGGTCTTATTAACAGATTGATATATATAAAAAAACTGGGGATTAATTGTATATGGATTCTTCCTTTATATAATTCACCTATGATGGATGGTGGATATGATGTATCTGATTTTCTTAGTATTAGGGGGAACTTAGGAACAATATCTGATTTTCAAAGACTCATTAAAAAAGCACATAAAATGGATATCTATATTATTCTTGATATGGTTATAAATCATACATCTGATAAGCACTATTGGTTTGAAGCATCTTCTGATCCAAATCATAAGGATTTTGAAAAATATAAAGATTATTATATATGGAGTGATGATGATAAAAAATATACTGATACCAAGGTTTTATTTCGTGATTATGAAAAAAGTAATTGGGAATATTCAACTAAAAGAGGAGAATACTATTTCCATAGATTTTATAAATTTCAACCAGACCTGAATTGGCAAAATAAGGAAGTTTTTAAAGAATATGAAAAAATTTTATCTTTCTGGATAGATTTAGGTGTTGATGGTTTTAGATTTGATGCTGTGCCTTACCTTTATAAAGAGGAAGGTATAGACTCTGAAAACCTTCCAGGTACACATAAAATACTTAAAAATATTAAAAGCTTTATAAAATCTAAGACAAAAAAAGATTTGCTTTTTTTAGTGGAAGCAAATTCTCAAATGGATGATTTGATTAAATATTTTGGAGATGGATTTAATGAAGCAAATATGGCATTCAATTTTACTGTTATGCCAAGAATTTTTTTATCTATTGCAACGGGAAATAAAATTTATATAGAAAATGGTATAAAAAGAACACTACCTATACCATATAATAATTCATGGGCTATATTTTTAAGAAATCATGATGAATTAAATTTAGATATGTTAAATCCTAATGACTTACCATTATTTTTTGGACTCTTTGGAAAAGAAAACGTTAAATTTAACAATGGTTTGGCCGAGAGGCTTGCCTCATTATTCAAAGATAATAAACATAAAATTATTTTAGCTTATGGAATTTTACTCTCACTAAATGGAGTTCCAATTATATATATGGGAGATGAATTAGATACTGTGTCAGATCTTAAAGATATTCCTAGAAATGTAATATATGATAAAAGGACAATTGTTAGATCTAAGATAAATTGGGATATTGCAGAAAAATATATTTGGGATAGACAATCAACATATAATCATATAAGAGATATGTTACTTATACGGAAAAAGTATGAGAAGGAATTTTCATTTTCTGATATTTCTTTAGTAAGATCAGATTCTGAAGGTTTGCTTGTGTATGAAAGATTTTATGGTAGACATCATTTTATGTATATATTTAATATATCTGAATATGAAAAAAGTTTTCATATAAAAACTTTAGGAGTAAATAAATTTAGGACATTATTACTTTCAAGAGTGCATGTTGATTATAGCATGATAAACATGTTAACATATTCATTTGTTTGGATTAAGGTTTTATGAGCATTATATTATTACTTTTATATTCTTTATTTTTAGGTATTGTTCATGGTATTACCCCAGATGAACATACATGGCCTATTACGTTTAGTTATGCAATAGGGACTTTTTCTGTAAAAAAAGGTTTTTTTGTTGGATTCCTATTTTCTCTGGCTTTTGCAATACAAAGAGCAATAGCATCAGAATTAGTATATCTTGCTATATTTAGTTTTAATTTATTTAGTATTTTTAATTATGAGTTATATATAATTATTGGAATAGTAATGTTTTTTGCAGGAGCTTATGTATTAAAATTAAACAGAATCTTTCATATAGAATTTCTACCATCATCTTGGATTGGTAAAAAACATCATCATGATATTGAAAAAGAGGATGACGAAGTTACTCCAATAAAACCATATATGGCTTTAGTTCATGGTTTTATTGCAGGTTGGGGTTTTGGTGCTTTTGCTCTTATTTTATATACTGTGATTGTGCCCAAAATGCCTAATGTATATATTGCTTTTCTTCCAGGACTTCTTTTTGGAATAGGTACGATGTTAGTTCAAGTGCTTTTTGGTGGACTTTTTGGAAAATGGATAAGGAAGGTTAATATTCCAGAATCAGAAGGTATAAAGCTAGCTTCTCGTACTGCAGGAATGTCTCTTATTGGAGGAGGTGGGGTATTTATTTTGGGTGGGTTATTTGGAATATTATTTCCGAAAATTGCAAGTTTATATATAACGTCTCCTATTAATGTCCATAATCTTCATCATTTAGGGCTTCCTTTTGTGATGGTTATGGTTGCTGTTGTTGTAATAGGATTTGGTTCTATGTATATTAATATACGAAGGGTAAAAAAGAAATATAATCTATAAAGAAGCTGAATCAGTATTATTTTGTATTACTCCATTTTGTATTGCTGAGCTAATAGACAATGAATCTATATAGTTTAACATACCAGATAGTTGTGATTGATTAGTTATTTCTGGTACAGATGATTTTACTGTTGGTGCACTTGACATAGTACTGGCTGTAGTTGAATTTGCAGTTTCTGTATTTAATACATTTACAAGATAGATTAAACTTACAGCAAGAAGTATAAATAAAATTAAAGATATTAATTTATATATTAATAAATCTTTTTTTAAATTTAAATTTTCTTTTGTTTCTATAGTTTCATTCATATTTTTATGCTGATTTTAAAGCTACTATAAGTGCAATAATAGAACTTCTATATGTCTTTAGTAAATTCAATGTATTTATTAGATTTTTATTAAAAGACTGAGTTTCTGTTTTAAAACTTTTTACATTTGTACATGTAAAATTATTATATTCATTGTCTATTGTAGTCTGCATTGCAAGTACATTGTCTTTATTTTGAGATATTGTATTAATAAGTAAATTGTAGTTTGGTAAAGTTTTTCCACTAGGAAAGAGAGTATTTTGATAATATTGCTCAACCCTTGATGTAATGGTACTAAATTTGGAAACAGTAGTATTTATAAGTTTTATCAAATTTGAAGATCTATTTTTTATTGCAAGAGTTCTTCCAAAACATGCATGTGATATAGCATTTGTAGGTTTTTTAGATAAACCTTTATTACTTGGGTTAGGTGATACTGCATCTCCAGTTGGAGTGACATTATTTTTACTATATGCACTAGATACAGATGGTGTTGGATGGTTAGTATTATTATAACCTATACCTTGTGCAAATACATCAGTTATAAAAAACATCATAGATGCAATAATTATAACAATAGATAACACTTTTATATTTATGTATTTAGACATTAATTATACTTTATGTAAAACCAAATCTAATGTCAAGTATGCATTATTTTTACTAGTATAATAATACATATTTGTTGTTGATTTTATATAGTATCATGTGTTAATATTTATAAGAAATTTGTTAGGTTACCTAATTATGATAAGAGACCATATAAATACTGGAAGATTAGTTTTTTTAATGAGTGCAATTCTTATAACTATTTTTATGGCAGCACTACATTAATATAAAAAATCCACTGCACTTCCTACAATATTAAAAGATTTAGGTGGATTTTCACTCCTTACATGGGTATATGCTGCATATATATTAACTTCTACAATAGCAATATTAATATTTGGTAGATTATCTGATATGTATGGTAGGAAAATATTTTATCTTCTAGGTATAGGAATTTTCGTTTTAGGTTCTGCATTGTCAGGGTTATCTTCAAATATTGTTGAATTGATCTTTTTTAGAGCATTTCAAGGAATAGGTGGTGGAGCAATAACTTCACTTGCTTTTGCTTCAGTAGGGGATTTATTTTCTCCCAGAGAAAGAGGAAAATGGCAAGGCATTATATCTTCTATGTGGGGAATAGCCTCTGTTTTAGGACCTTTAGTTGGTGGATATATTACAGATAATATATCTTGGCAGTGGATTTTTTATATTAATGTTCCTATTGGTATCATAGCTTTTATTTTACTTTGGATGGAATATCCAAATATAAAACCATTGAAGAATGTGCATATTGATTATACTGGAATTATCTTATTTACAATATTTACTACATCACTTGTATCTGCATTTATTTTTGGAGGAACAATACTTGCATGGACTTCATCTGTAGAGATCTTACTATTTATTGTTTTTGCAGTGTTTCTTATTATCTTTATAATACATCAGTATAAAATTAGAAATAAATGGCCACTTTTACCTTTGATGTTGTTTAAAAATAAGAATTTTGTTTATATCAATATTGTTGCATTTTTTTCTTCATTTGCAATGTTTGGTGGAATTGTATTTTTGCCAATTTATTTTCAATATATAAGAGGTGTGACTCCAACAATGTCAGGTTTATACCTTGTTTCTATGACATCTGGATTAATGATTACATCAATTGTAGGGGGATTTTTAATGAGTAAATATGGTAAATATAAATATCTAATTATTATTGGGGTATTAAGTGCAGCTTTAGGCTTATACCTTTTATCATTTATTACTCTGAATACATCATTTACTATACTCCTTACATTTTTATTTATTACTGGATTTGGTCTTGGTCTTTTAATGCCAACACTCACCATTGTTGCACAAAATTCTTTTCCTGTGGATAAAGTGGGTCTTACTACAGGTACTGTACAATTATTTAGGTCAATTGCTGGGGCAATTGGTCTTGGAATAATGGGTGCATTAATGAATAACATTTTTATATCACGTTTATCTACAAATAAACCACATGATCTACCCTCACTGCTTAATACAAAATATAATTCAATAAAAACATCTTTTTCTAGTACTTCAGGTAATGTTGTTAATTTTAATATGAAATCTGTTCCAAAGTCTTTAGAAAAATATGTTATCCAGATAATACATTCAGTTTATCTTTCTATGACTCAATCTATTGGTAGTGTTATGTATTTTGCATCGATTTTGATAGGTATTACAATAATTATTGTAATATTACTAAAAGAGGTACCACTAAGATTACGAAATGATTAAATGAATAAAAATTCAATCTCTTCACTTATTATTGATTTAATAATAGAGATTAAAAAAAATTTTTTAAATTATCATTCAACAAATAATGTTCCAATATTATATTTATTAATTTTTAAATCATTGGAAGATAGTAGTGAAATGAGAGTTTCTGATTTAGCAAGAATATTTGGAATTTCTAAACCATCAATTACTGAAATTATACAAAAAATGGAAAATGAAGGTATTATTTATAAAAAACAGGGTAAAGATAAAAGAGATAAATATATTATTCTAACTGATAAAGGATTAAGAAAGAAGAATAGATATAAAAAAGAATTCAGAATTTATATGGAAAATAAAATAAATAAAATGAGTCTAAAAGATAAAAATATATTGAAAAGGGATTTAGAGAGTATAATCAGTATTTTACAAAAGTAATTACAAATTTTCTTCTAAGAATTTCAATGTTTTATTCCATGCATCTTTTGCTGCTTTCTCATTATAAAGTCCATGATTTTGATCATTGAAAAAAGCATGTCCACAATCTGGATATATGATGTATTCAAAACTTTTATTATATTGAGACATCTTTTCTTTAATTGGAGGAATGGATGATACCAATTCTGTATCTTGTTCTCCGTAAAAGGCGAGAGTTGGACAATTTATGTTTTTGATATCGTCGAAATTTTGTGATGGGAATCTTCCATAGAAAGGTATTGATGCTTTAAGATTTTTCTCTGACATTGATAGTGCAAAACAGTATGATCCACCAAAACAAAATCCTATGACAGCAATATTTTCTATATCTTTTGTGTTTTGAAGATATTGAAAACATTCTTTTTCTTTTAGCAGTGCTATTTCTTTAAATTGTTCTGAATTTATAGGTTCTAGAATTTGTTTCATTTTCTCTTGTGATTCTTCTCTATTCTTAGGATCTCTCATTTGAAGTAATATATCTGGAGTTATTCTATTTTCAGGTGGAAGTTCTGATAAGAGATCTGGAGCTAAAACTGTATAACCTATATTACTAAATCTTTGTGCAATATCTTTGATATTTTCGTTTAGTCCCCATATTTCATGTATCAATATTATTCCCTTTCCATTATTATCTTTTGGATTTGCAATAAAACAAGGAATTTTATGATTGTTAATTTCTAATGTTATATCTTCTGTCATTACTTTAATAATACAAAAATTTTTGTATTTTAGCAAATGTATGTGATCAGTACGTCCTATTAACAATCATAAAAAAATGAGGTAATATTATTTATGTCTTCTAGATATAAGAATAGTAAACAGAAGTTGTATCAATGTTCTTGGTGTGGTCTTCATTATAAAGATGAGAATTGGGCTTCACAATGTTACTTGTGGTGTAGTAAAAACAAATCATGTAATGTGGAAATTACTAGATATTCAGAAGAAAGGTCTTTAAAAAAATGATGTTAGGTATAATATAAGTTGCACTTATATTGTTTTCGTAATTTTAGAAAATCAGTAGTATCAAATGTTAAAAGACTATCTATTTTTTCACTAGATATGGAAATTTGATTGGAGATATTAATATAGGGTTTATACAAGGAATCTTTAAGATTTAATAGAATAAATAATTTGAATCATCAAAAATATTCATCTACTTATAAAGGTATTTATCAGAATTTTTAGATAAATTTCTTAGGCCTTTTATTTTCATGGTTTCAGCTTTTTTTGCTAATTCTAGTGCCCATTCTCTAGAGTTTATTTTTGGCATATTTTTATTTAATTGGTTATTAATCAACCTTTTTATTAACTCAGACATGATATAATTTCTATCATATGATATTTGATTTGCTTTTGTTCTAAATATATTTGACTTCTGATTATACTTAGAGTACATACATTATAATGTTGTTTGTCAATAAAGTGTATGGGTAATGTATAATCATTTGATCTTGCCCTATTTTTGATTTATAATATTTATTAGTGAAAAATTTTTATAATAGGTTAAAAAAAGATACATTCAAAGATTCACCATCAAATCCATTTAAATGGAATTATCCCGTTCTATATTTTTTTATTTTTGGATGGTTTTTATTTTTTATAACATTAAACAAATCTGAAAATAAAGCCTTATTTTTTGATGTTTTCCAATTTGCATATAAGAATGTAGTGTTGGATGATATTATGAGATTTTCTGCATTTTTACTTTGGGCAGTAATACTGATTATTGCTATATGGTGGGTCTATTTTAAAGATAGAAATAGAGCTATTGCTATTTTAGCATCATTTTTATTTATAGGAGGAGTTGCTTTTATTACTTCGAGGATTTGGGGCCCATTTTTAATAGATATAAGACCTTACATGTTATATCATCTTAAACCTTTAGTTCCTGTATCTCGGGGTAATGGATTTCCTTCAGACCATGTATTACTTACTGCTACTATTACATCCGTGATGTATTTATATAATAAAAAGGTTGGTCTTTTGCTTCTAATACTTACAATATTTGTTACTATAGGAAGAGTATTTGTTGCAGCCCATCATCCATTAGATGTAGCAGGATCAATAGTAATTGTATCTTTTGCAACACTTCTTTTTGTTTTGTTATTTTCTAAATTAAAATTATTTACTGAGAAATATCTGTAGGAAAATATATTTCGTGTATTGTCACCTTATTTTTTTGTGATCCATTGTTACTGTAAAACTCAATTTCTGTATTACCTTCAGATTTAAGAAGAGCTTCTGCAAGAGCACTACTTGTTAATATATGTACTATATCATTAACACTAAAACCTTTTGGGAATTTTTCTAAATTTATATTAGAATTGTACCTTTCCAAAGATCTTGGATCTTTATCATCTACAATCATATATAAAAAATTTTCTTCTTCATTTTCAAATGATAATTTAACAGTACTTCCAACAGTAGGTACTGGCTTTAAATATTCTGATTTAGACTGTATTTCTTTTTTTGCTTCACCCATAATCTATTATATCATTATTAGGGTTTAATTTCATCAATTTTCTTTAAAATATCTTGTGGGTGCTTATCTATTTTGATTTTATCCCATACATATAAAATTTTATGATTCTTATCTATTAGGAATGTAACTCTTTTTGTCATATTTTTTAATTTATAAATCCCTTTATTTTTAAGAGTGCCATATTCTTTACACACAATTCCATTTTCATCTGATAATATGGGAAATGGTAGAGCATATTTTTCCGAGAATTTTTTGTGCGAATTATTATTATCTGTACTAATACCCAGTATCGTTATATTCTTATCTAGGAATTCTTTATAATAATCTCTAAACCCCTTTGCCTCTAATGTACAACCTGGGGTATTATCTTTAGGATAAAAATACAGTACAGTAGTTTTATCTTTAGGTAAAGATGTCATTTCATTATTGTTGGACAGTAATGTAAAATCAGGGGCAATGTCACCTATATTTTTCATGATGTGAATATAAAATAATATTAGCTTATTTTATGATATTAAAATTTGATTAAAGATACATTAAAACTTTTCAGTATATATTTTATTAAAATCTATAACAAAGTTATCTTTGATATGATATTTTATAGTATCTACATTTTCTGGTGCTCCGCATATATAGATTGAAGTGTTTTTATCTATATGGACTGTATCTTTATTAATATAATTTTGTACATATCCTACATTTTGTATATTATCTGTAGGTCTTGATACTACTTGTATATATTTTATGTTATAGTTTTTAAACTCAAAGAGTATGTCATCGTCAGTTCTTACACCCCAGAAAAGATATATTTCTTTATTAGGTCTTAGTATCATTAAATTATCAATAATACCTTTTATTGGAATTATTCCAATTCCAGTAGCAATAAATACTAATTTATCTGATTGATCTTCCTTATAGTAAAAATTACCTACTGGGCCTAAAAAATCAATTTTATCTCCTATTTTGTAATCATGTAATATAGCCCCAGACCCTATTCCATTCTCTTCTATTTTTATGCCAAGAGATAGTATTTGTGAATTGTCTGGTGAATATACTGAAAATGATCTCTGAATTTTATCTTTTATAAATAGTGATACATATTGTCCAGATTTATATTCTAAATTTTTACTACTTTGTATATCTAAAAGGATGTATTTGTTATTGATTATATCTTTTCTTACAATTTCACCAGTATGTTTACTTATCATAACTATTATTTATTACTATTAGTATGAGCGGGTTTTTATGAAATTTATTATTTAATATATTTTGTATGTATTTTGTTAAACTTGTACGAATATTTTGCAGAGAATCACTACTATTATAATTTTTATCTATGAAGAAGTCAGACACTTTTTTCTCAATTAAATTTACCATTTTATAATTTTCCTTTGAGAATATAAATCCTCTAGATATTATATTAGGTGAAGTATTTATTTTAAAATTTTTATCAATATCTATTGAAATCAAAATAAGTCCATATTCTGATAATTGTTCTCTTTCTTTTAAGACTCTATTACCAAAATCTCCCAATGTATTATCAGAGATGTGTATAGGAGTATGCTTTATTCTCTCTTTTTTTATAAAAGTAGATCCATTATATTCAAAAACAGATCCATCTTTTGGCAGTAGTATATTATTTTCATTTATTCCTACTGACTTTACTGTTTTTATATGTGCTGATAGAAAAGATTGGTATCCTTCTATTGGCATAAAATATTTTGGATGTAGAAGGTTAATAAGTAGTTTATGGTCTTCTTGATGAGCATGTCCTCCTGCGTGTACATCCATTATACTTTGATGTATCACATTAGCTCCAGTTTCTACCATATAATCAAGAAGTTTTTGTACCAATACTCCATTTGTTGGTATAACTGATGATGATAATATAACAGTATCATTTTTATTTATTGTAAGATATGGATGATCTCCAAGTATCATTTTCATTAATCCTGCATTTTCTTCTCCTTGAGCTCCAGTTGTGATTATTAATATTTTATTGTCAGGATATTTTTTTACATCTGACATTTTTATAAAAATGCTTTTTGGGATTTTAAGGTAACCTAAATTTTGAGCAATTTTTACTGTTGTTTCCATTGAAGATCCTGAAATTGCAATTTTTCTGTCATATTTTTGTGCTATTGTTACTAACTGGTTTACTCTTGTCAAAAGGGAAGAAAATGTTGCAGCAATTACCCTTCCTTCTGCTTTAAAAATGATATTTTCCAGTACTGGAGTAATACTACTCTCAGATATAGACATTCCTGATTTTGTTGCATTAGTACTATCTGATAGCAGTAACAATACACCTTCTTCAGATAATTTAGCGAGTTTCCCATATTCAGTAACTGGCTCTTCAAATGGTGTATTATCAAATTTGAAATCCCCTGTGTGTATAATATTCCCATCTACTGTTTTTATAACTACTCCAACTGAATCTGGAATATTATGATTTACTCTAAAAAAACTCACAGGATATGATCCAATATTAAATTTATCATCAGCCATAAATTCTATAAATTTTGTTTTATGCAAGACACTTGATGAATATTCAGATATTTTATCTTTTATTATTGCAAGTGTAATTCTTGTACCATATATTGGAGGGAAATTTAGTGCTTCTAATACATAAGGTAATCCCCCAATGTGGTCCATGTGACCGTGAGTGATGATAAATCCTCTGATTTTATCCTTATTTTTTTGCAGATAATCAAAATTTGGAATGAGGAAATCAATTCCATAAATGCTCTCCTCAGAAAATCCTAAGCCAAAATCTATTACTATTATATCTTTTTCATTTTCTATAATAGTGCTATTTATTCCTATTTCTTCAACTCCACCAAGGGTAATTATTTTAAAATCTCTATTCATAATTTTCTACTATATCACAGTTATGTATGTTTTGTCTTTAACTCGTTTTACATATACGAACACTCCCTTTTTTAAAGATGATCTATTAGGTTTTATACTTTTTATATCAGATCTAATGATAGTATTTTTTGATAGTATAATGTGCATTTTTCTTTTATTTATACTCTTTAGAATTAGGGAGGAATTTTTTGTATTTAGAATTTCTCCAGTTGTGCCAGTTTGATTTGGCTTAAAGTTATTATGTAATCTCCGGTATCCAAAAAATCTTAAATGAGATCCAAATATTGCACCCAAAGAGAAAGATAGAAATAGGATTATTGCAGCAAATATGCCACCTATCAGTGATATTATTATATATTTAGTTTTTTCCATAATTGTTTTATTTCAAATATTGCAACAAGAAATATACCTGTTGATGTTGTCATAAAAATAAGAGAAGGGGTGTATTCATATTGTATCTGAAAAAATGAAATAATAAAAATTATTATAGATAGTATACTCAAAAATCCGCATATAAATGGGTAATAATACAAATATAGTTTTTTTCTTCTATTTATTTTTTTTACTACATTATCAATGAAATATTGAGATGTATTAAAATGTATTAAATTTTTAAAAATATTTACTAAGTTCATTTTTTAAAATTTCTTTTGCTCTTCTAATTTTAGTTTTTACTGTATTTTCAGGTATATTCAATATTTCTGCTATTTCTCTATATTTCAATCCTTCAATATAATATAAAAGGATAATTGTTTTCTGTTCTTTTTTTAATTTATTAATTGCGCTTTGTACAATTTCATCATTTTCAATGTTTATATTTTCATCTAATTCATTTGTATATATATCAACATAGCTTATTTTTGTTATCTTTTTTTCTTTCAATTTATTATAGATGGTATTTCTTGCAATTCTATAAAGCCATGTTTTAAAAGAACCTTTGTTTTGATCAAATTTATCTATTTTAAAATATACTTTTACAAATATATCTTCAGTTATATCTTCACTATCCTCTCTCGATGATAAATACCTTACTGTAAAATTAAATATTTTATCTTTATATCTATCTACTAGTTCAGTAAAATATTTATCTTCTCCTGTTTTTAATAAATACACTGCAATCTCTTCATCCGTTAGTTGATTACTCATATTTATATACCTTATTATACAACTAATTCATTTGAATTGTTTTATTATACTATAGATTTACTATTTTTAATATTTGATGTATAGGTCATACTTATGAACATTGAAACCCATATATGACGTTGCTTCAGCAAACGGACAAATAGTACGTTGGTGATCTAAACTTTCCGTCGTACTTTCACAACTTACCTTGGCAATTTGCAAAGTAGAATGAATATTGCTACCTTAGCACCATTATTTTAATAAATAACGCTACTTGACCGTCAATATTTAATATACTATCATTATTATATGATAATCCAACGCTACATAACTGATAAAGTAAAAGCCACTTTAGAACAAGGTGATGTTGCTATAATTTATGGCGCTCGGCAGACTGGTAAGACAACACTCGTGCAAAGTATATTGTCAGATTATGAAGGTGGGCTATATCTCAATTGCGACGAACCTGATATACGTGCCAGGCTTATCGAGAAAACTAGTACCGAATTAAAAGCATTGTTTGGTAATGATCGTCTGGTTGTACTAGATGAAGCGCAACGTATCAAAGATATAGGGTTGACTGCCAAGCTTGTCCACGATACGTTTCCAGAGATAAAGTTATTATTAACTGGATCTTCCAGTATCGACCTCGCTAACACCGTGAAAGAGCTACTGACCGGCCGATCAAGAGATTACATACTCTATCCGCTCGCTACTACTGAAGTTGCTGACAACGTTATTGAGGCAACACGATTGCTCGAAAAGAGCCTGATACTAGGAGGATATCCGAAAGCGTGGGCAATGAACCACGACGAAGCTTCGTCGTATTTGCGTAACTTAGTTAATAATTACTTATATCGCGACGCCTTCGGCTCGACAACTATATTTGATAGCACAATCCTAGACAACTTGCTCCGGTTGCTTGCTTTTCAGGTAGGTAATGAGATGTCGTATAGCGAAGTAGGCCAACATATTGGCGTCAACAAAGAGACGGCTATGCGCTATATTGATTTGCTAGAGAAAGCATTTATTGTCTTTCGCATGCATCAGTACCGCAGAAACCAACGGAATGAAGTCGGGAGACTACGCAAGGTGTACTTCTATGACCTTGGTGTACGTAATGGCCTTATAGACAATTTCCAGCCCCTCACACATCGTAACGACGTTGGCGCCCTTTGGGAGAATTACTGTGTTGTAGAGCGATACAAGTACCTTCAGAGACATGACATATATGCCCGACACTATTTCTGGCGCTCCTACACACAGCAAGAGATAGACCTAGTCGAAGAAATAAGCACTGATACGAAAGCATATGAGTTCAAGTATAGTGATCAGAAAGTAAAGAAGCCTTCAGTCTTTACTACCGAGTATCCCGATGTGCCGTTTGAGGTTATTAGCAGGGGTAGTTTTGGTGGGTTTTTATACTAAAGTTTGATTTCAAACTATTGCACTAGCATGCGATGCCAAAGTAACTTGTCCTTCAATCTACAATTGTGCTACGTTTCGTAGCACCTACCTCTTACAAGTAGGGTGTAGGTTGGTTTGGCAAAAAAATAAATTAGTTGTTACATACAAACAGAAAAACAGCAATCATAAAACATAAAAAGCACTACCTAACAATAAAACAATACCAACTATGTTGTCACCTATACTCAAAATGGTCAATAAGGAGTAGAATCTCTTAAGACAAAAGGGGGACATAATTGTTATCAAACCATTAAGATTGAGAATCAAAATTGACCCAAGTAGGAGACCTTTCAATTACTTTAATTTGTATTTTTATGTAGGAAAGATTTAAAATGAAAATTAATGAAATAAAAATTTCTCTTGGTAACCTAACATTTGATCTAACTAAGTACTCTTTGTAACATATCTATTTGATCTAATACATTTGTTAGTTATGGCTATATTATATATTTAGAGGAAAATTCTTTTGTTGTCCCTATTTTTTTATAAGGATTAAATATATTATCTGGGTCAAATATATTTTTTATTCTATCAAAAATATCATATATTTGATCTCCATATTCCATTTTTAGATAAGGACTTCTTATAAGTCCGTCGTTATGTTCTGCACTAAATAACCCTTTATATTCTAATACCAATGAATATACCTTGTCTGCAATTTTAAATATTCTATCTTTCTCTTCTTGTT
>JAMCRT010000018.1 GCA_023380695.1 Patescibacteria group bacterium | reverse complement strand
TTTATATAGATATAAAGTATATAACCCTGACGGAGCAACTATTTTGGTTAATGTTGGAGATATTGTAGATACTTCGACTACTATAGCTAAAGGAATGGTTTCAAAAATGTCATATCGAATAAAGGTGTCTGATTTTTCATCAAATTTTTTAAAATATTTTACTGTTGCTAACGGTGAAGTTGTTACTAAAGGAGATATTCTATTAAAGAAAAGATCTCATACTTTGTATTCTCCTGTTGATGGTATCATAGATTTTTCTGAAGTAAAAAATGGTGCTATTTTTGTTAAATCATATCCTGAGGAGACATTTATAAAATCACCATTAAGTGGTAGGGTACATCAGATAATTGATAGTGGGAAAACATTGATTATAGAAACTTCTGTTATATCTGTTCCTCTACAATTTGTATTTGGAAAAAGTATTGAATCACCATTTAGATTTATTGCATCATCAGACTTAGGACTAAGTCAAGATAACATCAATGCCTCTTCTGTAGGTTCTATTATTTATGTTGGTAGTATAATAACTTATGAAATGATAAGGAAGGCTTCTGCAATTGGCGTTGCTGGAATAGTAGGGTTGGGAATAGAAATGAAAGATAATAGTAATATAACAGAATTTCTATCAAATATACCTATAACTATTGGAGTAATTTCTGGTTTTGGAGAAATTGTGAATAATACATATTCATATCTTTCTAAGTTTGATTCATCCTCTTCACTTATAAGTAGTGATGATCAATCTTTATTTTTTCCAAATACTAATGATAAGATAGACAATGATTTACAGATTAAAAATATAGCTGTAAATGATAGAGTGGAGGTATACAATTCATTGTATTGGGGATATGGTGGTGAAGTGTTAAAGATTAATGATGATAATAAGAGTGTTATTGTTAAATTAGACAATGGAGTAGAAATAGTTGTACAATCCACAGATATTATGGGTATACTTTGATAATTTTTATATGGGCAGATTTTTTTCTAATAAATATGTATTATCTATTGTAACAATCTTAGTTGCAATAGCCATAGGTTTTCTGATAGGAGAGCATTATCCAAATAATGGTTTATCATCTTCAAATACTAATATTAATATATCTGGCAGTTCTCAAAATCAAAAATTATTTAATAATGTATTAGATCTTATACATTCAAAATATTTTTATTCAAATGTTTCTAGTTCAAGTTTGTATTATGGTGCTATCAATGGAATGGTGTCATCGCTTGGTGATCCTCATTCACTATTTTTTACTCCATCAGAGGCAAAGGTATATAATCAGACGATATCAGGTAATTCATTTGCAGGAATTGGTGTATCTTTAGGATATTCTCATGGGAAAGTTGCCATTGAACAAGTTTTACCTAATACTCCTGCATCAAATGCTGGTATTGCAGTAGGAGATATTATTGAAAAGATTAATGGATCGTCTAAAAACGTTACAAATATATCTGATGTAGTAAATATGGTAAGGGGTAAAGATAATACTAAGGTAGATTTGTTATTACAAAATCCTGCAGGAAAAAAAATAAATTATTCTCTTGAAAGAAAAGTGGTACATGTATCCAGTATTTATATTAAGAAATTATCTTCAGGTATTGTAGATATGGAAATACTAAGATTTTCAGATTCATCTTTGAGTCATTGGGAAAATAACTTTACATCTGAAATATCTAAAGTTGAGGCAATGCATCCTAAAGGATTAATTCTTGATTTAAGAGGGAATCCAGGAGGATTTTTTGAGGCAGCAATATATGCAGCTGGGGAATTTTTGCCATTAAATTCTTTGGTTTCAATACAGCAAAGTAGAAGTGGGGGGTATAACAAATTTAATACAACATATCAGGGGTCTTTGCAAAATATACCAATTGTAGTCTTGGTTAATGGAGGTACTGCATCTGCTGCAGAGATACTTACAGGTGCCCTGCAATATTATAAAAGAGCTATTGTTGTTGGAGAAAATACATATGGTAAAGGTACTGCCCAAAACGTTTTTACGTTTTCCAATGGCGCAATTTTAGTTCTTACAACAGAGCATTGGCTTTTACCATCTTACAGATGGATTACACCTAAAAACCCAATTATCCCAAATGTTTTGGTTTCCCTATCATCTAGTGATTTTAAAAATGGGATAGATACTCAGTTACAAAAAGCCATATCTATATTAAAAGGTAAAATAGGATAATCTATTTTTATAAATCTATTAAATCCAAATTGGTCTTTTATAATTGTTTTTTTAATATTTATTTTTTTTATTTGAACATCGTCCATTTCTAAAAATAAAGAGCCTCTCCATTTTTTATTATGTAATTCTAATATAAGATTTTTAATATAAAAAAGACCATCTTTTCCTCCAAATAAAGCTATATGTGGTTCATATTTGAAAACAGATTGAGGTAGTAATTCTTTATCTTTTATATATGGCAGATTTGCAAATATACAATCTGTATTTTCTAAATTAATTTTACTTGTAAGGTCTGATTGTATTAATTTTATATCTAGATTACCAATATTAATTTTGGCAATATTTAATGCCTTTTTGGATATATCAGATAATACAACATTTATATTTGGATTTTCTTTTTTTATACTTATACCTACTGCGCCAGACCCACAACCAATATCTATTAAATTTTTATATTGTAGAAGATATGGAATAATAGTTTCGGTTTCTGTTCTTGGTATTAAAACATCTCTGTTTACCATGAATTCTGATTTATAAAAATATGCCTTTTTAGTAATATATTCTATTGGCATATTATTTAATAATTTTTTCTTAAGTTTTTTAAAAAGTTCTTTCTCTCCTAGGGTTAATTTATCTTCTTTTATTGAATATATGTTTTCTTTTTTCAGGACATATTTTAGAAGTTCTATTAGATCATTATTATTTGTTTTGAGTATCTCCTTTATTTTCATCTTCCTTTATTTTATTCACGATATCTAGTATATTTGCTTTACTCATTATATCTAATATATGAAAATTTGAATTTTTGCCTAATCTATGGTCAGTAATCCTATCTTGTGGAAAATTATATGTTCTTATTTTTTCAGACCGTATTCCACCCTTTATTTGATTTGATCTTTTTTCACTCTCGTCATTATCTTTTTTGGATTGTAAATCCATATATATTCTTGACCTTAAAATTTGGAGAGCTGTTTCTTTATTTTGTATTTGTGATCTTGTTTGTTGGTTGAATACTGATATTCCTGTTGGTATATGAGTAATTCTTACTGCACTTTCTGTTTTATTTGCGTGTTGTCCTCCTGGACCCGATGATCTTAGATAATCTATTTTTAGATCTTCTTTTTTTATGTCCAGTTCAGTATTTTTAATAAATGGTAGTACCACAACTGATATTGTAGAAGTATGTATTCTTCCAGAGCTTTCTGTAGTTGGAATTCTTTGAACTCTGTGTACCCCACTTTCATATTTAAAATATTCAAAAGCCATATTACCTTCTATATGCATTATTGCAGACCTTATGCCTCCTTCGCTATTATATGTTAAATCCATGATTTTTATCTCAAATCCATTGTTTTTTGCATATTTTGTATATACATTATACATTTCTTCTGCAAATAAGGATGCTTCTACTCCTCCTGTTGCAGGTCTTATTTCCAGTATTATGTCTTTTGTATCATCTATATTTATATTTTTGTATTTATTTTCTATATTCTCAATTTCTTTTTGTAATTTTTCATTTTCTTCACTGATAAATGTAACAAGTGCCAAATCTTCAATTTTTAGGTTATCTTGAATATCTTTTTTCAATCTTTCTATTTTTTCGTAATCTGATATATATTGTTGTATTGCGCCAAATTCTTTGAAATCTATACTAGATGGGTCTTTTTGGAGAATTAAAGATAATTCATTATACTTTTTTTTATATTCTTTATATATTGTAGAGTCCATATTTATTGAGATAGCGATTGCATCATATCTCTTAGTGTCATAGGTCTTGCTTCTTTACTTTGCCTTGATTCTTTTGTGTTTTCCTTTTTTATATTTATTTTTTTAATTGTATCTGCAGTTTTCTTTCTTTCATTGAATGATTTTACTCTGTTTGCCGTATCTATAATTTTCTGTTCTCCTGTATAAAATGGATGACATTTTGCACATATTTCGACTTCTATATGATCAATAGTAGATCCTATCTGAAATTTGTTTCCACACAAACAGTTAACTTCTGTAATATTATATTGAGGATGAATATTCTTTTTCATAAAGGTGATTATATCAAAAGAAATTTATAATGTATAGCTATTTTGAAATATTATCTATATAATATTTAGAATGATACAGAAATTATTTAATATTTCTTATAAAAGGAATTTTCAAGACGCATTAATTTTTTATGTATTCTATTTACTTGTATTTTCCTTGGTGACCATATTGGTAGAATATATAATATTTGCTATTTTTAGTTTGAATGGTAATGCTAAAATAGAGATATGGATAGAATTATTTTTAACGGTCCTATCATCGATGATTTTTTCCTTTGTAATTTTACTAAAAAAGAATCTTGTTTATGATTATAGATATATTATTACGGTTATATTAGTTGGTGTTATATCTTTTATATTTAGAGGATATATTTTGTCTATGATAATTATTACCTATCTTACTACACTGGATCTAAAGGATAAGTAAACAGATACATTTAATTGTTTTAACCTTATATATTTGATATACTTTATTATTATTTCTATAGTATTTTTATGGACGAAGTTAGTATTTCTTATTTAAAACATGCATTCTTTGCTCTCTCTAAAAAGGGATTTAGTATTTTTATTGATCCATATCAAAAGTTAGGAAAACTTACACCTCCAGAATTAAAAAATCCAAATATTTTACTCATTACACATGAGCATCAAGATCATAATAATAGGGAATATGCAGGTAAGGATACATATGTTATAGATCATCCTGGAGAATATGATATAAGTGATGTATCAATAAAAGGTATTAATACATACCATGATACCAATAAAGGTAATGATAGAGGTTTTAATACAGTTTTTTCTATTGATTTCGAAGATATAAATTTTATGCATTTAGGAGATTTGGGGGATATATTATCTCATGAACAGATAGATGAACTTGGGATTGTTAATGTGCTTTTTATTCCAGTAGGTGGTTATTTTACTATAGATGCAAAGACAGCAAAAAATATTATAAAAGATATAAACCCACATATTGTAATACCAATGCATTACAAAATAGATGAAATAGATTATCCTTTATCTCCTCTTTCTGAATTTTTAGATATTTATGATGGTATTGTAGAAAAGGTGGATACACTTACACTAAAGAGTTCTGATTTTGGTGAAGATTTTGAGACTAAAGTTATCATTTTTAATGATGGAAAGAGTGCCACCACAAAATCTTGAAATAGAAAGTTTGTATCTTGGAAGTGTACTACTTTCAAAAGATGCACTTTTGGATACTATTGAAATTCTGAAACCTGAATATTTTTATTCTATATCAAACAAAGAAATATTTTCTTCTATTATATCATTATTTTCAGAAGGTTCTCCTGTTGATATTTTAACATTAAAATCTCATCTTAAAAAAAGAAAATTGCTTGAGAAAGTTGGAGGAGAAGTATATCTATCTTCATTTGTAGAAAATATTCCAGTCAGTACATCATCTATTTATTATGCCAACATAATAAAGGAGTTGTATATTCGAAGAGAGCTTGTAAAGATTGGCGGTGATATTGCAGAATTTTCTTTTAATGAAAATATGCCTATAACAGATGTTATCAATGAATCTGAAAAAAAATTATTTGGTATTACTGAATCAAATCTTAAGAGTGATTTTATTGTTTTAAAAAGTCTTCTATCGGAGTCTTTTAAAAGAGCAGAAGAGATAGAAAGTGGTAAAGAAAAACTTAGAGGTCTAGTAAGTGGATTTATAGATTTAGATAATATTTTGGGTGGGTTTCAGGAGTCCAATCTCATTATTATTGCGGCTCGTCCATCTGTAGGGAAAACATCATTTCTTCTTGATGTTGCACGTTTTATTTCTGTAAAATCTAAAAAAAAAGTGGCAATGTTTTCATTAGAAATGTCTTCATCAGAGCTTACTGATAGACTTATTTCATCTCAGGTAGGTATTAATCTTTGGGACTATAGAATGGGAAGAATTGATTCTTCAAAACTGGAAAATGTGGCTGATGCAATGGGAATGTTATCAGAGGCAGAC
This sequence comes from Patescibacteria group bacterium, assembly GCA_023380695.1. Lineage (GTDB taxonomy): Bacteria > Patescibacteriota > Dojkabacteria > JAKAPS01 > JAJZLI01 > JAMCRT01. The sequence continues at coordinate 8,060 of JAMCRT010000018.1, read as the reverse complement.
TTATTTATTGATGATACTCCAGGGCAAAGTATTATGGAAATGAGGACAAAGGCAAGAAGATTAGATATTGAAGTTGGCCTAGATTTAATTATTGTAGATTATCTTCAACTTATTGTTGGTTCTAATTCAGAAAATAGAGTACAAGAAGTATCTGAGATATCAAGATTTCTTAAAAACCTTTCAAGAGAATTAAAAGTTCCTGTTATTGCTGCGTCTCAATTATCAAGAGCAGTTGAAACTAGAACATCAAGAATACCTCAATTGTCAGATTTAAGAGAATCAGGTGCTATAGAACAAGATGCAGATGTTGTTTTATTTTTACACAGAGAAGAGTTATATGATAAAGAAACAGAGAGAAAGGGTATAGCAGATGTTATTGTATCAAAACACAGAAATGGGCCTATTGGTAATGTTGAACTTAAATTTATTAAGGAACAAGCCAGTTTTGTCAACCTTTCAAAAGCAAAAATATAATGAATATAGAGTTAGACAGAATTATAGAATCTTTTAGTAATCCAGAAAAATTTGCAAAATCTGCAAGAGTTGCAATGGAAATAAGGGCTAATTGTGAAGGATTAAGATTAAGATGGGTAGATCTTCTTTATGAAATACCAGATAATGACTTTAAAAAGAGATCATTTGCTTTAGGTTTAGGTATTTTAGAAAATAATGAAATTAAAAAAGAGGATCTTGATTATTGGGAGGAAAAACTTGGAATAACTAAAGGTTATTTATCTGATATATCCAATAAATCACTTGATGAAGAATTACAATCAATCAGGAGTTAGGATTTATACCAAAATAGAAAGTTTGACCGTTTGTTAAAGAAACTGTTGTTGGTTCATTTAAAATTCTTGAAGTTGTGCGTTTAAAATTCCTTGCTGTTTCTGGATATTCCACTGATATAGTAGTGTTTCCTTCATATTTTCCTATGGTTGTTGTTGAATGACTTGGGTTAATAGGATATCCAAATCTATTTTCAAAATTTACTACTACATTTGATGAATTGGCTGTATTTATAGGAGAATTTTCTGGAAATATCATTTCTGCATATCTCTTATTACCGCTTGCTACCATTAGAAATGCCCCATATTTTCTTTGATTTTTTGTCCAATTAATATTTCCAGGCTCTATATTTGATTGAATGAACTCTTCTGTGCCTTCTGATACTTTTGTAGCTTTTTGATAAGTTATACCTGTTCGTGGAGATGTATTGTTAGGTAGAAATGATCCGAATGTAGCAATAGCAGCAATACCGAATGTTGCTAAGATTACATTTTTTCTATGTTCTCGTATTTCTTCTTTTGTATATCTTCTTTGTTCCTTTTCCATAATATTATATTAAATAAATTAACAAATTATAGTATACTATAAGATATATATTTTGTCAAGCATTTGATTAAAAACAAAATATGACTTATAATATATTCCATTATGAAATACGAACAAGGAGAATTGGGAGAAGATAGTTTTGATTCAAGATTATCATCTATTTTGTATAGAATAAAATATGGAGAAGATATTAGTAGGACAGATCTTGCACTTGTATATAATCCTCCAGTTGAGATACGAAATGTAGTAGATGAAGGCAGTATTTATCATAGACTCTTAGAAATACGAAGTTTAAGAGATAATAGAGAAGATCTTGCAAATCTATATGGGTGTAATAGAGGAGAAGTAGCTCTACTACCACAAGATGTTAATAATAGGACAGTTGTACTTTTACCATCAATTAATCTTCATTTACGAAGGATGATGTTTAAGAATTTGCAATATATATTAGGTAATGTAAATTTCTATGGTGCACAGTTTAAGGAATTTGAGAGATTGTTATATATAGGTGGAAATGTAGATTTCGAAAATGCAAATATACAAAATCTAGGGAGTCTTTTATCAATTGGTGGTAATGTAAAATTTAACAGCTCCAATATCTCTAATTTAGGTAATTTATGTTTTATTGGTGGTGATGTGTATTGTGTTAATCCTCGAAGAAAACCATTAAAAACTCAAATAAGAACTCTTGATGAAAGGCAATGCATTGGAGGCAGAATATATTTTAAGGAATCTGATTAACAGATAAATACTATATCTAAATATATAGATATTATAAGTACTTTTTATTGATTAGAATTTCTTATTTTTTTTGCTATAATATGTTTAATACATAATTTATATAAGTATATTTTTAAATGGCACAAAAGAGCAAGGATACTCAAGTAAATAAAGATTTTGATAAAGATGAAACATTAAATATAGCTCTATCTCAAATTGAAAAACAGCATGGTATTGGTGCTGTTATGAAAATGGGAGATAGACCCCAAGTGAAAATGGAAGTTTATTCAACTGGAGCATTATCTCTAGATTATGCACTAGGTATTGGAGGAGTTCCAAGGGGTAGAATTATAGAGATATATGGACCTGAAAGTTCAGGTAAGACTACATTAGCACTTCATATTATTGCTGAAGCTCAAAAAAGTGGAGGCAAAGCTGTATATATTGATGCAGAGCATGCACTTGATCCACAATATGCAAAGAAAATTGGTGTTAATATTGATGAATTGTTATTATCTCAACCAGATTATGGTGAACAAGCACTAGAAATAGTAGAAACCTTAATAAGGTCGGGTTCAATTGGTGTAGTAGTAATTGATTCTGTTGCTGCACTTACACCAAAAGCTGAGATTGAAGGTGAAATGTCAGATACAACTATTGGTCTTCAGGCAAGATTGATGTCTAAGGCTATGAGAAAACTTACATCTATTGCTGCAAGATCAAATTGTACTATCATATTTATTAATCAATTAAGATCAAAAATAGGAGTGATATTTGGATCTCCAGAAGTAACATCTGGGGGTAATGCATTAAAGTTTTATTCATCAGTAAGGATTGATGTGAGAAAAAAAGAAAGAATTGTTAAAGGAGAGAATATTGTTGGTCATACAGTTCTTGCAAAAGTGGTAAAAAATAAGATGGCACCTCCATTTAAAGAAGCATTTTTTGATATTTTGTTTGCCGAAGGGATATCTAAAGAATCTGCACTAATAGATACAGCTGTAACTTTGGGAATATTGGAAAGATCTGGTACATGGTATAAGATGGGAGATAAACAGCTGGCTCAAGGTAAGGAAAGTATGAGAAATGTATTAATAGAAGATAAGAGTTTATACTCACAACTGGAAAATGAAATACGTGAGAGAATATGACATTATGGAATATATATCCTAAATTAGATGAGCCCAATGTACTTAATGATATTTCATTGTCACCTTTATTGAAACAGATACTTTTCAATCGTAATATCGAAAAAGAATATGTATTAGAATTTTTAAATCCATCTACTGTTGGTGATCCATTTAAATTCCAAGACATGAAAAAAGCAATAGGGCGTATTGAAAGTGCTACTGCAAACAAAGAAAAAATTCTTGTATATGGTGATTATGATGTTGATGGAATAACAGGTACAAGTCTTCTTTTTGATTTTCTTAAAACCAAAATGAAAGCAAATGTAGATCCATTTCTACCATCAAGATTTACTGATGGATATGGACTAAATTCTAAAAGAATTAAAGAAGCTAAGGAAAATAATTATTCTTTAATAATTACTGTTGATTGTGGTATACGAGATATTGAAAATGTTAAGCTTGCAAATAGCTTAAGTATTGATGTAATTATTACAGACCATCATTTGCTAGATACAAAATTACCAGATGCATACGCAATAATACACCCATCTTTAGGTTATGAATATACTGATTTAACAGGTGCAGGAGTTGCATTCAAATTAATTAATGCTTTAAACAATGGTAAGTATGATCTATCTTCATACCTTGATTTAGTATCGTTGTCTATTGTTTGTGATGTAGTTCCAACTATTGGAGAGAATAGATATATGCTCAGAAAAGGAATAGATATTATCAATAGTAAAAATAGATTGGGAATAAAACATTTAATGAGTGTATCTTCAGTTGAAGTTGCAGATACTTACCATTTAGGCTTTGTTCTAGGGCCTAAACTTAATGCAGCGGGAAGATTATATGATGCATTTGATGGACTAAATCTTTTGTTATCTACAGATGATAATACTGCACATAAATTTGCCTTGAAGTTACATAATATGAATATGGAAAGGCAAAAAATAATGAGAAGTAGCGTAGAAAAAGCAATGAAACAAATAAACTATTCTGACAATTTTAATGTAGTAGAAGATGATAATTGGAATGAGGGTATTGTAGGACTTATTGCAGGAAGAATAACAGAAGAGACAGGTAAACCCACAATTGCCCTAACAGCAAAGGAAGGTGATTTATATACTGGATCTGCAAGGAGTATTAAAGATTTTAATATTGTTGAATATTTACAAATGAATTCTGATATTTTAGAGAGTTTTGGTGGACATAAATATGCTGCGGGTTTAAAAATAAGGAAAAAGAATATTGAAAAATTAAGAATAAATCTAGAAAATCTTGCAAAAAAATCTTTTAAAAATAAAAGTTTTGATAAAGTAATAAATATTGATTCGGTAATAAATCTAGAGGATATTACTTTTGATTTATATAGTGAGCTTCAAGTTCTAAAGCCATATGGAGTTTTAAATCCTGAACCTGTATTTTTAGCACAAAATACAAAAGTGTTGTTGGCATATAATGTTGGTGAAAATGAAAAATTTGTGAAGATGAAAATTAGTGATAAAAATGGTGGAGTATTGTTTGATGCAATATGGTTTAGCTCAGTATATTCACCAAAGCAAATTATAGATTTTAGCTATGTTGATTTGGTATTCCATATTGACATCAATGAATGGAATAATAAAAAAACACTCCAATTGAAAATTATTGATTTGAAGGCTAAAATTATATGATAATATGCAAAATAACCAACTTGTAACATTTAATGACCTTTTAGAGAGTATTAAAAGAAACAATATTATTATTGATTTTCCTTTATTAAAGAATGCTTATAGCAGAGCATCTATTGCACATAGTAATACTTTTAGAAATACCGGTGAGGAATATATCTATCATCCTTTAGCAGTTGCTAATATATTGGTATCTTTAAAACTAGATGGTAACACAATTATTGCTGCAATATTACATGACATTATAGAAGATACTGATATTACATTAGATAATATAAAAGAAGAATTTGGAGAAGATATAGCAAGAATTGTAGATGGAGTAACCAAGATTTCACGCTTAACTGACAATTCTGATAGTGATAATCAGAATTTTGAAAATGTTAGAAAATTTCTTATTGCATCCTCTGAAGATATAAGGATAGTAATATTGAAACTTGTTGATAGATTACACAATATTTATACAATAAGAGGTTTACCAAAAACTAAACAGAAATCATATGCAAAAGAGACAATGAATATATATTCTCCTCTTGCAGAATACTTGGGAATGAATTCTTTAAAAGCCCAGTTAGATGATATATGTTTTTCTATTCTTTGCAGGAAGGAATATCACATAATACAATCATTTCTTGAAAAAGAAATTAAAGATTTTGAAATTTTCTCTGATAAATTTATAAATCATATTAAAAAAGAATTAGATAAGAACTTAGTGCATTATGAAATATTTGGTAGAAGAAAAAATATTTATAGCATATATAAAAAAGTATTACGTTTAAATGGATATTTTGATATCTCTTATATATCAAAATTAAATGATTTAATAGCTTTTACTATTTTGGTTGATAATGTTGAGATGTGCTATAAGACCCTAGGTATTATACATACACTTTTTCAATATATTAGCAGTGAATTTGATGATTATATTGCCCGTCCAAAACCTAATGGATTTAAAACTCTGCAAACAAGTGTTTATGCATTTGATGATAGAATAGTTGAAATTCAAATAAAAACTTATGAAATGCATGAATATAATGAATATGGACCAGCTTCACATATAGCATATAAATTAAAAGGAAATTCATCTTCTAATATATCAAATAAATTCCTATGGATTAAAAATCTTGTTTTATGGAGAAATAATGACAATCACAGTGATCTTGATATTTTTAAAAATAGAATTTATGTTCTTACACCAAAAGGTTTTGTAAAGGAATTAGAAAAAGATTCTACTCCAATAGATTTTGCATATATGGTTCATACTCAAGTGGGTAATTCAATGATTGGAGCAAAAGTAAATGGGAAAATGGTTTCTCTAGATTATAAATTACAAACCGGTGATGTTGTTGAAATATTGGTTTCTAAAAATAAATTTCTAGCACACAGTGATTGGGTAGATATCGCAAAAATGTCATCTGTAAAACAGAAAATAAGAAGATTTTTAAGAGAGAAAGAAGATACTAGTAAAATAGAAGAGGTTAAAGAAGAAGTCCACACATCACCTATAAGTAAAATAAAAATAATAAAAAAAGAAAAGGCCAGTAAACAGATAGGTATTAATATTGAAGGAGTAAATGATATTCCTACAAAATTTGCTAAATGTTGTAATCCTATGCCATTTGATAAAATATTAGGATATATATCAATGGAAGGTACTGTGATTATACACAAAAATACATGCAGTAATGTTGCTGATATAGCTAAAGATAAGTTTGTAAAAGCTCAGTGGGATAAAGTAGATATATCTGATAAATCATATTTTGCTATTAAATTATTACTGGAAGGATTTGTAGAATTTGATATTAATAAGATACTAGAAAAAATAAAATTGCTTGATTTAAAGATTTTGAATATATCCTCAGAGATTAAAGATGAAAAATTTAATATTTTTCTTAATATTGATATATTAAATAGTAGAAATGTATCTGATATAATAAATAATCTTCAATTTATTGAAGGTGTAGAATTGGTAAGGCAATTATGAAAAATATAAAGGTTTTAAATACAGATAGTCCATCTCTAAAAAAAAGTTCAGTAAATGTAGAGGTTTTTGATAAGAAATTAAGGAATTTGGCTAAATCTATGATTATGTACGGAGAAAGTGTAGATAATTGTGTTGGTCTTGCTGCATCTCAAGTGGGTCACAATATTAAAATGTGTGTTATATATCTTAATAATTCATGGAGTATTGTTGTTAATCCAAAGATTGTTTTTAGTTCTAAAGAATTATCAGTTGAATATGAAGGTTGCATGAGTCTTAAGGAAGGAAATCTTTTTGGTGAAGTAAAAAGGCCATCTAGGGTATTAGTAGAATACTTTAATGAATATGGAAAAAGGAGAATGATGAGGTTTGAAGGTTTTTATGCTCATTTAATACAACATGAAGTTGATCATATGAATGGAGTTATATTCACTCAGAGGATGAAAAATTCTAAAAAGCTTTATACAGATAAACAATTAGAAAAAATATTTGAAAATCCTTCTAAAGACAATGTTTCTTAAAAAAATCACGAATATTTAGGCTAAATAATGCCTTAGATAGAGCAATTTTGAGGTGACACCTAAAGTATGTTGCATTTACAGTATAAAAGTTATATTATTTCAAATAATTGATTATTTATAGTATTTCTTAGAGGAGGTGATTTAAATGTTAAAGGCAGAAGTAGTAGATAGAGTTGCATCACAAACAGGTCTTACAAAGAAAGCAGCTGGAGAAGCAGTAGATTCTTTTGTAGATGTAGTAACAAGTGCACTAAAAAGAGGTGATGATGTTTTACTTACAGGATTTGGTAAATTTGAAGTAAGAGTAAGATCTCAAAGAGAAGGTAGAAACCCTCAAACTGGAGCAAAGATTAACATTCCTGCATCAAAAACACCTGCATTTAGAGCTGGAAAAGCACTAAAAGTAGCTGTTAAATAAGCATGATTTTTACACAATAAACAAGTCCCATTAGAATTGGGATTTGTTTATTATTTTATCCATTAATGAAAAAGCTTTATTGTAATGTACAATATTTTTCTCATTTATACTTTTTAGAAATGTTTTCTGTTTTTTTATATATTGCATAGTATGCAAATTTATTTGATTTTCAAGCTCCCTCATGGTTATTTTCCCTTCAATATATTGTATTGTTTCTTTGGTACCTATCATGGATAATGCAGGATCTGTCTTTACAAAACCCATTTTTAATAGATTTTCTGTTTCTAT
>JAMCRT010000017.1 GCA_023380695.1 Patescibacteria group bacterium | reverse complement strand
ATTGACAGAAATAATCAAATTTATGAGGAATTGCAAATTAAAGTGTAGTACTAGTTATTAGATTTACTAAATCTTGCTCTCTGAGATTTTTTAAGATATTTTTTTCTTAACCTCAAATTCAATGGAGTGACTTCTAAATATTCATCATCTTCTATTAAATCCATACAGAATTCAATTGTCATTGGAATTGGAGGAACAAGAATTATATTTTCATCTGATTTTTCAGTATGTATATTTGTTAAATGTTTTTCTCTTACAACATTAACTTCTAAATCCCTATCATATTTATTAATACCCACTATCATTCCTTCATATACTCTCACTCCAGGACCTATAAATAACTCTCCCCTTTCTTGAGCCTTATTCAGTCCATAAGCTTTTGCAATTCCTGCCTCAGTTGCAATTAAAACACCTTTTCTTTCTTTTTTTATTGGGCTGGAATATTCTTTGTAACCCAGGAAACTGTTATGCATTACAACAGTTCCTTTTGTAATATTTACAAGAAATCCTCTAAGACCAAATAAATTTTTTGTAAGTATTCTATACTTAAAATGTATATGAGAATCATTTTCTGTAACCATATCTAAAAGCTCTGCTTTTCTTTTTGCAAGCTCAGTTGTAATAACACCTATATAATCTTTACTTGTATCTAGATATAATTCCTCTTCTGTATCAAATCTTTTACCATCAATTATTTTCTCAATAGCTTTAGGTTTTGATATTTGGAATTCATAACCCTCCCTTCTTAAAGTTTCTATTAGAATAGATAAATGTAACTCACCTCTTCCTGATATATTAAATGTATCACCCATAACTTCTAAAGACATACTAATATTCTTTTCCATTTCTTTTTCAAGTCTTGAGAGTAAATGTCTTGATGTTACTAATGTTCCCTCAGTTCCTACAAGAGGTGAAGTACTGGGTTCAAACTTTATAGTTATAGAAGGCTCTTGTATCTCAATACTATCTATACGATTATTCATGCCTGTTTTTGTTATTGTATCACCTATTTTTGCTCCCTTTACTTCAATTATTGTTACTATATCACCACTAATTGCACTCTCTATTTCTTCTTTTATAAGACCATTATTAGTTAAAATCTTAGATACTTTAAATGGAATTCTTTCATTATTTTTATTTATCAACTCTAAACTATCACCTCTATTAACAGTTCCTTGTAGTATTTTTCCAACAATTCCAACACCTGCATACTCATCATAATCTATAGCACTCACCTGCATTAAAAAAGGTTTATCTATATCAGATATAGAAGGATCAATATCATTTATAATACTTTCAAAAAGGACTTCTACATCTCCTTTAATTGAGTTTTCATCTATTATGGCAGGAAGATCTTTTAAAACTATCCCCTTTTTTGCTATAGCATAAAAAATAGGAAAATCTAGTTGATTTTCATTTTGAGCAAGTTCTAAAAATAAATCATAAATTTTTGATAATGTTTTATCTATATCTGCAAATTTCTTATCTATTTTGTTTATAACTACAATAATCTTCTTTCCTAAACCCAATGCTTTTTTCAAAACATATCTTGTCTGGGGCATAGGACCTTCTGCAGCATCAACAATTAACAGACATCCATCTGCCATATTTAGAGTCCTCTCAACTTCACCTGAAAAATCAGCATGTCCTGGAGTATCTATTATATTTATTTTATATTCTTTGTATTGAACATAAAGAGTTTTTGCAGTAATAGTAATACCTCTTTCCTTTTCTATATCACCCTTATCCATAATAAGAGTATCTTTCATAACCTGAGAGTTTTCCCTTACCATATGAGACTGCTTAATAAAACTATCAACCAGAGTAGTCTTACCGTGGTCTACGTGTGCAATAACTGCTATGTTTCTAATTTTAGCTGTATCCATAAATCTTTGTGATTATAGCATATTGTATAAATACAAGCGATTTTAATATTATTTATACAAAAAAAATTATATAATACTATATATGAAAATATTACATATAGGAAAATACGGTGAAATATCTCAAATTATAGGAGATGAAGCTCACAAAAGAGGACATATTTATACTAATATATCTCAATTAGATATAAGTATACAATATACAGATAGACTAACCATAAATGGTAAAAATATAGATTTCCTAGATTATGATATATATCTTCTAAGAGGAATAAAAAGAAATATAGCAGAAATTATAGCAGTATACCTAAATTTTCATAAAAAAATAGTAATTGATAGTGATTTAACATTTAAAAAGATTTTAGACTTTAAAAATATATATCCACCAGAGGAAAATATATCTATACCTTTTCCTCCATTTATATTATTTCCTACAAATAAAGATATAGAAAATTTTGAATATCCTGCAATTTTGAAAGATACATATGGGAAAAAAGGAAAAAACGTATATTTTGTTAAATCCGCAAAAGAAGTCAAAAATATCATAGAAAAACAAAGTGATATATTATTTATGCTTCAAAAATATATTGAATCTATAAAAGAAATAAGGATTATATTCATAGGAGATAAAATCATACCAATAGGAATAGAAAAAATAAATGATGAAAAAGTCATAAAGAATATATATCAAGGTGCTAAAGGTAGTCCATATAAATTAAGTAAGAGAGAATTTCAAATCGCAAAACAATGTAAAGAATTATCAAAATTAGATATTGGTGGTATAGATTTAATAATATCCAAAGATAATGAATACTTTGTACTTGAAATAAATAGAGCTCCAGTATTTTTAGAATTTAATATTGCAACAGGAATAAAAGTTGAAAAAGAAATATTGGATTTTATGGAAGAAAAGTATAACTATAAATAAGTTGCAAAAACCCATTAAAGGGTCGAACAATAATTATTACTTTATTTATAAAAACATTATAACTATAGCAAATGAAGCTAGATTGAATGGGTTATAATATAGTGTTTGGAAAAGTTGTAAAAGGAATGAGTGTTGTTAAAGAGATTAATGGTACTTCTGTAAATAAATCTGTTTATCACAAACCACTATACAATATAAAATTCCCACGACCTTATGATGAGTTTTAAGTTTGGAGTCTATAAATAAAAAATAACAATATTATCCAATTAATATTATTGCACTGCCTTATTAAACAATTTGATAAGCTCTTTATCAAATGTTATAAGTTGGTCAAGCTTGTATCTTATGCAAAAAGCAATATTTGTACAATCTATATAACTGATATCTTTATTTATTTCTTTTCTGAATATTGTCCTTGCAATATCTTCTATTTCTCTCGTGGGCATCAATATCTTTGTGTTTCCAGAATAAATATCATTTTCAAAAACTACGGCCGTTTTATGATTAAATTTTTTGGATAGTACAGTTAAACATTCTGAGATTATATAATTGGAAGTAAACAATTCTGATTTCTGAGATTTTAAGGTATTTAATAATTCTAAAGATTGTATATGGGTAGATTCTTCTTCGTTCAATATTGAAATATATACATTAGAATCTATGAATGATTTCATTTTTATTTATACACTATTTCATCAATATGAGATGCAAGGTCTTTTCCTCCTTTTAAATTATATTTAGATAATTTTATGAGAGTGGATATACCTTTATCGTTTCTTTTGTTAAATGTGTTTTCAATATAATTTCTAATAACAGTGGATATTGGTTTATTTCCTTGTTCGGCCAACAAATCAAATTCTGCATATATATTTTGTGGTAAGTATAGCTGTACTTTTCTCATGGTATCTATAGTATAACAATTGTACGAAAAAGAGTCAAGGAGTCTTCAAATGCAAGAATTTATTTATGATTATGATTTTATAAGGCACATACTATATTTATAGTATTTTTGTGATATCAATGTTTCAAATAATTGATATTATGTACTCATTTTCAGCAATATTTTTAGGATTAATTCACTAGGAGCTATGATATTACTTATTCATAAGATATAATACAGATTCTCTAAATAAATTAGAAAATTTAGAAGCTGATATTGAAAATAAAAAATTATAAAAACTTCTCAAGAAACCTTATTTTTAGAATTTAATATTGCAACAGGAATAAAAGTTGAAAAAGAAATATTGGTTTTATGGAAGAAAAGTATAACACTCTTCATATTAGTGCAAAATAGTTGCAAAAACTATTAAAGATTGTACAATAGTTATTATTATTTTATTTATAAAAACATTATGGACAATAATCAAGAAGAACTTACTAGTGATATTGATAGATCTCTAGTTACAACAACATTTGATATTTCAGGATATAAAATTGTAAAACAACTAGGTATTGTAAAAGGTATCATGGTTAGGTCCAGAAGTATCGTTGGAAATATTGGTGCAGGATTACAAACAATATTTGGAGGAAATATTACTATATATACAAATATGTGTGAGAAAGCAAGAGATGATACATATAATCTTATGTGTGAACATGCAAAATCACTGGGGGCTAATGCTGTATTAGGAGTAAGATATGATACAAATGAAATAGCAAATGGAATATCAGAAGTTTTATGTTACGGAACAGCAGTAATCGTCGAAAAAGCTTAAATGATAGTAATTGATATAGAAACAACAGGAACAAATCCAAACAAACATGCAATCTTAAGTATTGGAGCGATAAATTTTAAAAAAACTAAAAACCAATTTTATGGAGAATGCAGAATATCAAAAGATGTATCTATTGATAATAAAGCACTGAAAATAAATGGGTTTTTAAAAAAAGATATACTATCAAAACAAAAACAATCTTTAAAATCACTTCTGATGGAATTTTCAAAATGGATAGATAAGCAAAATACAGATAATATTATGATGGGTCATAATATACATTTTGACTATGAATTTCTAAAAGTAGCATATTTTAAAAATAAACTTACATTTCCCTTTACATATAGACTAGTAGATCTACATTCAATTGCATTTTACAAGTCTTTAAAAAACAATAATCTAGAAAATATAGATTTTTTATCACTAAATAAGATATTACAATCTATCTCCTTACCAAAAGAAAAAACTCCACATAATGCACTTGAAGGTGCAAAAATGGAAATAGAAGCATTCTACAAACTTATATATAATAAATCTGCATTTTAATTCCTTGATATCTGTAAAATATTTATATAAAACACTTGTATAAGTATATTTATCCTCATCTATTATACAAACTGCAAAGTTATCCACAGTTGTTATACTTTTGCTTTTATACTGCGATTTATTTAATCCTGAGAACAAAATTTATGAGTATTATAATTTCACTATACTATATTTTAAAAACTACACTTTTACCAATTTATTGATAGAAATCAAAAATAATGTTATTACTACTGCAATAATATTTAAGATATCAAAAACAAAATTAAATGAGAAAGTTAATCTAAATGATGGAAGATATGGAAATACAGATTGCATAATAAATCCTGCAACCATAGCACCAATCATAAAGAATAGTAAGAAAAGAAAAATTATTCTTTTTGGATATGATTTTCTATATATACTAATTAAAGGAAGAATTAATAAATCACCATAAATATATGTTATGTTTGCAGCAATTGGAATTTTTGATATATTAAGATATCTTGCTACAGGAACATTTCCCATTGAACATACAAATGTTATAAATGCTATAAATAAACCTGATAATAAAAGAAGTATATACCCTATTACAGGAATATTATTTAAGAAAAACAGTGCATTTGCAAAAAATGAGGATGGAATAAAACTCTCAGCAAAACCTGCTATTAAAAATCCAGAAAGCAATTCCCACTTAAGCATTAAGACATCTGATATAAAAGTTTGAGATATATCTTTCCACCCATTAATAGTCTTTATATCTGATATATCATCTCCTATATATTTTATTGGGTTTTGTATAAACATATCTTTATGCACTGGTGAACAAAATAAATATTTAATATCATTATATGCATAATTAATATTATCATTTCCTTTCATTCCACAAATCTTACAGGTATCTATAATAGTTATATCTTTTTCTTTATATTGTGATTTCTTTGATCTTTCAAATATAGAAAATCCTAAAATTACAAAAACTATTATAATAATACCTCCAAAAAACTCTGCAAAAGCAAATTTAAAACTTATAAGATAGGCAAAAAGTATAAGTATTGCAATATTCATATTAGTAGAAGATATAAGAAAGGAAAAGATATTCCTTACATCAACACCTTCTTTATACATACCTTTTGATAGTTCTGCAGCTCCATAACTACAAGATGAAGAAACTATACCTAAAATTACAGAAAATATAATTCCTAAAAAATTATTTTTCATATGTTTTCGTATAAAAGTTTTTGGGATAACATTTTGCAATATTGAAGATAAGAAAAATCCTATAAATAGACCAAATAAAGCTTCATAGAAGAGGTATGCAGAAAATCCAATTCCTTGCACAAAATGATTTATAATGTATATTACAATATTCAATTTTTATGTAAAAATCTATAAATATATAAACCTATAAAAACAAAAATTATTAATAAAACTTCAAATGCAAAAAGATTAAAAATGAAAGTAGTCCAAATTGATGATATATACTCTGATTTTGTCATTGCAACATTATAGTATTTATCTATTTTTGCAAGATATGCCCAAGGATAAGTTACATAATTTTCTATAACATAAGTCAGAAAAAGATTTATAAGTCTCACTAGGAAAATAAGAAGAATTGATAGAGGAATAATATATTTCTGTTTTAATTTTCCTAAAAGTACATACCCTACATAAAAAAAGAATCCTAAAGATATAAATACTAGAAGAGAATGTAATAGATTTGTAACATATGAAAATCTATACAGAAATTGTAAGAATATGACAAAAATAATATTTATCAAAATATATATAAGCGATAGTATTTTAAAATCATCTCTTATCATATTTCTATTATAGTATCAGTCAATATAAAAAGTAAGTGTCAACTCACCTTTTATACTTTTTATATTTAGAAAGTAATCATATATAGATGATATATCTCCAGATTGTATATCTTCATGTATTTTGGATATTTCTCTACATACTGTAATTTGCATTCCTAAAAAATTATCTTTTAAAATTTTTAATGTTTTAATTACTCTATAAGGAGATTCAAATGATATAACAGTTATACCCCTAAATTTATTTATAGTAGATATTATCTTTGTCTCAGATTTTGGTAAAAATCCTATAAATACAAATTTGTCTGGAGGCAATGCAGAATAGATAAGTGAAGGAATAATAGAAGTTGCACCAGAGAGTACAGTATATGGAAGACTTCGTTCTTTCAGAGCTCTTACTAATTTATATCCAGGATCAGATATTACAGGATACCCAGCATTTGAAACTAACCCAACATTTTGTTTTTGCAATAAAAGACTTAAAATATATTCAATTATTCTATCTTCATTGTACTCAGTATATTTATATAACTTTGGATATTTAATATTTAATTTTTCAAACATCATTTTTGAATGACTGACATTCTCGCAAAATAGGCAATCTAGAGATTCAATGATATCTATACTCCTTTTTGTTATATCATTCAAATTTCCAATAGGTGTTGGTATTATATAAAGCATTGATTCAAATACTCAGATAATTTATCTATTTTTACTCTATCTTGCTTCATTGTATCCCTATCTCGGATAGTCACCATATTATCTTCAAGTGATTTAGGATCTATTGTAATACATTTTGGTGTTCCTATTTCATCTTGTCTTCTATACCTTTTACCAATAGAGCCACCCATATCATATATACATCTAAATTTTAGTTTTAAATCATCATAAATTCGTCTTGAAAGATTTAAACTCTCTCCTTTTCCAACTAATGGAAAGATGGCAACTTGATATGGAGAAATCCTATGTGATAATTTTAATACTATTCTTTCCTCTCCTGAAACATCTTCAATACAAAAACCATTTATAAGTAATGCTAAGAATAATCTATCTAAACCTATTGATGGTTCTATCACATAAGGGTAAATATTTTTCTTTGATTTTTCATCAAAAATAACCAAATCCTTTGATGAGTACTCTGAATGTTTCCTAAGATCATAATCAGATCTATTTGCAAAAGATTGAAGTTCTTTAAATCCAAAAGGAAATTTGAAATAAATATCAATTGTTTTTTTTGAATAATGTGCCCTTTCGGTATCTGATAATTCTACATATTTGATATTTTCTTTTTTGATACCAATATGATCATACCACCTACTGTTATATTCAAATAGTTCTTCAAATGCCTTGTCTGAATCTTTAGGATCAACAAAATATTCAATCTCCATTTGTTCAAATTCTAATGTTCTAAATATAAAGTTACCTGCAGTAATTTCATTTCTAAATGCCTTTCCTATTTGCAATACACCAAAAGGAAGATTTACCCTTGTGCTTTTCGTAATATTTAAAAAATTTGTAAAAATACCTTGTGCTGTTTCTGGCCTTAAAAATGCTATATTTGTAACATCTTCTATTGGTCCTATATGAGTTACAAACATAAGATTAAAAAAACTCACTTTTGTAAGTTTTCCTCCACATTCAGGACATTTAATGTTATTTTCTTCAATAATTTTTGTCATATCCTCTGTACTGAGACCTTCAACATTTGTACTCAGTGTATCTTCAATAAGTTGGTCTGCTCTATATCTTTTTTTACATGATAAACAATCTGTTAGTGGATCTGTAAAATGCTCAATATGTCCTGAAGCTTTCCAAACTAATGGGTTTTGTATAATAGCACTATCTAGAAGCACTATATCATCCCTTAAAATTGTAAAAAACCTTATAAATTCGTTTTTTATATTATTTTTAAGTATAGTACCTAATGGTCCATAATCCCATGCATTAGATAACCCTCCATATATTTCAGATGCTGGATATACAAAACCTCTTCTTTTTGCTAGTGATATAATATCTTCCATTGATTCCAATTATACTTATACCTTTAGTTGAAAGCAAATAGGATATATATTAAATTATAATATTTTTATTTATATCCTTTTGCCTGAATATTAAATAATGTAAAGTATTTACCTTTAAGATTCATCAAATCTTGATGACTACCCTCTTCTAATATTTCACCTTTTTCAAATACAAATATTCTATCTACATTTCTTACTGTTGAAAATCTATGTGAGATTAATATAACTGTTTTATCTTTTGAAGTATCTTCTATTATTCTAAAAATATTATCTTCTGATTTTACATCTAGATTAGATGTTGGTTCATCAAGTATAAGTATTGTAGGATCTCTAAAAAATTCTCTAGACAATGCCAATTTTTGCCATTCTCCCCCAGAAATTGTTCCTTGACCCTTTCTACTTAAAACAGTATCATACTGATCTTTAAATTTTTCTATAAAAACATGGGCTTGTGCTTTTTTTGCTGCTTCTATTATATCATTTTGATCAGAATTTTTCTTAAATATATCACCCAATCTTATATTTTCATTTACACTAAAACGGTATTTTATATAATCCTGAAAAAGTACTCCAAGATTATCATACCAAGATAGTATATCTATATCATTTATATTTACACCATCAATTAATATTTCACCTTTATTAGCAGTATAAAACCTACACAGTAGATTTATAAATGTAGTCTTCCCAGCACCATTGTCTCCAACAATAGCTATTTTTTCACCTGGATTTATTGTTAAAGATAAATTTTTAAATATATATCTTTTAGATTTAGGATATTTAAAATACACATTTTTAA
This sequence comes from Patescibacteria group bacterium, assembly GCA_023380695.1. Lineage (GTDB taxonomy): Bacteria > Patescibacteriota > Dojkabacteria > JAKAPS01 > JAJZLI01 > JAMCRT01. The sequence continues at coordinate 1,610 of JAMCRT010000017.1, read as the reverse complement.
ATTCTATTTTATGTTGTTTATTGTCTTTTATCTTTATCTCTCCATTTACCATTTCATCATCTAATTTGAAATCTAAATAGTTATGAATATCATCAAGAAATAATCCCAACTCATATAGCTCTATAAAACTACCTGTTAAAAATTGCACACTTGAAATATAGTTAGCTAAAATAGAAAAAAACGTTACAACAGATCCTATTGGAATAACTCCTATTAAAGCTTTATAGACTATATATAAAGAAGATAAAACATATATAACTGTATCAATAAAGGATCCGAAAATATTAAATCTGCTTCTTTTCTTTGTCAAATCCATCTCCCTTTTATATCTTTCATCATTTAATGTAGTAACTTTGTTTTTAAGATATTCTCCTGATTTATGAATTTTTAGCTCTTGAGCATTATCCCTTCGAAAAATCTCTACTACTGAAAAATAGTGATCTCTATAATCAGTAGATTCACTCCATATACCCCAAGATATTTTAGAAAAATTAATCTCATAAATTATGTATGGAATTAATGCAATAATGATAATTAAAGAAACCAATGGAGAAAAATAGAAAAAAGCCAATAAAGAAAAAATAAATGATAACAGTGCAGTATTTAATCTTAATGAAGTATGTGCTACTTGTCCTGATGCATATTCATATCTTTCTTGTGCTTTATTAAAATAATCAATTATCATTATTGCATTAATTCCATACATAATTTATGAGATTAATTTTTCTAAAAATAGAGCTGTATATAATTTATTTAATAATAATTGTGTTTTTTGCCATACTATATAATTCAATGTATCTAGATATGTTGATATGAAATATATTACAAACCAAATAATAAATAATATGAAAATAGGGAGTTCTATATTATGTTTTTTTATTACACCTGATATTAAAATGTTAACAACTTCTCCATATATAAAAGCATTAATAATTGGAACTATAGAATTTACTACACTTCTAATATATGAAAGCATTAATACACTTTTATCATTCTTCCAAAGTAATTTAGTGACTCTTATATAATTTCTAAAAACTACAGAAACTACCAGATGTCCTTTTTTTAACAATTCTCTAATTTTATTCATTTATTCTTAATTTCTATTTTATATAAATTTCTTTATTTATACCTGATAATACAGATTTATACCATAAAATTCAGAAAATGTGGAATTATTGTATTCATATATAAATACTCCCTAGATAAAAATTTTTCTAATTATATTTAATCCGTCTATAAATGCTTCATTGTGAGAAACAATTAATAAAGATCCTTCATAAGGAATAATGGCTTTTTTAAGTGCATCTGTAGTTGTATTATCTAAATTATTTGTTGGCTCATCTAATATGATAATATTAGAATGATTAGCTATCACACTTGCCAGTATTATTTTTGCTCTTTCTCCTCCTGATAATTTGGATACTTTATTGTATATTGATTCCTTATCAATGTTGAATTTGATTAGTAAATGTATTACTTCATTTAGAGGAAGATTAGGAGATAGTTTATTAAGATTAAAAATAGCATTCTCATCTTGAAAAGGTAATGTTTGATTTTGATCTATATATCCAATGTTTATTGAAGGATTTAAAAATGTGTATTTTAAATAT
>JAMCRT010000016.1 GCA_023380695.1 Patescibacteria group bacterium | reverse complement strand
TTGTAACAACACCTATTGTAAGAGCACCTAAATTCTTTGCAATACCAGCTATGATAGGTGAAGCACCTGTACCAGTTCCTCCACCCATACCTGCAGTAATGAAAACCATATCAGAACCTGCAAGATATTCATGGATCAAATCCACACTTTCTTCTGCAGCCTGCTTTCCAATAACAGAAACTCCTCCAGATCCAAGTCCTTTAGTAAGCTCTGTACCTATTTGAATTTTATTTTCTGCAAGAGAATTTTTTAATGCCTGTGAATCTGTATTAACAGAAATAAAATCAACTCCTGAAATATTATGTACAGAAATCATAGTGTTAATAGCATTATTACCACCACCACCTACACCCACTACTTTAATTTTAGGAGCATTATCTAAACTCTGAGGTTTTACTAACATATATTTTTTTTATAATTTAATATATTTTATTTTCCAATTAAACCACAAATCCAAATTAATATCAATCTTTATGGCATTAATGTTTTTAACCAATCTAAAAATACATTACCCTTATTAGCAAAAGATGCTACGTTGGGTTTTTTTCTACTATTATCACTTAATTTATTTTTATTTAAATAATAATCAATAAGGCCACATACAGTAGAGTAGGCAGGAGTAGAAATCTCATCAGTAAGCCCTATTAAATTAGATGGATGAGCAACCCTTACTGCTGATGATAAATACTTACTAGCAGATTTACCTATACCATCCAACATTGCACCACCACCTGTCAGAACAACACCCGATGGCATATTGTAGTCAAATCCAGATTTTTTTATGTCTTCTTTTATAGCACTAAAAATCTCCTCTAATCTTGCATCAATAATATCATCTAACATACTCTTCTTTATATCTTCTACACCAGAATCTACCTCTATACCAATATCAGATAATTTCAATATCAAATCACTATCAGATTTGAAATCATTTAACTTATTATCCGGTGAATATTTTTTGTCCTGTTTATCTTTATCTAAAGAGATTTTTGCCTTTTTTACTAACAAAGCTATATTGTTTTTAACTTTTTCAGCATCTTCTATAGAAAGTCTTAGTCCTATTGCAATATCATTTGTTATATTATTACTACCAATAGGAATAGTACTTGAAAATGTAATTGCATCATCCATATATAAGACAACATTACATATACCAAACCCAATATCTATTAACATCACACCTAATTCTTTTTCTGTAGAATTTAATAATAACTCTCCATCAGCAAGACCACTAAATACCACAGAATCCACTGCAATACCAACTTGATTTACACATTTTATAAGGTTATGAAGCGCCATACTACTAACAGTAATAATGTGTGTATCAACTTCTAATCTAATACCAGACATACCTATTGGATCTCTAATACCATCTTGAGAATCAACAATAAATTCTCTTGGAATAACATGTAATATTTCTTTTGTTTGTGGAACAGATATTGCTCTTGAGCTTTCAATCACTCTTTCTACATCATCTTTTGATATATCATCTTTTGATATTGCAATAACACCATGATTATTAGTACTTGATATTTGTTTTCCACCTATATTGAGTACTGCTGAAGTTATAGTAACTCCAGACATCCTTTCTGCACTTTCAATACTTTCAGATATACATTTGACTGCATCATCAATATCTACAACAACACCCTTTTTAATTCCAGAGGATTTATTTGTAGAAACACCTATGACTTTAGGTTGTTTATCATCAGTACTAACTATTACAGTAGTAATCTTAGAAGATCCAATATCTATTCCAGTTATAAATTCTTTAGACATAATTAATATATATCAAATATTATACATCTTTAAAACACTATATACTACAATATACCTTATTGAATTCAACATTCATAGTTTTACATCTAGATACACTCAGATTGTTTATAATATATATAATATTTCCAATTTGACTTGTAAGACTTCTATTAAATGTCATTATGGCAATCTGATCAGTACTAAGATACAAAGAGACAGTATCATTTGATAATTCATAATACGAAACTTTAAATGACGTTTGTTTTCCTACATCATTTATAAGTGTTATTAATTTATTTTTATAGAAACTGCTAAGTTTAGAATTTGATTTTACAACTGGATATTTTTGAGTATAGAATCCATTTAATATAGAACCATTTTGTGTTACAAAAAAATATTTTGTTTTTTGTTTATAGACAAATGCAATATTCTCACTTTTTATGTAAATATTTATCCTATTTGGATAAATTCTATCTATTTTTACTGATTTTGCTAAAGGATAAAATTCTTTAATACTTTGCAATATATTAGAACTTCCAACAAAAAAAATATTAGAATTAATATATTGTTTTTGAATTAGATTGTATACTTTACTCTCATATTTTGTATTTACATTATATAAATATACAGACTTAATTCTAAATTCAATAAGAATGAATGCAAGAGAGAAAAATATTAAAATTAAAATGAGCTTAATATTACTTTTATACTTCATCATATCAGATATATATTGATAACTTATGTTATCTATACTATATTAAAAATGTGAAATCAAATATGTCAAATAATAAAGGGCAAACACTAATCATAGTAATGTTAGTTGCTATAGTTTTACTTATTGTAGTCATCTCTCTTACATCAAAAGCAATTTTGAATACTTCACAGAATTCAATTACATACTCAGGAGAAAAAGCATTTGCAGCAGCTCAAACTGGTATACAAAATGCATTATCTGTAATTGATCAACATGAGTTTTCTACAAATCCAACAAACCCACAACAAATTATACCAAGTACAGGTAGTTGTAAAGCCGGTAATAAACAACAATGCAATTATATAATATCTGCAAAAATTACACCTACTAATGCAGTCAAACAAGGCGCTACATTACCAGTTAATCTACAAGGGACTGTTTTACAAACAACACACCATATTACAACAACAACTTTTACTGGTAAAACAAATACATGGCAAAATACCAATGCTTTACCATCAAATATTACATCATCAGGCACAACACATGCTAACAGTAATGTTTATGTCATAGGAGGATATAATGGAGGAATAATGTCAAATACATATAAAGGATCACTCACAAATACTGGTGGTGTATCCAGTTGGACAGGACAACAATCTCTACCTAGTCCCACAGAACAAAATGCATCTGTATCTAATGGACAATATATATATAGCATTGGTGGAAATTCACAATATTCATATTCATATCAATATTGTTACTATTACCCATATACATATACATATTATGAACCCGTATATGTCTGGTATTACACTGTTTCTTGGAATTATTATTGGAATGGATTCTATTGGGTTTGGTATCCAGTATTTGAGTGGCATTATTATGTATATTACCAACCATACACTGTCACATATTGGTATTATACTTGTCAGACAGAAACATATACATACACATCTATTACCAATAGTGTATATTATGCTCCACTAAATAATGGAAATATCGGAGGGTGGAACACAACATCACCTCTGCCCCAATCAATTTATGATACAACAGCAATTGAATATGGAGGTTTTATATATTTATTTGGAGGTAGAAATTCATCTGGAACACCTCTTAATACTGTGTATAAATCACAAATACAAAGTAATGGCACTCTGAGTGGATGGTCACAAATAAATTCTCTTCCAGATGGGGCATTATATGGTATAGCAGGGAAAGAATATAATGGAACTATATATCTTGCAGGTGGATATAATGGGTCTTCTGCAACAAATACATTGTTAGAATATAATACAGGATCCAATTCATTTACAACTTCTACGCTACCAGAGAGTGTTTACAATGAAGGAATATCTATTATTCCAACACAAGGTACAAATGCGACAGGGAGTATTATAAACACAACGTATATATATATTTATGGTGGTATAGCAACACAAACTGTTACACAAACTACGCAAACATATGGTTGCAGATGGCATTATAACTCTCCATATTATGGTTATGCATATAGTTATAATTATCCTGGAGGATGGTATTATGGATATCATACACCTCCAGAATATTACTGTGGATATAGTCCTACAACAACTTACACAACTACCACGAATGTAAGTAATAGTACATATTATGCATCACTAAGCTCTATTACGAATTGGAATACTACATCGTCAATGATTACACCTACACAAAGGATGGGATATGTAACATTTAATAATATTATGTATGCAATAGGAGGATCTAATACAACAGCACAAAGTCCAATAAGTAATGTAGAATACACATCTCCTTTAGCACAAATACAACATACAACTTCAACTTCAACTACAGTAAATGAAAACAGCCTTCTTATAAATACATCTACTAAAGGAAGTTTTGAAGTACAACTTGTTTATGGTAATCAAAACGCAGAATTTATGAAAAGTTGTGTAGAGCAAAATGCATCATCCGGTAACTATGTAGTACCTATACAAATGCTTGCAAATGCTACGGTAGCATATATCACTCCACTTAGTAATGCAATGACAATAAAAGCTTATCCTACATCTCAAATACCATCAGGGTCATCTAATATTACAGACTGTACTCCCTAATATTTAAATACAAACTGTTTATCTTTACATTCAATTGTAATCTTTTTGATTTTTGATGAACTCAATATTATATCTGCTAGTTTATTTTCTATTTCTTTTTGAATCACTCTTTTAATGGGTCTTGCACCATATACTACATCATATCCAATATCTAGGATTCTATCTATTACATCCTTAGTATATGTAATTTGAATTTTTGATGTTTTCAGTTTATTTATACTTTCATTGAGAAACATTTCCACTATACTCTTTAATTGCACTCTAGATAAAGGTTTAAATACTATAATATTATCTAATCTATTTAGAAATTCTGCTTTGAAATGATTTCTTAATTTGTCTAAAACTAATTTTTCTACTTCATCCCAATTTTTTGCATAATCTTTATTATTTTTTAAATAATCTATGATAATATCTGAGCCAATATTTGATGTCATTATGATAATAGTATTTTTAAAATCAACAGTATGAGAGAGATTATCTGTTAATCTTCCATCATCAAGCATTTGTAGAAATATATCAAAAACATCACTGTGAGCCTTTTCTATTTCATCAAACAGTAAAATTGAATAGGGATTTCTTCTAACAGCCTCAGTTAATGCCCCTCCTTCTTGATAACCAACATATCCTGGGGGAGATCCTATAAGTCTTGATACATTAAATTTTTCCATATATTCGGACATATCAAATCTCAAAAGATTATCCTCAGAACCAAAAACAATCTCTGATATTGTTTTTGCCAATTGTGTTTTTCCAACACCACTAGGACCTAAAAATAAGAATGATCCTATTGGTCTTTTTTCATCCTTTAAGCCAACTCTGCTTCTTCTAATGGTAGATGATATCAGTGAGATTGCTTCATCTTGTCCTATAACTTTTTCATGAATTTTCTTTTCAAGATTAATAAGTGTTTGTTTTTCATCTTCACTGATAGATGATAATGGAATACCAGTTATTTGAGATACAACATTGAAAATATCTTCTTTTAATACAGATTCTGATGAAGTACCCTTCTTTTTTAACCAATCTCTCTCAAGAGGAGATAACTCTCCTTTTAAAATCTCAATCTTCTGTTTTATTTTTGCACTATCTTCATATTTACCTGCTCTAGTTAGAGAATCTCTCTCTTTTTCCAATTGTTCTATTTCATCTTTTATTTTTCTAATGTCTATTGGTTCAATAGAATATTGCAATTTCACCTTAGCTGATGCCTCATCTAAAATATCTATAGCCTTATCTGGCAAGAACCTGTCTTTTATATATTTATCTGAAAGTAATACTGATGCAACAATTGCATCATCGCTAATAGCTATTTTATGATGAGCTTCATATTTATCCTTTATTCCTCTTAGTATCTCAATACTCTGATCCACACTAGGTACTGGCACAATAATTGGTTGAAACCGTCTCTCTAGTGCACCATCTTTTTCAATGTATTTTTTGTATTCATCAAGAGTAGTAGCTCCAATAATATGTATTTCACCTCTTGCAAGAGCAGGTTTTAAAATATTTGAAAGATCCATCTGTCCTTCCATTGCACCCATGCCAACAATTGTATGTAACTCATCTATAAATAGAATGACATTTCCATTACTCTTTATAACATCAGAAAGAATTCCCTGAGCCCTTTCTTCAAATTCCCCTCTAAATTTAGCTCCAGCTATTAAAGAGGCTTGGTACAGCGCATATATCTTTTTATTTTTTAGAATATCTGGCACATTATTTAATATAATTTTTATAGCAAGTCCTTCAACAATTGCAGTTTTCCCAACACCTGGATCACCAATCAGCACTGGATTATTTTTTCTCCTTCTTGTCAAAATCTGAATCAATCTTGTAACTTCATTTTCCCTTCCTATAATTGGATCTATTTTATTTTCTTCAGCCAGTTTATTAAGATTTCTAGCATATTTATCTAGATTTGGTGTGTCTGTACTATCATCTATAGCATCACCAGTACCCAGTATATCTTCTACAGTTTTTAATGTTTTATCCAGTGAAAGACCAAAAGATGTAAGTATTTGGAATGCCAGCCCTTCACCTTCTTCTAGTAAACCTAAAAGAATATGCTCTGTACCAACATAGCTGTGTCCTAATTTTAATGAATTTCCAAAAGCCATTTGTAGTACTTGTCTTGCCCTTGGAGATAAACCTATGTTAGATGATACAAAAGTACCTTTTTGCATCTGCTCTTCTATTTTTTCTAATACTTCATTGGGTTTAATTTTTAGTTTCTCAAATATTTTTATTACAACATCATCAGTTAGTAGCCCATACAAAAGATGTTCTGTATCAATATCTAAATTTTTATTTTGCATAGCCTTATCTAAAGCCCTTGATAAAGCTTCATTTGTTCTTGTTGAAAAATACTTTGTTATATCTTGATCATCCATTTTTTGATTTCTCTGATATTCTTTTTGTTATATATATAAAAATAAAAGTTACTACACTTAAAAATATCAAATATACTCCTTCAATAATTATACTATTAAAATGTCCAAGAAAACTAATTAAATAGATATAGAACTTACCAAATATCATACCTAAAATGATATAGAATATACTCCATACTACAGTAGCAAATAAAGTGGCTGTGATAAATTTTTTATATGGAAACCTAAAAAGCCCCCCTATAACATTTGATACTATTCTTAAACCAAAAACCCATCTTCCTGCAACAACTGCACCTACTTCATGGGAGGTAAACCAATGTTGAACCTTTTCTATTTTGTTCTTTGATATAAAAAAATACTTACCATATTTTTCAATAAATGGAAGCCCACCCCAATAAATAATAGAGTAGAGTATTGATGCACCAATAAATGTGGCTATAAAAATGAGTAAGATAACTATATATGCAATATCCTTACCTTCAGCTATTCTAAATCCCGCTAAAAAAACAAAAAATTCCCCCGGCAATGGCATAGGAACACCTAATTCTTCAAGAGTAATAAATACAAATAGAAAAAAATATAAATGAGGAAATACTATTAAATTAATAGTTGAAGCAACATGATGTATAGATACTAAATGCGATATTTTAAATGCAATGTTATGAGACATTTATTAATTTTTACCTTCAAGAAACCCTAGAATCTCTAAAAGTGCTATAAAAATATTAACAAAATCTAAATACAATGAAAGAGCAGCTACATATTCATTAGTCATATTGGGATTATTAATAATATTGGATATATCATATAGAATATATCCTGAGAAAATCACAACTACAGCAGCTGATATATAAAATTGAAGTAGGGGATTGCCAAGAAATATATTAACAACTCCTGCAATGATTACACCTATTAGTGCAATAAATAGGAATACTCCTATTTTTGAGTGTGTAAGATTAATCTTAAAAAAAAGCACAATTAACGTCAGTATTATAAATATGAAAGTAGTAATACCTAAAGCTTGCATTACTATATATCCTTCATTAGCATGGATAAATACAAAAATCAGTGGACCTACAGTAAGTCCAGATATAAATGTAAACAAAAATAGAAATATTGGAGCTAAAGTAGGATTGTTCCTTACTCCATTAATTGCAAATATTAATATAAATTCAATAATAATAAGTACTAGAAATAATCCAGATGGTACATATTGAGAAAAATAAGCACCTATAGTTGCTATAAATAAGGACCCTGTAAATATACTAAGTACTCTAGATAAAAATAAGTTTGATTGCATATTTGTTATTATAAAACAGATATAAATAAAAATCAAAAACAATGCCTATATAAGTATTTCAAATAAAATGGTAAATCAGTATAATAAGGACATAATATGCCGATATAGCTTAATTGATAAAGCGTCATACTCGTAATATGAAAGATAGCAGTTTGACTCTGCTTATCGGCTAGTGTGAGAGTAGTTCAGTGGTAGAATGCTTCCTTCCCAAGGAAGAGGTCGCGGGTTCGAACCCCGTCTCTCACTCCAAATAAAGAATCAATCTTAATATTAAATCAAACAAAAACAAAGCTTTTAATACAAAAAACTCGTGAATTGATATAGTTTTTAGTAATTATTCATATTATATTGACAATTATACGTGAATTTAATATAAAGTTTAAACTTCATTGTTATCTATAATTATATGATTCACCAAGGATTTTATCAACAATAAAATATATATTTATCTTATAATACTTATCATATTTTATCTTTATATTTTAATATTTTCCAGAATATCCTTTTTCT
>JAMCRT010000015.1:830-13563 GCA_023380695.1 Patescibacteria group bacterium | reverse complement strand
AAAACTCACAATCTTTATTAATTATGGAGTTATTTTCTGGAAGCAGTACTCTTGATGATGTGGTCTCAAAGAAAATTTTGGGGTTTCTCCAATTTTTTAATGAGATAGATCTTAATAAGGATATTGCTAAAAGAGCAGGCGAATTATTCAGAGATGTGAATAAGGGTCTTGGTGTTGCTGACTATATTATTGCAGCATCAGCATTGGTTACTGGATATATTGTTATTACTTTAAATAAAAAACATTTTGAACAGATTCCACACATTGTTATATATCCTTTGTAAAATACCATTATAATTTAAATTATATTGTTGCAGAGCCAAAATCTATACACCACATGATTAAAGAGTGGGGGACTTATAGTATTTAATATAACACCCTATAGTTTTTTAAAAATATGTTGTTGTGGATAAGTGAGCATTGCTAATTTATGAATAATAAACATATAAATAGTTAGGTAATATATACATAATTTATATTTATTTGTGTGAATAAAATATATTTATAAATGAATAAACAAAGAGGGTACTTCTTCTCCAGTAGAGTATAGTCAAAATGGGTTAAAAACATTGAAATATAATTGAGTATAATCACCCTTATACTCAATTATCATATATTGAGTTGACTTCTCTACCATATTACTCTACTTAAAAGGTTATTTTGCCATAAAAGATAATAAATAATATACTTTTTATCTTTTGTATAGATATGAATTTTTATTTTATTGAGGTATTACCTATTATTATTAATATATGTTATTAAATTAATTTTTATATATACTTCTATTTTTCTCATATATCATAAGATTTTCCTCTTTTTACAATAGATTTCTATTTAAATGAAGATAAACACTTCCCTATTTTATAGCTGTATGGAGAAGTGGGTATACACATTTATAGCCAATTAATGGCTCTATTAAAGGAAAACGTTCATATTTGGCTTATTTTGTGATGTAATAATTTTGCATAACCAAAAATATTAACTATATATTAAATTTAGATAATATTTCTAATATAAATTGAAAAATTATAGATGAGAAAGAACATACACAAAAAATTAATCTTCTTACTAAGAAGTAATTTTATCGTTCCAAAGTAAGTCTATAAATTCCATATACGGTATTAATTCAATACCATTATCTAGCTTGCGAGGAATGTTTGTATTGGTTATAACAATAGATCTCTTTGGTTTATAAATTTCATTGAATTTCTTAATTCCTTTCAAATCTATATTGTTAATATTTTTTGTACTTTTTATTTCTATAGCTATTTCAGCATCCCCAAGAATAAAGTCCACTTCATCTTTTTCATATGTTCTCCAGAAAGAGATTTCAAAATCTTTATCTCTATAATTTTTATAATTTAATAATTCATTAAAGAAAATATACTCGAACGATCTTCCAAATTCTTCTCCTTCTTCTTTTGATAGTGTTAAACCTTTTAGATGGTTTACGATTCCCGTATCAAAAAGATAAAATTTGGGAGATTGCAAAATGTTAGTTCTCTTTTTCTTATCAAAATATGGAAGAAGGTAGTTTCCTAGTAAAGTATCTATCAATATTTGAAAGTATTCTCTTACTGTTTTAGCGTCTACTCCAACATCTCTAGCTATATTTGTATAATTTACTTCTTGTCCATTAGTCATACCAGCAAGATCAAGGAAACGATTAAAGCTTAATAAGTTTCTAACAAGTGCTTCTCCTTTGATTTCTTCTTGAATATAATTTTGAATATATGATTTTTGTAGATAAGATGCATTTTCTGAGAGATAGTGGGAAGGAATACCTCCATTATTTATATATTTAAGTAAGTTAAAATCTTCAATTTCAAAGATACAAAGACCACCCATCACAATTCTACTAGCTCTGCCTCCTAACATATTTGCTCCACCTCGTACTAATTTTCTAGTGCTCGATCCACAAAGTATAAAGTTTAAACCTTCATTCTCAATTAACCTATGAGCCTCATTTAAAAGTGAAGGAATTCTTTGAATTTCATCTATAATAATTGATTGGCTTTTAAGACTGGGGGTTTTTCCTATTTCATATTTAATGTATTCATTAAGTTTTCCAGGATCCTTTATATACTCAGAATATAGATTATTATCTAAAAGAACATACAGATGTAAAAATACCTGTTAATCTTTTAAACATAAAACCAGAGAAATTAACCTATATGAAGATACCAATTAAGACCATTGAAAACTCTCCTGTTTTCGTCAATTTCCATTCTCAATCTTAATGGTTTGACAACAGTAAGAATCTTCTCTCTCCAATTTTGTTATAAATTCCCCTACTGAAGATATTAATATATTATTATTCCTTACTACAATATTCAAAATAGTATCAGGATCAATACCTAATGCATCTCTAATTGATTTTGGTATAACAATTTGACCTTATACTATTTGTTTTCACAAATTTCCCTATTTTCATATTAGTAATATTTTAATACCTATAATATAAAATGTTAACGAGAATCAAATAATTAAAATATTATATAGAACAGATAACGTGAATTAAGGTTTTTTCTTATGAGGCAATAAAAAACAATGTATTTATCAAATTTATAAGAATTTAATGGCAAAGATTATATAACAAGTAGATCATATTACTATGAAAATGTAAACTGACACTTTGCGATTTAACAGTAATATGTAAACCAATATAAAAGAGTAATACCTAATTGATTGTTAATTTTACTTCTCTACTCTATTTTCCACTTAATATGATCTTCTTATAAATGTTTATAAACTTAAAAGTATTTTTATATTGTGATAATATGTTCTTATGAGCATATATATAATAATTGGAGCTTTTGTAATTGCTATTTTTTTCACTTTTTTTATAAAAATTCAGAAATTTATATTTAAGATAATATTTGTTATATTAAGATATATATTCATAATATCTATATTTTTACTCGTTGCTATACATTTTAATATTATTAAATTTTGATAATGATTATTGAGGTTGAAAATCAATTAGTAATATCAAAAGAAGTAAGGCAAAAAATAAAAGATTTAGGACTAGGCAAAAAGGTTAAGGCATATTCTTTAGATAATGCGACTACAGTAATTAAAGTTGTAAATACAACTTGGCTTAAAGATAATTATGGTATTGTGAAAAAGATTTGGAAAGATATTGATTCTTTAAAAGCAGTTAAAAAGATGAGAAAAGAATTGATATAGAAAATAAAAGAATTGGACTGTGTGAGCTCAAGCGATTTTGATACTATTTAGTGTTGTTTAGATTGTAGCAGTAAGGCATTCCATATCTCTAAAGGTGTTTTACCTTTTAGAGCTGTGGTCTGTAATTATTATACTTAACTTGTAGGTTCTAAAAATTTAAAAGAATAGTTATTAAGAAAAATATCTAGACTTTGGATATCTAGAAAGTCAGTAGAATATACTGTATTTTGAAGTATATTATCTTTTCCCTTAGTTTTTATCAAATTTTGTATTTTATCATATATTATAGTAATTAAAATTTTATCAATGTCTTCTATATCAGTGGATACATATTTACTAAGGTTCATAAATTCATTAATTACTTCTTTTTTTTCTTTAAAATGATTTATTAGGATTGTCAGTCTAATAAATTCTCTTTCCAATATTTGAGTTTTGATTTTAAAATATTTATTATTTTGATTTTGATAATCATAAAAAGTAAATGAGTATGTTCTGTAAGAATCATTTACACTTTTAGTGATATCGCTGATCTGTATATAATCTATATTTATTATAGAGTAATTTTGTCTTAATAGTTGATATTTAACTTTAAAATCTTTGATAAATGATTCAATATATTTTTTGTCTGCAAATAGGTTTTCTATGTCTACTTTTAAATCATTGTTTTTAATTTCTAATATTTTACTATCTAGTGAAGAAAAGATATCTTTTGTAGTTATATTGTAAATACCAAGCATGAAAATAGACGGTTTTATGCCCCGTTCCATATACCATATTAGATCATAAAAATCTCTACCCTTTATTCGTACTCCAGTTTTTCCAACTTCAAAACTTCTATATTTACAAGCAATCATTTTAGAAGCCATGAGTCCCTCATCTTTCAATCTTTTTACTACTATAGAGCGATTGTTTTTACTTATTATGCTGGGTGTTGTAATTTCTAGCATTTCTTTATTGGTTAATTTTTGTATATTACTATCTAGGGTGTATTCGATTTTTACTTTCAAAACATTTATGTCAGCTATATTATTTACAAATCCTAGTTTTTTAAGAATATCTGGAAATTTTATCTCTATCCTTTGGGTATTAGATTTTTTAGATTTCTCAATAATTTCAAATGCAAATCCTAAATTTTCCTCATACAATGTTTTTTCAAGAAATATTTTTAATGTACTAGCCAATGTATTATGCCTAGATATAAAATCTAAATCCTCTGATAATCTTGGAAAATCATCATCAAAACATAAAGCCAGACAAGTTCCTCCTATAAAAATAAAATCAAAACTATCATTTCTAAATATTTTTTCAAGAATTAAAACATGTAGATAGTTTTTAAGATTTTTTTCTAATATATCAGTAGAAATACCTTGTTTTTTTAAATTTGATATAAACATTTTAATTTTCTCAATTTCCATATTTTTCCTTAAATTCAATTAAAAGTTGTGATATTTTTTTCATTTTTTCTAATTTTAATTTAATACACACTAAATACATCTTATTTAAATCTTTTATTGTTATATTTTCCCAATTAAAACGTAGAGAATCTATATAATCTAGAGAGTCAGGAAATTTATTTTGTCTAAAATAAAAATAATCAAACAATGCTTTATGTAGAGGTGCATAAGATATATAAAATCCATCCTTTTGATATACTTTTATGTCTCTAAAGAGATTGTGAGTTATATTTCTGTATGTAAACGTTTCTAGTTCATTAGATATTGATTGTGTTGTCTTTAGCGTTATTGACACTACTCCATAAGTATGTTCTGTAAAAATATTGTGCTTTTTTAATATATAGCTTTCGGATAAATAAGATGGAGTAATTAAATGATTTGCAAGAAATTCTATATAAGAGTCGTTATTTCTATGAGATTCTAAGTATTTAGTTGTTGTATATATACCTCTTTTGAGCTTTATTATAGTTTTGTTCTTTATAAGTCTTGATACATAAATATTTATATAATTTTTATCATAATATAAAGCTATAAGATCTGATCTAGAAAAATAAGGCATATCTTTAATTTTATCTAAAATATCCATGTTAACTTATTTGAGATAATATACATATAGTGTATATTATCTCAAATAGCTTTATATGTCAAATCTTAGTCTTTTTCAATTACTAGCTATACAAAAGTCAATGTGGTCTAATAAAAGAGAGAGTAGACGTAAAAATACTAAACATTTTTTTTAAATTTTGAGAATTTCAAATAGTGTGCTATAAATAATAATAGGAGGTAAAATAATTATGGCTAAAATAACACTTACTAACAATGGTCCATATAAAATATCTGGAGAAGATATTGAGATTGTTGATAATAATGGTTCTTTAATTGAAAAACCTGAGGGTGATGTATATCTTTGCAGGTGTGGACAATCATCTACGAAACCTTTTTGTGATGGCACTCATGCTAGTATACAGTTTGACTCATCTAAAGGACTACAAGATCAGTATACTAAAGATTAATGAAATTATATTTACTTAGCAAAAATAATAAATTCAGTGATATTATTGAGTTTCAGTTTAATCCTGAAAAAGAAATCTCTTGGACTGCTGGACAATTTTTACAATACTATATAGACGATGATAAGGCAGATGATAGGGGTAATGATAGATATTTTACAATAGCTTCTTCTCCATTCGAAAAGAATATATATCTTACTACAAGGATTAATGTTGAGCATGGTAGTAGTTTTAAATCCAAACTATATTCAATGAATATTGGAGATACTATTGTTGCGGAGGGGCCATTTGGTCAATTTGTGTTAAATGATCAATCACAAAGTAATTATATTTTTATTGCTGGAGGAATAGGTATTACTCCATTTAGATCAATTTTACTGGATCTAGATTATACTAATAAGTTAAATGATATGAATATCTCTTTATTTTATGCAAATAGAAATGAAGAATTTGTATACAAAGATGTATTTGATGCTCTGAAGTCAAAATGTAATAAATTAAATTTTATCTATACTACTAGTACCATAGATAAGTTATTTATTGAAAAAAATGTTGATAATATAAATAATTATATTTTTTATTTATCAGGCCCCGAAGGATTTGTAAAATATATAAAAGAGTTACTGACAAATGATTTAAATATTGATAGTAGCAATATAAAGCTAGATTATTTTCCTGGATATAGTGATATATAATATATTGTATTTAAAATATCAAAAGCTTTAATTTTTATAGTATTGATATATAATATTACTAATATGTTGCCTTCAAAAGATGATTTTTTATTAAATCTATTAAATAATAATTATAGTAATGAAACTATATATAATTATGAAAGAGATTTATCACTGTTTGAATTATTCCTGAAAGATTCTAATCTTTCTTTTTCTAAGGTTGATAAAAAGAATATTGTTTTATATAAGGATTTTTTGAGAAAAGGAAGATATTTTGAATTGTTAAAAAATGATCATCAAAGTATACATAATTTTCCTAAAGATTCTGAAGGAAAACTAGATAGTAGATCAATTAATAGAATGCTTTCATCACTTAGATCCTATTTAAAATATCTAATTGATTTTGATATTAAAACACCAATTTCTCCAGAAATGGTGAAACTTATTAAAACTGTACGTAAAGAATCACAAGTTGCAGATAAAGATGACCTTATAAGGCTTATTGAGTCACCTACTCTATTTGAAAAGGATATTTTCATTCAACTGAGAAATAGAGCAATTCTAGAAACATTATTTTCTACAGGTATGAGAATTTCTGAGCTAGTATCTCTAAATAGAGATCAGATTAATGATGATGGTAAAATATATGTTCTAGGAAAAGGGAAAAAACAGAGATTTGTGTATCTTACAGATAGATCGAAACAACATATATTTGATTATTTAAATATGAGAGAGGATGATTATCCTGCATTGTTTATTCCAAGAAGAGGTGGAAGAAATGGTTCTGTTGGACATAGAATATCTACAAATTATATACAATATAAGATAGCAATATATAGAAGAAAACTTGGCATTATAGTCCCAACTAGTGCACATAGCCTAAGACATGGATTTGCAACTTATCTTGTTGAAGAAGGTGCAAATCCGTCTGCTATTCAAATATTATTGGGGCATGAATCTTTACAAACTACAAATAAATATGTTCATGCATCGGATAGGTATGCTGAAGAAACACATAGGAAATTCCACCCATTAAAGGATTAATCACATGAATTAGGGTTGTTTGAAGACCAGAATGGAAGTGATGGATTTAGATAGAAAAATGAGCATAAAGTAGTATTACTAGAACTATATGTTAGGCTTCCAAAACTACCAGATGATTGAGCTCCATTATAGAGGCTATATTGGAACATACTTAAAATTGACGGAAGTGCTTGTTGATATAATATTACAGTTCTTTGAGTTCCGTTATACATTCCTTGTGATTGTATTTCATATTGTTGTATAGGTCCAGTGGACACTCCTTGAGCAAAACTATCTCTAATATAAGATCCAATTACTATTGCTAGTACAATAACAAATATGGAAAGTATAATACCATATATAGTTTTATTCTTTTTCATATTTATACTATAAATCATTCTTATTTTTTTGTAAATGGTTTGTATAGAACTTATACAATTGATTGAATTAGTATATTTTTTGAAGTATAATATTAGTATGAAAGTTCAATCATTAAATTACAGAATAATAGTAGAAAAAGAAAAACAAAATGATAGATATGTATATGTTGCTTATGCACCATCGTTAGGTATATCTGATTTTGGTCCAACAATTGATAAAGCCGTTTCTAATATGGAACATGCTATGGAGCTTTATATAACAACTCTAAATGAGTTAAATCAACCAATCCCAGAACCAGATAAAGATGACTACTATGTTACAACTCGAAAAATTGTAATGAATCCCTCAATTTCTATAAATATATAACTCATAAATGAAAGATATCTCATTATTAAAACCAAAGGAGGTAGAAAAGATCTTATTAAAGAACGGGTTTTATATAAAGCGTCAAACAGGTAGTCATAGAATATATCATAATAACGAATTAAATGCTATTGTAGTAGTCCCATTCCATAGTAAAGATATTCCAAAAGGGACGTTAGGTAACATTATTAAACAGTCTAAGCTTTACTATAAACATTTTAAAAAATCAAGGTAAAACTAAAAATACAAGAAAATAAATAGCTTTGTTAAATCAATTATTTCTAATGCAATTTCATAAATCTATTACATACTAGTCAATGAGGATGTTCATAGTTTTTTAATCTAGCGAAACGAAAATAGTGTAACTAAAGCAAAAGAAGAACATTTCTCATATTAGTGAGTGTATTGGAATAACAGTTCTGAAAAAACTGTATGTCCTGCCACCTTGCGGAGCTTGCAGAGAATATATGAAACAAGTGTGTGAAGACGGATTAGATATTGATACCATTCCTTGCTGAGGGTAAGGTTAAAAAGTTGTATGATCTGTTACCAGAGAATGATTGGCCTGAAAAAGAAACTCTATAAGGTCAGAAGTAGATGAACTATGATCACATATTTTGCTACATTCCCAGAAAGAGTTTCTATATATCAGTCGCAAGAATAACTTCTTTTTCGTTGTTATAACGAAGTGTTATAGCAAATACTTCTTCAATTCCTTTTAAGTTCTGACTTCTTTTTTTTATATTATTGATGTCATTTCCGCTTGCCTATATTTTCACTTCTATTGCAATCTTTTCATCTAGAATAAAATTTATTTCACTACCTTCTCTTTGGTTATAAAATTGTATTTTTTTATGAGGCTTAAAATTTTGAAAAACACTTTGTTCAAATAATTGGCCTTCAGAAATTTTTCCTAAAATATTTGCTATTCCTGTATCACATAAAAACAGTTTTTTGTTTCCTGCTATTTGTTTGTTATGACCAGAGAATTTTGGTATATTGGTATAACAGATATAAAGTATGTTTGTTCTAAAAAACTTAAATGAGAATAAACTGTTTCTCTACTTACACCTAAATCATTTGCTAATTTAGTAATTTCAAATCTCTGCCCAATATGAGACGCTAAAAGTAATATCAAATCTCGCAAAATATTGATATTTTTGAAATCTGCCAGTTGTGTTACATCTTTCTCAAAATAAGAAGTGAATATTTCTTCAAGAATTGATTTTTTCTATCAATATTTGGTTCATTTACGACTCTAGGAAATTCCCATTTGTAAGGTACAAGTGTACACATATAATTTTATGTATTTCATAAACTTTTGATGTTTTTAAAAATCTAAATTTTTTGTATAATAAACATTAATGAATTTTATAAAGAAATTAATCAATCCTCCAATTGAACCATTTGTATTTAAAATATATATATATTGGGTTTTAATTACTATTACGGCTTTTTTGTTTTTTTCTCAAAATATATCAAATACTTCTAATATATTAATACTTTCAATATTATCATTTGGATTTTTCATATTAAGGTTTTTAAGGGGTGATATAAAATTCCCATCAAAATTTGGATATATTTTCCTTGCATTTATTATATTTTGTATAATTTCTCTATTTTTTACTATTAATTTCTATACATCAATTCTTTATTTTCTATATTATTTATCTGGATTTTTTATTCTTATTCTCTCATTTGATATTCTATCTGATATTAAAACTGTTCGTTGGTTTTTTGGAATATTACTTTTTATTGCATCTGTATTTACACTTTATTCAATATATAACTATATTATTGGGTATGATGTTAGACTGACTGGCACTCTACTCTCTCCAGATATTGCTGCTGGTTTTTTATTGTTTATAATACCAATTTCTCTGTATTTCACAATCGCATATAAAAGCACTTTTTCTAGATTAATGAGTATATTTTTATCAATATTATTTATTACTGCATTATATATTACATTCTCTAGAGGTGCATATATATCATTTCTAATTGAAATGATAATTATGCTCATTGTTTTATATAAATATTTCTTTAAGAAAAAATTGCAGTATATTATACTTATATTAATTACTATATTATTCTCATTTTCACTTTCATTACTCCATTCATCTGTATCAAATAGAATTTCACTTTCACATATATCATCTGTAACCTCTGGTACAGTACAAAGTTTGTCTGTTAATGATAGATTAGATGTATACGAAAAGAGTATTGAACTAACATTTGTAAAGCCTATTTTTGGGTTTGGTATTGGTACGTTTGGTGAAGTTTTCTTAAAGTATCAAAATAGGCCATGGGTATATTTTAAATATACTCACAACCAATATTTAGAAATGTTTGTGGAAGGAGGAATCATAGGTGGAGGTATCTTTTTATTGTTTTTCTCATATTTATTTCTGAAAGGCATAATAGATATATATAGAAAAAGAGGAGATAAATATAGGGAGAGGGTACCTAAATATCTTTTATATATCTTTGTTTTTGCATCGCTTTCAGGAACAATGTCACATTCTATGATTGATTATGATTGGTATAGCATAACCATATTTTTTCTTTTGATGGTGTTTATAGGTATTTATTTAAACAATTTTAAAGATTTAGGTTTTATTCTCAAAAAATATATTTCATTTAGTCTTCTTATTATTTCATTTGTAATGATATTACTTTCACTTGATTTCTTTTATGCTGAAAATTTAATGAGTGTTGGAATAGCTCAATATAACAAAGGAAATTTGATAGAGGCAAAATATCAATTTAAGAATTCATTAAAATTTAATCCATATAATTCTCTACCCTATGTGTGGTTGGCATCAATATATAAAGATAATAGATTATATAAAAAATCTTTATCAAATCTTTCATATGCTAAATCTATAGATCCATATAATGCTGATATATTATATAGAATTGGAAGTATTTATACATATGAGGGGAAGAATATGGAAGCATTGAAATATTATTCTAAGGCATATAATTTTAATCATTATTCAAATCCTAAATATGTATTATCACTGGCGGAAACTTATGGTATGTTGAAAAATACGAAAGAGGCTATAAAACTATATAAGCTTGCAATTCATAAATATTTTCCATTAAATAATACATATAAATCATATCAAGAATTCTATAAATTAAATGGTTTTGATTTAAATCTGGGGTATATTTATACTAATTTATATATTCTTACTCATAATATTAAATATAAAAAGGAAGCTAGTAAACTTGTTATACCAATAAAGACTTTTGTTATTAAGAAAAAGTAAGTAAAAATATTTTGTTGTGGCAACTTTGTCTTCAGAGCTGTGGAAATGTTTACCACTACAATCTAAACAACCCTAAATAATGTCAAAATCGCTTGCACTTATACATAATATACGTTATTGATTAAAAAATATTTTTATACTTATTGTATAATTTAATTTATGGATAGAATCAATAATAAAATAGTTTTTAGAGATCTTACAATAATGATATTTGTTTTTAAAATGATAATGGAACGTTGATGTAGTCTACCATGATTATAAATAATCTTCTAGAAGAGTTATTTTCATATACTTATCACTTCTTTTTAGGAATTTATCGTTAGTGATTAATGTAGAACAATTATTTACCTTGGCGGTAGCCACTTGTAATGCATCTGGAAGCCTTAGCCCATATTGGCGTCTTAAAAAAGATGCTTCATCTGCGATATCTTGGGAAGTATGAATAAATTGGAAATTGTCTAATGCTTTAAAGGCTACCCTATATTTGTTTATTAGATTATCATTATGTTTTAAAAGGGGATGAGAGAGAACTTCCATATATGTAACTATTGAACTTATAAAAGGAGTTGATCTTGCAATTAGTGATTGGAAAATTTCAGTAACTAGATCAAAATATTGATTATCTCCACTAAATTTATAGATAAAAACCATTGTATCAATAGCAATTACAGAATCCTGACTTATAAAGTTTAAATTATACTTTTTCTTCCCATTCATTTCTTGTATTCTTTATATATTTTTCAGGGTCTTCCCAGATTTCCTTTCCTAAACCACTCATGAACGAATTTACATCTTTTATTTCTTTCTTTATTATCACTGAATCATTATCAACTATAAAGATTATTTGCTCTCCATTCTTTACCTTTAACTTCTTTCTAACCAAAGATGGTATAGTTACTTGATTTTTTGAACTTAACTTTCTACTTATTATCATATCATGTATTATAATACAAATGTAAAGAAAATACAATAACAGTAGGTATTAAAATTAAAAGTAAAGATAAACTTCTTGCAATCTTATGGTCGGAGTTTTAAGTATGGAGTTTGTAAACAAAATTATTTTCTAATCGGATCTATAGATTTTCTTTTATTACTAAGTGAGTTTAATTAAAAGTATTCTGTTGTAGCAACTTTGTCTTCAGAGGTTAAATTAATTAATTTAACCCCTGATGTGTTTCTTTTATGTATTGGAATAGCTGTCATTTTGAGTTTTATTATTTGACCATTAATTGTTATAACCATAATTCCTTCTTCATTACCCAACGTATATACGCTGTGAGCGGGGGACTTGAATCTCGAAACATGAAGCCCCGAGAGGGCGTCACTTTAGGGTCTTTGCCCATTCTGCGAATTCCTTGT
Source organism: Patescibacteria group bacterium (assembly GCA_023380695.1). GTDB lineage: Bacteria > Patescibacteriota > Dojkabacteria > JAKAPS01 > JAJZLI01 > JAMCRT01. The sequence continues at coordinate 835 of JAMCRT010000015.1, read as the reverse complement.
GAGGG
>JAMCRT010000015.1:0-820 GCA_023380695.1 Patescibacteria group bacterium | reverse complement strand
TCCCCTATTTTGTACTAAATGTTGCGCTTCTGATGTTTTTTTACTAAAACCATTTTCACTAACAACCAATATAAATCCATCTTTTGTTATTAAATCTGCACCAATTAATACATCATCTTTCTTTATTTTAATTCCTTTCACACCTCTTGAAGCTCTTCCAGTTTCTCTCACATTTACTTCTTTAAATCTTATAGATGATGCCATTTTTGTTACAAGAATTACTTCATCTTTTCCTGATGTTTTCATTACCCACTTTAATTCATCTCCTGAATCTAGTTTTATTGCAATAAGACCATTTTTTCTTATATTATTAAACGCTTCTATATTTGTTTTTTTAACTATACCATTCTTTGTTGCCATTAAAAGATATTTTGTTCCATTCATTTCATCTTTATTTTTTATAAGAACACTAGTTACTATTTCATCTCTTTCAAGATTAATTATATTTACTAGTGGTTGACCTTTAGCTGTTCTTAAGAATTCTGGCACTTCATACACTTTTGTTTGAAATACTCTTCCTTTATTAGAGAAGAATAATATATCATCAAGTGTTGAAGCTAAAAGAAGATGTGATATATAATCTTCTGATTTAGTAGTCATTCCAATTATTCCTTTTCCGCCTCTGTGTTGAGTTTTATATGTGTCTGGAGACAATCTTTTTATATATCCTTGATTACTAATTGTGATCAAAGTTTTCTTATTCTCTATTATATCTTCAGTCTCAAATGTGCCTACCTTACCACTAACAATTTTTGTTAATCTTTCGTCACCATATTTTCTTTTTATTTCTTCACTTTCTTCTTTAATAATATAAGAAAAA
>JAMCRT010000014.1 GCA_023380695.1 Patescibacteria group bacterium | reverse complement strand
ACCAAAGAATCAGGACTGAGCTATAGGTGCAAAATTATATTATTTTATAATTTTACTTTAAAATTACTCCAAGTGCTACTGCAAAATTTACTATAAATAAACCTGTAGAGTTAAATAATACTATTTTTTCTTTTCTTATAATGCCATATATTATCCAAAATACAGATAATATAGCATATGATAGCCAACTTATAAGAGAAATTCCTGAGGTATTGTGTAGTATCCATACATTATATACTTGAGGCAGAGTAACAACAGATGTTGATAGTCCAATGACATACATAAAGTAATCAAAAAATGTTTTTTCCCTTCTTCTAAATACATCTAAGATATTTTTCTTTTTGAATAATTGATTATGGTGATATATATTGTATAGAGATTGTGCCATATACAATATATTATATGTTTTTATAGAACTTATTCAATAGTAAACATATAAAATACGCTCTCGGCAGGACTCGAACCTGCAGTCTTCTCCTTAGAAGGGAGTTGCTTTATCCGATTAAGCTACGAAAGCATATGGGGTAAATGGTGGGGTTCGAACCCACGACCCTCTGGCCCACAATCAGATGCTCTACCAACTGAGCTACATTTACCATATTTGATATTGTAGCATAAAGATAACTGGAAATTGAATAAGATATTGATTAAAAATTTATTAAATCCCCTACTTTTATATTAAATTTTGTTATTGCTTTGGGACTTAGTTCTAATACATATAATGAATTGAATACAGGTTGGTATTCAATACACATTTTTCCAGTACAAGGATATGCCTTTATTATCTGTTCAATTTTTTTATTTTGAGAGATAAATACCATATCAAGGGGTATTTTTGTATAAGCCATCCAGAAATCATGTATAGTATTAGTTGTGAATATAAACAACATTCCCTGGTTAATATTTAATGCTCTCTTTTGCATCAATCCTATATTTTGCTCAGTTTGTGTTTTTGCTATTTTTACAAATATATTAAAATTATTTATCTTTACTACTGCATTTTTTTCATTAAGTCTTTCGTTGTGAGCCTTAGTATATGATATTTTTGCTGAATTTGTTATTGGTATGTAAGTGTTATTTGTATTTTCAACCTTTTTATTTGATGTTGTAATAAAAAACAATATGATTATCAGTATCAGAGGTATTGATAAATATTTTGTAAGCGAAATAAATATATTTTTATCCATATCATATAGTATAGATTATTAATAGGAATTCTACCATAATTTGACTTAATCTTCATTTTGTATTATCTTTCCTATTGATGAAATTAATTTTTATTTCTGGAGGTGTAATCTCTGGACTGGGAAAAGGAATATCTGCCTCATCAATCGGTTTGCTTTTAAAAAAACACGGAAATAACGTCTCCTTTATAAAATGTGATCCATACATTAATGTTGATGCTGGGACTATGAACCCAATAGAACACGGTGAAGTATTCGTTACAGATGATGGATATGAAATGGATATGGATGGAGGTCATTATGAGAGATTTATAGATATCAATCTTTCTAAAGATAATGCAATGACTACAGGTCAAATATACCTTAGTGTGATTCAAAATGAGAGAGGATTAAAATATGATGGAGCATGTGTAGAAGTTATTCCACATGTTAGAAATGAAATTATATCCCGTATAGAGAAAGCAGCTCAAAAATGTGATATATTGATTATTGAGATTGGTGGTACTATTGGTGAATATCAAAATGATATATATTATGAAGCAGAAAGAGTTCTAAAAAGAAAATTAAGGGATAATTTATTACATATTCACATTACTTATCTTCCAGTACCAAAAAGTATTGGTGAGATGAAAACAAAACCAACACAACAATCAGTTATGTTATTAAACGAAAGAGGGATATTTCCAGATATTATTATTGGTAGATCGGAATATAAATTAGATGAGATTAGAAAGAAAAAAGTTGTTACATCTGCAAATGTAGATACAGATGCAGTATTTTCTAATACTGATACTAATAGTATTTATAAAGTGCCTATGCAATTTTTTGACCAGAAACTAGATAAAAAAATTCTTGATCTATTAAATCTTCCATATAAAGATATTGATTTTAGTGATTGGAAGAATTTCTGTCTGAGTATAGATAAAAAATATGATAAAGAAGTAAATATAGGAATTATTGGAAAATATCATAAAAGTGATGAATTTTCTATGGTAGATTCGTATGTGTCTGTTGTTGAGTCTTTAAAGATTTCTGCATGGACAAATAATGTACATTTAAATATTATTTGGATAGATGCAGAAGATGAAGTTAATGGAAATTTAAAAGAGTGTGATGGAATAATAATACCTGGAGGTTTCGGCAGTAGAGGAATAGAGGGTAAAATAAATGCAGTATCATTTGCAAGAAAAAATAATATTCCGTATTTAGGTTTATGTTTGGGTATGCAAATAGCAGTTATTGAATTTGCAAGGAATGTTGCAAATCTTAGAGAAGCTAGTTCTTTTGAAATGGATAAACAAACTAAGGATCCTGTAATTTATATAATGCCAGATCAAGTAGATAAAATAAAAGATAATAATTATGGAGGTAGTATGAGACTTGGTAAATATACTTGTGTTCTAAATCATAATTCAATATCATATCTATCATATAAAAAAGATCAAATAGAGGAAAGACATAGACACAGATATGAGTTTAATAATAAATATAGAACTCAATTTGAGAGATTAGGTATGCTTTTTGCAGGTTTATCTCCAGATGAAAAATTAGTTGAAATTATTGAAATTCCTAAGCATCCATTTTTTGTTGGAGTTCAATTTCATCCGGAGTTTAAATCAAGACCTCTCAGTCCTCATCCATTATTTAGTAATTTTATTTTAGCTTCAATAAATAAAAAATATGGTACTATCAGATAAAGATATACAAGAAAATATAGAAAAAGGTGAAATTGTTATAAAACCTTTTAATAAAGAATCTCTACAACCTTCATCATATGATTTACACCTTTCCTCTAAATTTATTATTTTTGATAATTACACAAAAGAATATATAGATGTTAAATCTAATGATGAATTTGGTAAATTAATTGATATTACAGATAAAGGTTATTTTATTATACACCCAGGAGAATTTGTATTAGGTGCTACAATTGAATATGTAAAAATTCCATCTTTTCTTGTAGCACGGATTGAAGGTAAATCTTCTCTTGGAAGACTAGGATTAATTATTCATGCAACTGCAGGATATGTTGATCCAGGATTTGAAGGCACACTTACTCTGGAGATAACAAATCTTTCGAGACTACCAATAAAAATATATCCTGATATGAAAATTGCTCAATTGGCATTTCAAAAAATGTTATCAATTCCATCTAAATTATATGGTGAATATAATAATAAATATCAAGGACAAATAGACCCTACTTCTTCTAAACTATGGAAAGATTTTGTACAATAGGAATATGACATATCAAGATAAAGAATTCCTATCAATACTTAAAGAAGAAAAAACAAGGCAGGAGAATACAATAGAGTTAATCGCATCAGAAAATTATGTAAGTAAGGCTGTTCTAGATGCCCAAGGATCAATATTTACCAATAAATATGCAGAAGGATATCCAAATGCAAGGTATTATGGAGGATGTAAATATATAGATGAAATTGAAAACCTTGCTATTAATAGAGCTAGGAAACTTTTTAATGTAGAATTTGTTAATGTTCAATTACATAGTGGATCTCAAGCAAATATGGCGACTTATTTTGCTCTTCTGAATGTTAATGATAAGATTTTGAGTATGAATCTTTCCTCAGGTGGACATCTTACTCATGGATCAAAGGTCAATTTTTCTGGAAAACTATTTGATTTTCATCACTATGGAGTAAATAACACTGGATATATAGATTATGATAATGTTTTAGAAATTGCAAAAAAAATCAAGCCCAAAATGATTGTTTGTGGTGCAAGTGCTTATTCTAGAATTATTGATTTTAAAAAATTCAGAGAGATTGCAAATTTTGTGGGCGCATATTTAGTTGCAGATATTTCTCATATTGCGGGACTTATTGCTACTAATCTACATCCATCACCAGTGGAATATGCTGATGTTATTACAAGTACTACTCACAAAACTCTTAGAGGTCCTAGAGGTGCTATGATATTTACAAATAATAAAGATGTTTTTAGTAAAATACAGAAATCTGTGTTTCCAGGAATTCAGGGAGGCCCTATGGAACATACAATTGCAGCAAAAGCTGTATCTTTTGGTGAAGTATTACTACCCTCTTTTAAGAAATATCAAGAGAATGTATTACTTAATGCAAGATACTTATCTGATGCTTTCATGAATCGTGGATTTGACATATTATCTTCTGGTACTGATAATCATCTTTTTGTGATTGATTTAAGTAATATGCATATTTCTGGTGTTGATGCACAAAATCTATTAGATAGTGTAAATATTGCAGTATCAAAATCAACAATACCAAATGATACAAAATCTGCATGGGTTACAAGTGGTATAAGGATAGGTACACCTGCTATGACATCTAGAGGTATGAATGAAAAATGTATGGAGAAAATAGCAGATTTAATTTTTGAGAGTATTAAAAATAGAGATAATGCTAAAATACTCAAAAATATAAAAGAAACAATACTAAAATTTGTAAAAAATTATCCTATTCCTGACTATTATGAATAAAATTTTTGATGGTAAAAAAGAATCTTTAATAATTAGAGAACAATTAAAAGAGTATTTTGAAAAATTTGATGTATCCCCTACTCTTGGAATAATACAAGTTGGAGATGATAGATTGAGTAATATTTTTATCAATGAAAAAATAAAATTTGCAAAATATATTGGTGTAAATGTTGAATTGAAAAAATTTCCTTCTGGATTTGAAAATTTAGAAACAGAAATAGATAATTATAATAAAGATGACAATATTGACGCATTTTTATTGCAATTACCATTAGTTGGTATTAGAAATAGCAAAATATATTTAGAAAAGATTGATTATAAAAAAGATATAGATTGTCTTACTGGATATAATTACTCTAAAGTACTTTTAGGAGAATATAAGGTTGCACCAGGTGTTTTTCTAGCATTTAGATATATTTTTGAAAAATTGAATATAGAAAATAAAGTCCATATTCTTATTGTTGGTGAAGGGTTTGTAGGTAGATTAATAATCAATTATTTATCATTGTACAAGTTTAATATTACAATAGTAGATAAATTTGTAGGTGATATATCAAAATATTCAAAATATGCAGATGTGATAGTATTTACTGCAGGTATTTCTTTTTTAATATCGAAAAATGATATTAAAAAAGGTGCATATTGTATTAATATTGGGGCATCTGCAGATTTTTCTGGAAAAGTATTTGGAGGTATATCAAATGATGTTATAGATATTGCCGGATTTTTTGTTCCATCAGTTGGTGGAATTGGTCCCATGACAGTCGCTATGCTTTTTCAAACCTTAAAGAAATTTGTAGAAGGCATATAATTTAGGTTTTATTGTATTACAATATAGTTAAATACGTAACCATTAGCAGCTGTATCTGCAGTTGTAAAGTTTACACTAAATCCTGTTGTTGTTTCTGTTACATAAATCCCTCTTGCTGCAACATTTGCTCCAGTTTCAGAATTTGCAGGTGTTATTACAACTACTGGAGTTGCACCATAAGCCGTATTAAATGTAACAGTAGCTTGTGTACCTGTTCCCCATGAAGCTGTTCCCTCAGTTAGATTTATAATACCACTTGTATCTGTAGATCCTGATCCAAGAGATACAGTAGCTCCAGTTCCAGCACCAGTATCTGTAGCTATTGTAGGAGATGTACCTGTGATTATTATATGCCCAGATGCTGTTACATTTCCATTGTTTGCAATACTGAATACTGATGTTCCACTAGATGATGTAATATCAAGATAATTGTTAGTACTTAAATTTCCAGTACCAGTTATCTCAAGTGTAGCATTTGGTGTTTGTGTTCCTATACCTACATTTATGGATCCATTACCTATAACAAAAGCACTAGATTCAGATACAAGTGCTTGATATCCTATTGCACCAGCATTAGTATATTGTGTAGATGTACCTGCACCTGACTGATATCCTATATATGTATTTTCACTTCCAGTAATGTTTGCATTACCAATATTTGCTGTATATCCTGCCTCCTGTCCCACAAATGAGTTATAACTTCCTGTGGTGTTATAGAATCCTGTAGCCTGTCCCACAAATGAGTTATGACTACCAGTAGTGTTAGCATATCCTGCATCCATTCCAAGAAATGAGTTCAAATACCCTGAGGTATTAGTATATCCTGCACCATTCCCTACAAATGAGTTATAATTTCCAGTAATGTTAGAGTATCCTGCACTCTGCCCCAGAAATGAGTTATAACTTCCTGTGGTGTTAGAATATCCTGCGGCCTGTCCCAGAAATGAGTTATAATATCCAGTATTAGCATTTCCAGCAAACGTACCAACAAATATATTTTCATTATTTCCTCCATCAGAAAGTACTGTAAAACCAGCTATCTTATATAATGATGCTATAACATAAGAAGAAAATATACCTGTCCCAGTAGATGTAATATTACCTGTATTTGTTAATCCATTAGTTATAGTGTTTCCAGATACTGTTACATTTCCATTGTTTGCAATACTAAATACATTACCTGATGTTCCACTAGATGATGTTATATCAAGATAATTGTTAGTACTTGAATTTCCTGTACCAGTTATCTCAAGTGTAGCATTTGGTGTTTGAGTCCCTATACCTACATTTATAGATCCATTACCTATTACAAAAGCACTAGATTCAGATACAAGTGATTGATATCCTATTGCACCAGCATTATTATATTGTGTAGGTGTACCAGCACCAGATTGATATCCTATATATGTATTTTCACTTCCATTAGTGTTTGCATTGGAACCATTATCTGTATATCCTGCCTGAAGACCCAAAAATGTGTTCAAAGACCCTGTAGTGTTAGCATATCCTGCATCCTGACCAAAAAATGAGTTAGCTCCCCCAACAGTATTAGAGAGTCCTGCACCCTGCCCTACAAATGAGTTGGCTCCCCCAACGGTATTAGAGTATCCTGCATCCTGACCAAAAAATGAGTTATAATTCCCTGTAGTGTTAGATGCTCCTGCACCTATTCCAATAAAGATATTATTTATTCCAAGGTTTGACAATATTGTTTCTCCACTTATTTGATATACATTGCTTGTTGATATATTTCCAGTATTTGTAATACCATTTGTTGTAGTGTTTCCAGATACAGTTATATTATTTTTAAACAGTGTATTTCCATTAAATATATTAGTACTACTGCCACCTACATTAAGATTTCCACCAAATAATGCACCTCCAAGAAGTGACAAAGATCCATTTGAAGATGCACTATTATTACATGAGAAAAAACATATATTTCCAGTTGAACCATTACCATTAAAAGTAAGTGGACTTGACCCTGAATCTATCTGCGGATTTTTACCATTAAAATAAAGGTTATCTAACATATTGATATTATTAATATTAAGGAATGGTGCAGTAACAACACCAATAACGGATAAATTTCCATTTAAAGCACTATCTCCATTAACAGTTAATGATCCTGTATTTGTGATAACTCCTATGTTAGATATACCTAATGTTGTATAATTACCGAGATATACTGCACTACCAAATGTATATACAGCCCCATTTGATACAAGAACATAATATCCAGTATCTCCAGAAAGTACAGCTATATCTGTAACTATATGTGATTGAGGGTTTATAATATTAAATATAGACCCATAAAATTTGGCATTACCAAAAGTATATACACCTCCATCAGATGTCTGTATCATATAACCTTGTGATGTTAACTGTAATCCTATTGATGTTCTATCTATATTACCTGATATATTAAACATTGATCCATAAAAAGGGGCTGTACCAAATGTGTATATACCACCATTTTCTTCTAGGATATAATACCCACCATTTGTTATTTGTAATGACACTGCATTAACTGTTGGGGGATTCTGATATGTATATGCAGATCCTTGAAATACTGCATCACCAAAAGTATATATTCCCCCCTCTTTTGTCATTATATAATACCCATTCCCTGTTGTTGTAAGTTTAATACTAACAGCCACTCTTATCGGAACATTTTGGACATTATATAAAGAGCCATAAAATTTGGCATCACCAAAAGTATATACACCTCCATCTTGAGTTAAAATATAATAACCATTATCATTTGGTGTCACAACCATATCTACAACATTACGGTTTGGTACAACAGCTATATTATTTAATCCTCCATAATATTTAGCAAACCCCAATGATTGTACTATTCCATTTTTGGATACTATATAATAACCATTACCATTTCCTGTTGGTACTATTTTAGAATCTACACTCATAGATCTAATCTCAGAAGAGGTATAATCTTGTGCAAAAACATGAGTATGTAATAATAGAGGGAGCAATAATATTACAAGTAAAATTATTAATAATCTATACCTATACATTAAACAAAATTCTATCATTTAGTATTTATTTTTTCAATCGTTTGCTATACATTAGGTTGCAATATTTAAAAAAAGTAGTATAAACATAAAAGTTTTTAATATATTACAGTATATGTGGTCAAATAATAAAAAATATATAAGAAGATATTAAAAGAAGATGTCTTAAAGTTTTCACGTGATTTTATGCCTGAAATGGTTTATCGTACAACTAAATTAGAAGGGGAACCTGTTACAAGACAAATGGTATCTTTACTATTTAAATAATGACTAAAATCAATACTAAGCCTACTTTATTAATAGTTTTACTTGTAATA
>JAMCRT010000013.1 GCA_023380695.1 Patescibacteria group bacterium | reverse complement strand
ATATCAGTGTAGTACTGGACATGCTGGTATACCTATTCCTTCCGGTACTGCATATTTGGAGTATGAAGGAAATACCAGTAAACCTAATGGGCAAGCAGGGACATGGATATGGTATGTAGATGCTATAGTACAACCTAAACCCATACCAGCATGTGGCAGTAATTCAAATACACAATCTTGTCTGTCTTGTTTGAGTAATAATAAAAATCATGTATATACTGATTTTGGTTGTGTTAATGCTACACCTTCTGGTGTTATAGATTTCCTTTATGCATTTCTTTTAGTAATTGCATTTATGATAGATCTTGTTATATTTATAATTTCTGGATATCTTATAATGTCTTCAGGTGGAGATCCTGATAAGATTAATAGGGGAAAGACTTTATTTAAAAATGCTATTATTGGCCTTTTAGTGATAATATTTGCTATGGTAATATTAAACTTAATAGGTCATATATTTGGTATTAGTGGATTATAAATATGAATACATTGACAGCATATTCTTTGACTAACCCTAGTACAACAGCTACAATTAATAATCCCTTTGGCCCCAACATATCTCTTGCTACTATTTTTGGAAATTTATTTAATGTATTTTATTTTATAGTAGGCTTAGTTTTTTTCATTTTGATTATTGTTTCTGGAATAAGAATAATAGTATCTTCTGGTGACAGAGAAAAGGTTGCAGGAGCAAAGAAAACATTGACGGCCGCAGTAATTGGACTGATAATAATACTTCTTGCAGGTGTTATAGCTCAGATTATTGCAGGTTTATTGAATTTGAATTTTAGTTTATAGACTATTATGTTACAAAATACAAGAAAGGTTAAAATGATATTACTGAATACATTAAGGAAAATAAGTGTGATTTTTTTTATTTTAGTATTTTCTTTGTTATCAGTTAATACACTTATCACTAGTTTTTCAGGTGGTAATGTTTATGCATCATCTAATGTATCAGTTACATGTGGAGACTTAGTTCAGGCTATTTCTCCAGGACCTTCATCATCATCAGTAGTAACAGATATTGGAAATAGTAATGGGTCTATTCCATTAAAATCCTATGCAAGTAGTGGGAATAGTTGGAATGGAGGAAGTAGAATTGTAGCTATAACCGTAATTACACAGGCTATTAATGGCGGTCAGAATCTAAAGACAACATATCAGTGTAGTACTGGACATGCTGGTATACCTATTCCTTCCGGTACTGCATATTTGGAGTATGAAGGAAATACCAGTAAACCTAATGGGCAAGCAGGGACATGGATATGGTATGTAGATGCTATACCAGTATCTTCATCTACATCAATACCATCAATACCAACTGTAAATTCTATTACAAGTCCTTCAAATGTTTCTGGATCTAATATTATTTCTACATTATTTAGTGATATACTGCCTATCTTATATGGGCTTTTAGCTGTTATTGTTATTGCACTAATATCATATGCGGGATTTTTATGGATGACGTCTAATGGTGATACTCAAAAAATTGCTAGAGCAAAGTCTGTATTGACTGGTGTTGTAATTGGTGTTAGTATAATTGCATTAGCATATGCTATAAGTTTACTTGCTGTGAGTATTTTATAATGAATATATATATAAAATCTTCAATATTGTTATTAGTGTTTTCTGTAATCTCTTTGTTATTTATATTTTCTTTCAAAATGAATGTTTATGCTAACACATGTTCTGTACTTGGAGGATCTGGTGGATCTGGGAGTGTTTGTAATTTTTCTCCACCTGTTGCTACTACAAATTGTAATTTAGGGAGTATTCCCACAATTATTGTTGATGTTTTATTTACTATTGCAGGATTGTTATTTTTTGTAATGATTGTTATATCTGGAATTAAGATGATTACTGCAGGTGATGACAAAGAAAAATATAGTGCAGCAAAAACTACATTAACCCATGCAGTTATTGGTATTGCAATTGTTGCAGGATCTTACCTTGTACTAGAAATTATTCTTTCTATTTTGGGTATAAATATAGGGATTTTTAATGTATCTGGTTACAGTATTGGTGCATGTTCCATATGAAAATATTAAAACGTTTTTTGCAAATATCTATAGTAGTTTCTTTAACGTTATTTTCCCCTGTATATACATATGCACAGTCTGCTTCTTCAATTACCGCACCACATCTAACATCTTTAGTTGGTGTGTTTGGTACAATAATAGGTCTTTTATATGATTTTATCACACTTGCACTATTTGTTATTTTAACAATTAATGGATTTAAGTATTTATTTTCTGGTGTTAATCCTGATCAGAAGGCTGCTGCATCTAAAGGTTTAACATATGCATTTGTCGGTCTTTTTATTATTGCTATATCATATATAATTGTTATGTTTCTTGTAACAACTTTTGTGGGACCCAATTTTTCAAAACATATTATTAGTGGATCTACTTTAAATTTCAATATATTTTTTAGTAGTACAAGATAGTTTTATATTATAGTATATGTTATAATTTTTTTAATTATTAAGGGAGGTGAGTTTTAAAATGCGAAAATTTATTATAAGTATTTTAGGTCTAATATTTTCATTAGGATTTTTATCAGTCGCGCCTATTTTTGCTTCAGGATATATTCCTAGTGCAATTCAAAATGCTTCTGTTGCGAGTAATCCAAATGCAATAATAGGAACAATTATTAATGTAATATTCATTATTGTTGGATTGATATTTTTTATAATGTTAGTAATTGCAGGAATTCAATGGGTTACATCTGGAGCAGCTGAAGATAAAAAATCTGAAGCACAAAAGAGGCTTATTAATGCAGTTATAGGTGTTGCCATAGTTGCTGCTGCATACTTAGTTGTAGAAATTGTTGCAGGTCTTTTAGGTGTAAACTTTACTTCTCAAAAGATATTTTCTTCTAGCTGTGGAACTGGCACTACTTCTACTGTATGTCTGAATTCATCATTCTAATATTTAGGATGTTTTATATATAAAGCAATAAAAAAAGGAGGTTACCCTCCTTTTTTTAGCCTTCATCTGTAATTTTAATGGTTTTTGGTTTTGCTTCTTCTTTTTTCACGAAGACCAATTTCAATACACCATTTTTGAGAGAAGCTTTTACACTGTCTGACTTCACTGAAGATGGTAGTGTTACAGATCTTGCTATAGTCTCTATAGATTTAGTTTCTTTTCTATAGTATTTTCTTTTTTCATTTTCTTCTTCTCTTTTCTCAGCTTTTATTGTGAGTACATCATTTGTAACATTTACGTCAATGTTGTCTTTATCAAATCCTGGGGTTTTCATTGTAACTACTATATTATCTCCCTCTTCGTACATATCCATTGCACCACTTTTTTGCTCCCAAAGTGAACTAATATCAAAATCTTCATCATCAAAAAACTTTGAAGGGTAAAATTGCATGTTAAAAGGATTCCATTTTGTTATTGCCATATATTTTCTCACCTCCCTTTTTATCAGACCTAGATATTGTCTGCTAACATTATTTTAATCTATGCATTACTCATTTGTCAATAGTCTGGTATAATATTTGGATATGGGAAAGGAAGTTACATTTATACATACATCAGATATTCATCTCGGAAGATCATTTAAGTATCTCTTGGGAAGTGCAAAAGATGCAAAAGATCATTTAAACTATATTCTTTTCAAGATTGCAGACATTGCAATATCTAGGAGAGTAGATATTATTTTTATCTCAGGAGATCTTTTTGATAAGAGTGATCCTGATTTAAATACTGTGAATAAATTCATTGAATTTGCAGAAAAATTAAAAGAGACAAATATAAAAGTGATAATTTTACCTGGTACTCATGATTTTTTATCAGATAATTCTATATATAAAAAAGTAGATTTATTTAAGTTAATACCAAATGTATATATTTTTAGAGATCAAGATGAATTCTTTTTTGAGGATTTGTCATTATCTGTTTATGGTATTCCTCCCATATCAAATAAAACAAGTGCATCACCAATTACACCTTTTAAAAAAGATGATAGGGCACTGTATCATGTAATTATGGCACATGGCTCTGTGCAAATTGAAGGAAAATCTGCAAAAGATGATACTCCAATAGAAATAGAGGACATAAAAAATTCATTTGCAGACTATATTGCTCTTGGTCACTGGCATCAGATCCAAGATTTTTCAGTTCAAAATGTACATTGTTTCTATAGTGGATCACCAGAATTAATAGACCTAGATCAGATAAAGTCTGGATTTATAATTTATGGAAATTTGAAAAATAAAACATTTGAGAATATAAAGGTGGGAGAAAGAGAATTTGATGAACTTATAATAGATCTGTCTTCTATTGAATCAGTTGATATGTTACTTACAAAAGTAAGGAAAAATTCAAATGCAAATCTTATAAGGAAAGTTATACTTACAGGACAAAAGAGAGAAGAGTTATTTGGTCTAGATATTTTGGAATTGGAAGATGTTGCAAAATCTTATTTCTATTTTTTAAAAATAGAGGATAAAACTTATTCAGATTATAAATTTGATTATCCAGAAGATGTTTCATTAGTAGATAAAATTTATACGGAAAATCTTTTATCGCAGATTGAAAATTGCAAAGATGAGAGTGAAAAACTTATATATAAAAATGCCCTAGAGGAGGGAATTGCTCTTTTGAGAGGTATTAGAAAATTATGATTATAGAAAATATTAAAGTAAAAAACTTTAGACAAATAAATGATAAAGAATATAAATTCAAAAGAGGAATAAATATTATTAAAGGTTTCAATGAAGAAGGGAAGAGTACTCTTTTGGATGCAATTATTACATCTCTTTTTGAAGATCCCAGGAAAATATCTAAAAATGCATTGGAAAATATAAAAAGTTGGGACTCAGATAAGTATCCATTTATAGAATATATTGCCATCAAAGATGGAAAGAGTTTTGATATAGTAAAAGATTTCAGTGAAAAGAGATTGTCAGTGAATAATGATGAAAAATATAATTATTCATCTTTTATAAAGGAATCTTTATATTTAGATAAGGATATTTTTCTTCGTCTCTCAACTGTAAAGCAAAATCAAATATCATCAATTCAAGGTAATATGCAAAGCTTTCAAAAATCATTATTTGAAATCCTTTCAACCTCATTTAAAGGCAATATAAATATTATGGATATAATTTCATCTCTCAGAAAAGAAATAAATTCAATGAAACTTGGTATGGATAGAAAGGTAGCAGGGGAGGGTATATTAAAACAAGTAGAAAGAGAAATAATTGAAAAAGAACAGGAAGTAAAATCACTCAGTGATGAGTATGCTAAAAATAGTGATGCATTAAAAAAGATTCTTAATAAAAAAGAAAAATTATCTGAGTTAGATAGTAAAATAAGTGAACTAAAAGATAATCTAGATGCTATAGAAAAAGCCAAAAATTTTTCAGAAGAGATGAAAAATCTTGATAACAGTATATCTGAGATTGAAGATAAGATAAACAGAGTAACTAAGAGTAAGGAGGCTTTGGATAAAATAAAAGATAAAGACAATATAAAGATTTTAGATAATATTGAATCTAATTACAGAGAACTTTTAAATATTAGAGAGAGGATAGATCTTAGAGAAAAAGATTTAGATATTCTCGAACAAGAGAAAGAAAAGATAGATAATTTAAAGCTAAGACCAGTAAGGAAAAATTCTCCATTAGTGATAATAGTGAGTTTAGTATTATTTATACTTACTGCAATCTCATCTCTTTTTGGATTTTATATATTTATAGCTTTATTTATAGATATTATATTTGTAGGAATATATTTAAGGTTTGTAGATTATCATAGACTTAATGTATTTAAAAATCCAACACTCTCACATATAGATTCTTTGAAAAAGGAAATAGATTTAAATAAAAAAAGAATGGCAGATATTTTAAAAGAAAGTAATACTTCTAGTATTAATGAATTTTTTAAAATACGTACGAAGTTAATATCTTCGAAAGAAGAGAAATTGAGATTACAATCTACTATAGACGGTATTTTATCTGGTAAAAATTTAGAAGATTTAGAATCAGAAGAAACCCAGCTTATTTTACAGAAAAAAGAAATAGAAATAGATTTTCTTAAAGTTAAAGATTTATTGAATGTAGATCCTTTAAAAGTAAGAAGAGATAAAATTACTCTAGAGGATATGGAATTTGGAAAATTTTCTTTGGAAGATGAAATAGTAGGTATGGAGGCAAAATTATCTAATACAGGAGTAGTAGAGGAAAAATTAGATACAGAAAATGCAATATTGCAGTCACTCAAAGATAAACAAATATATTATTCAAATAAATTTAGAGTATATAATATAGTTTTAGATAATTTAGTAAAAGCAAAAGATAGTGTGTTTGAAAATATCTCAAATGATTTAAATACACTGGGGTCTATATGGATTGAGAGAATTACTAATGGTAAATATTCTAAAATAGATATATCTTCTAGTGATTCATTTAGTATTTTTGATAAAAAATTAAATAGACTTGTTACGACAAAAGATAATTTATCAACAGGTCTGCTAGATCAGATATATATTCTTGCAAGACTTTCTATTTTAAATGTTATTCTGGGAGACAAAGAATCTATAATATTTCTTGACGACCCATTTGTAACATTTGATGAAAAAAGACTCTCAGTTACAAAAGAATTATTAAAGGAATTTGCAGGTAAACATCAAATTTTTATATTTACATGTCATAACTTTTTCGATGATATGTTATAGATCTATTTTTCTGGAATTTTGATATACTTTTAGTACAATGAAAAGATTTTTTTTACTTATTACAATTGCATTTATATATTTTGGGTTTTTTGCTGCTTCAGTGTTGACTGCTCAAAGTAGTCCACAAAGCATTACTAGTATTGAAAATAGTATTAATTCGTTGCAATCACAAATTGGCACATATAACAGCCAGATACAAGCTCTTGGTAGTCAAAAACAAAATTATGTTAGCAGTCTTGCAAGTGAAAATGCAATTTTTGTAAAAGAAGAGAGTAATTTAAATGCAATTAGTTCTTTACTTCAAAGTTTAAATGTAAGGCTACAACTAGATAAAAGTAAAGAGATAAAAGATATCAGAAATAGAAACCTAGATTACAAGATATTATATGAAGATACAAAAGTAAATCCATTTTATATTTTCTTTGCATCAACAGATATGCATTCTTTTCTTGCCACTTGGGGTTCTGTTCAATCTCAAATATATAATTTAAAAAATGAAATTTTATCTATTAATACAAGAATAAACAACATTAATAATGGTTTGGTTTTTGAAAGTAAGCAAAAAACTATGGTACAAAATGAAATAGCTAGTATAAATGCAAAAAGAAATGCTTTGTATACTCAAATATATGGAGTAAACAATTCTATTAATAGTGTGTCCTCCCTTATTTCAAATGTTAATTCAAAAATTGCAAACCTAGAAGCTAAAAAGGCCCAAATTATAAGTTCTGAGAAACACAGTATTTCCGAAAATAGTGTAGCTCAAAGTACAGTAACTCAAAATGTTAATACAATAAATAGTAATATTGGATCTAGTATTTCTTCTATTTCAAATAAAAATTCTTCTAACTCTAGTGGTGTATATAATCTGTCTTTGAGTAATGGAAAAACATTTACAAACGAGAAAGGCCCACTGAATATAGATCCACAAAATATATCTAATCCAACATCGGTTAATGGTGTTAAATATCTAGGCAGTATTGAGATTAGATCTGATACAAATGTTCCTTTTATAAATATTCTTCCTCTAAGATATTACCTTGAAGGATTAGGTGAAATGCCTTCATCTTGGACTATTACGGCACTGGAAGCACAAGCAATTGCTGCAAGAAGTTATACTCTCTATCATATGGGTCAATTTGGAAGTGACCATTATGATTTATCTAGTAGTCCAAATGTAGATCAAAATTATATTGGATATAGTAAGAATGAGGATTGTACAGTAAATGGGTATTGTAATTGGATGAATGCTATTGCAAATACAGCATCTCAGGTAGTAGAGAATAATGGGAATATTCTAGATGCATTTTATAATGCAATGAATGGAAATATAACCCTGAATTCATCTCAAATGGCAACTGTACTAAATGATACAAATTATTTGCAAAATGGAAGTGGATCTCTTTCATCTAGAGAAAATACAATTCAAAACTGTTCATATTGGTGTTCTCTTCCTGATACAATTGTATCATCTTCGAATATATCTTCTCTTTCAACTTCTTATTCTGGCTCTACAAATATTACTGTCACTGTTAATGGAATATCTTTGAATGCTCAATATTTTGCATATGTTTACAATTATATTACTCCTTTAGGGTATTTTATTAGAGTACCCAATTATAGTGCTTCTCCTAGCAGTTATGATGCATATTTTTCTCTTACTGGTAATTCTAGTTCAGGATTTTCTGTTGATAGTCTTTATGGTGGATTATGGGTTGGTCTTAGCCAATATGGTGCAGAAAATATGTCACTTTCTGGATTTTCACTGGACGAAGTACTGTCAGATTATTATGTTGGGTCTACAATAGGTACATATCCGAATACCAGCTCTGTAAATGTTAGGGTTGGTATATCTGGCAATTCTACTTCAAATTATTCGGTAATTCCATCTGGAGGGTTTAATATATATTCAAATGGCACTCTTATCTATTCATCATCTCAAAGTGAGAGTATTAATATTTCAGGATAAAAATAATTCTTAGATTCTATTTACTAATTATCTGAGCATAGCGGAAATATGTGATTTCATAGCCTCTATATTCCCCTGATAATATGTAGAATCAACATTACCAGGCACTTTTGTTATAGACTGTTCAAATAACTGTGAAGATAAACGTATAATATCTATTATAACCTGATAATTAGGCTCAATACTTCCGGATTGCATTAAATTTTGTAGTTTCTCTAGACCACTAACGGATTTACCCCAATCCCTTTTTTCTGTGCCGGCTATTTGGACAAAAGCTTCACTTAAATCAAGTAAATTAGTCCATTTTTGATGTAGCTCTACTGGTAATTGTTCTAGATTGGTCTCTTGTAGATAGACTACCGGATTACGAAGTGCCATTTCAGTCCCTTGTTCTAATCCTTTCATTCCATTGAGTATTAGAATGTCAGCCCATTTTTCACCATAATCTAATTGATCTCTAGCAATTTGGTCTAGGCTAAGATGTTCATTTTGATTATATTGGTCTTGTTCTATCATAATATTTAATCAATTTACATTAATGAACATATTATACATTATCCCATAGTTTTATGTCAATAGGATATATTAAAGTTTGAGATTAATATAATGTTTATGGGAATTTAATAAATAATTTTAGAAAAATATATTAAAGTAAAATTACTTTTAAAAATATGCTATCATTGTAAATATGTCTGTACTTGATATAGAAGTTAAAAGTTATATAGCAAAAAGTAAGGATAGAAATATTTTTTCTCATGTCTATGTTCATGAACCTCAAGATACGGATTTACTTGAAATCCGAGGTAAATTATATACAGCTGTTGATATAACGGGACCAGATGATTTTATAGCTCTAGATTATATAAATCCATTTCTTGATGATTTAGAGGATAAATATTTCAATAATGATGTTTCTGGAATTATTAGTGTTTTGGATAATGCATTACTTTCATCATTCCACAATTTATCAGATAAAATTGCAAAAAATGAATTGAATGGCAAGGTGAATTTTAATATTGGTTGTTTTGTTTTATGGGGAGATATAGGATATATGCTTAGAATTGGAAATTCATATATATCCCTTGTAAGAGACCTGAAGGTTATGAATTTATCTGAGCATTTACTATCTCCATCTGGGAGTATCACTTCTGTTGCAAGTGGTTATGTAAAAGATAGAGATGTTTTTGTATTGGGTACTGAGGCATCATCAGTATATTTGGAAAATAATATAAAAAAAACTGTATCTTTGAATGAGAAAGAGCTTAGTGATCTTGAGATAACAATGGATAATGGAGATGTGAGTTTTATAATTTTGAGTGTTTTCTCTACTGATAAAGATGTAGATGATCCTATTCTAAAAGAGGAAGAATTGAAAGATACAGTTGAAGATTTTTCTAATGTACAAACTGATAATGAAATTGATTTAGGTAATATTGAAGATGAGAAAAAAGATATAGATAACAATATAAATACTATATTTGGAAATGCTTTAAAACAAAAACTTATTGATGTATCATCATTAATAAAGGATAATGGGAGTAAGGTTGCAATGAATACTTACTATAATAGTAAACAAAAGATAAAAGATACTGATTTCAAATCACATTTTAAATCAGTGGGAATAGTATTTAGAGCATTATTCCAATTGTTATTTGATACTATATCTTTTTTAAAAGATAGAAAACAAAGACAATACAGAATTAGAATTTCTAGAGATATAAAGACCTTAAATGATGAGAAATTCACACTTATCAGTATATTAGTAGTTTTATTCCTCATAATCTTTATATTTTTTTTTTAATATCCTCTAGCAAAAGTGTATTAAATAATATAAATAAGAAATCTGAGATTTCATCCTTAATAAAAAAAATTAATACAGATCTTTCATCCATTAATAAAACTACATCTATATCACTTAAAAATAGTAAAATAATGGCTACTAGAAGTTTAATCTCTAGAGCATATGCTTTAAATGTAGACAGAAACAGAGTAAATGAATTGCACTCCGAAGTGTTATCTATATTTTATAGTATTAATGATATTACACCAATCAATCATTTAACAATTTTATCAGATATAGGTATTATACATCCAGGAAGTAATATAATCTCACTTGTATCAAATAATGGATATATCTATTTGACAGACCCAAATCTTCAATATGTATATAAATTATCAGATTCTGCACCTGGTACGCCTACTATTTTTAAATCTTTAAAAAGTGGAATATCAATTCCTTTATCTATTGTTTATTCATACAATGCACAAAGATTATTTCTATATGATTTAAATAAAGGTGTATTTAGAATAAATCCAATTAGTGGCAGTATGACAAACATTGCATCTCCAATATCTAGTAGTAGAAATATTCAGATACAAACATATATGGGAAATGTATATATCCTGAATACTAAAAATGGAAATATGTACACAGTAAATTCAATTAATGGATCTGAAAGTTTAGCTTTCCATTCGAATGTTCTTGTTGGAGCAAAATCTTTTGGAATAGATGGAAATATTTTTGTGATAGATAAAAGTGGTAATATTAAAAGATTTTATGCAAATACCATAACACCTTTCAATATATCAAATACTAAATCAATGCTATATCCACTTACTAATGTAGAAGGTTTGTATGACAATCAATATTCTAATTATATATATGTTTTTGACCCTGCACATTTGAGAATTGTTGTTTTAAAAAAGCCTGCAGCTGGAGCATTAAATACAATTAATTATGCATTTACAAAACAGTATATGTATACTGGATCTCATACAAATTTATTTAAGAAAGCAACGCAAATGTATATATCCTCAAATGGGAAAAGTGCTTATTTATTATCTGGAACAGATATATTAAAGGTAAAGATATGAAGACTATTGTAGAAAACCGAAAAATCTATCATAATTTTGAAATTATAAAAAAGTATATCTCTGGGATTTCTCTTTTTGGATTTGAGGTGAAGGCAATCAAAATGGGAAGAGTTGGTATAAGGGATAGTTTTGTAAGAATTATTGGAGATGAAGCATATATTACCCATCTTTTTGTATCAATATTAGATGATATTAAAGATAGAGAAAAATTTAATCCTACAAGGAAGAGAAAACTACTTCTTAATAAAAATGAGATAAGAGAAATATCTAAATTTTTACATCAAAAAGGATATACCGCAGTTCCTATGGAAATAGGTATTATAGGTAGTAAAATAAAATTAGAGATAGTGGTTGTTAAAGGACTTAGAAAATATGATAAAAGAGAAAAAGAAAAACTTAAAAGTGCAAAAAGGGAGATGGAAAAGGCATTAAGCCAAAAATATAAATAACCCTATTGTAATATTTTTAGTATTATGATAATATAAAAATACTATGGGTGGAGAAACAATATCTACAATTGAGAGAAGAGAAGAGAGTGGGCAAAATGTAAAAGCTACTCTTGATGAAGCTAGGCAGAACGTTGCACAGTTTGCTCAAGAACATAAACAAGAGGGTGACTTGGGAAACACTGGCGCTTGGGAAGAGTTGAAAAAAAAACATCAATCTTAAAGATTTTGAAAAATTAACATTTTATTTACTTTTAATTATCCTCTATAATACAACTTATGTATAACACATCTGTAGGATTTGCAAATTTTAATAATATATTAAATCCAGTAGTACATATATTATTGTTTATATTGATTGCCGTAGTAGCTACTCTTATAATAATTGCAGCTGTAATTATTGTATTACTGTTTATATTTCGTGATCTTAAAATTTCAAACTTTATAAAAAATAGCAAAGATTTTGTAACATTTGAGATTACTATTCCAAGAGATAATGAAGTAGAAATATCTGCAGCAGACCAAATGTTTAGTAGTCTATCAGGTATTAAGGGTGGGGGATTTTTTGACAGATTACTTGGTAAATTTAATTATATTTCTTTTGAAATCGTTGCTACATCAGAGCTTATTAGTTTCTATGTCTCTTCCCCAGATGACATATCTGATCTTATTGAAAAACAAATTCACGCTGCATATCCAATGTGTGAAGTTTTAAGAGTCGAAAGACCTGATATTTTTAAAAATGAAGGATTTGTTGAATTTGCTCAACTTGGATTTAGTAAAAAATCTTTTTTTCCAGTTAAAATATACGACCAAGAACTAAAAGTTGACACACTATCTCATATAACATCTGTAATATCTAAACTTACAGATAATGAATATGCTGTATATCAACTTGTAATATATCCAAGTGCAGGTAAATGGATAAAAAAGGCAAATAAACATACAAAACCTAAAAGTGCTGGTAAGGATAAACCTGCACCTACTACTAGTGCATCTCAAGAATATGTAAATCAGAAAATTACTGAGAAAACTCAAAAATCAGCATTCTTTTCAACTATAAGATTAATAGTGGTATCTGGTAAAGAAGAAAGAGCTCAGTTAATCTTATCTAATATGGTTGCAAGTTTCTCTCAATTTTCTGACCCATATTCAAATACCTTAAAAAAGATGAAATTGAGATGGGTTTTCAAAAAAGATTTTGCTCTAGGATACCTTTTTAATTTTCCAAGAGTATTTATTGAATTTTCAAAAAGAGCTGTAATACTAAATACATCAGAGTTAGCAAGTCTTTTTCATTTTCCTAATAAAAATGTACAAACTCCACATATAAATTGGTTACTCTCAAAAAGAGCTCCCGTATCATCTGGTGTACCTACTAAGGGATTATTCCTAGGTAATGGAGTATATAGAGGTAATATAAGACCAGTATGTATTGCTGATGATGATAGAAGAAGACATATGTACATTGTTGGAAGAACTGGTACTGGAAAATCAACTTTTTTGGAGTCTTTAATACTCCAGGATATCAAGGCTGGAAAAGGAGTGGCATTTCTAGATCCTCATGGACAATCAGCTAGGAATATTATAGATAGAATCCCCCCAGAAAGAGCTGAGGATGTAATATATTTTAATGCTGCTGATTTTGAAAGACCTATGGGGTTTAATCTAATGGAGTTTTACTCAGAACAAGATAAACATATGATTGTTAATTCATTTTACAATATGTTAGAAAAATTATTTGATCCTAATAAACAAGGAATTACTGGGCCAAGGCTGGAGAGAGCAGTAAGAAATTGTATGTTAACAGCAATGTCTAAACCTGGCAATACATTAATTGAGGTTTTCAGATTAGTGATTCTTGATAAGAAATTTATTGATGAAATGGTTCCTTTCATTAAAGACGATCTAGTAAAGAAATACTGGACAGAGGAAATGGCACAAACATCTGACTATCATAAATCTGAAACTTTAGGATATTTTGCATCAAAATTTGATAGATTTGTTATAAATCAATTAATGAGAAATATTTTGGGTCAATCTAAATCATCATTTAATCTAAGGGAAATAATGGATAATCAAAAAATTCTTATTGTAGATTTAGATAAAGGTAAGATAGGAGAGGAAAACTCTCAATTTTTAGGATTGCTTTTAGTTCCTAAACTTTTATCAGCGGCTCTTTCACGATCAGATTTACCTGAAGAACAAAGAAAAGATTTCTATTTGTATGTAGATGAATTTCAAAATTTTGCTACAGATGATTTTGCACAAATTATGTCTGAATCTAGAAAATATAAATTAAATCTTACTGTTGCAAACCAATATATTGCTCAGATGATAGATGAGGTGAAAAATTCTGTATTTGGCAATGTTGGTAGTTTAGTAAGTTTTAAAGTTGGTGTTGCAGATGCTGAATTTTTAGAGAAAGAATTTGAACCAATATTTGATGCAGAAGATCTTATTAATCTTGAAAATCAATATACATATGTAAAAATGCTATCTGCAGGTGAGGTACAGCCACCATTTTCTATGAGAACAGTAATGTCTGATATGAAGCCAGATCCTGAGATAGGAAAAGCTATAATAAAACTATCAAGATTAAAATACGGTAGAAATGTTGAGGATATTGAAGCAGAAATTAGGAGTAGAGGTTTTGTGGGACAAACACCAAAACCAACATTTGATGATTTTCTAAAACAAAAATAGTATTGTATATTTCAGTTTTTATGATAGAATTTGTTTACTTGGGCACATAGCTCAGTCGGTTAGAGCATCGTTCTTATAAAGCGGGGGTCGATGGTTCGAGTCCATCTGTGCCCAATTTAATATAAAGTTCTTATCTTATTTTCTAATAATGATATCAAAGAATTGAATAGGTTACGAAACCCATAATGTGTGATATAATACCACCTATATGGTAGTTAATTCTGAATTACACGAGAATTTAATAAGAAGCGATGCTAATGATCTTATTGATATACTAACAAAAGGTAGAGGACAATATGGACTTAGTATTTATGGATGGGATCAAGATGATTGGGGAGGAATAGATTATACTAATGAAGGAAATATAACAGATTACAGTTCTCTTATAATAGATTATAATTCACATCTTCTATATCCTGGATTTCATATAATTAGCCCATCTATTGTAAATAATGGAGAATTATGTTTAGAGGTTCCAACATCATATTTTTCAAATAAAGAGACTATTAGTATTTTTTCTCCTAAATTAATAAATATACATTTTGCTTATAACGGGAGAGTAACAGATAGAAGAGTTAGAAGTTTTAGGTTATAAAGAAGGCAGAGGAGTTATTCTTTCTAAGTCTATATTAATCTTTCCAATATATTTCTCTGTTGTAGAGATTCTTTTATGACCTATTATTTTAGATAATATAAATATATTAGTTCCTCTTGATAAGTGGTGAGCAATAAAGGTATTTCGAAGGTCATTTACTTTAGCATTTTCTATGCCAGCTTTTTTAAATACATTATCTATTGAAGACCTGACATTCCTTATAAGTAATGGATTTCCATTTTTTGTTATAAATAAGTGATCAGAATTTGATGTTTTTGGTCTTATATTCAAATATTCTTTAAACATTTCTACCGAAATCTTATTTAATGGTATTGATCTTGATGTATTTGATCCATATTCTGAAATTAGTAAAGAAGGATCTCGTGAATCTAAGTCTAATTCCTTCATTTTTATTCTGCAGAGTTCTCCTATTCTTATTCCGGTCTGTAATAGTATTTCTATTATAATATAAGTTCTTTTATCTGATCTTGCTGCATCTCTTAGTGCTCTATATTCTATTTCAGATAAAATTCTTGGAGGATGATTTTCTACTTTAGGATGAGAAATCATTCCTGCTGGGTTTCTATCTATTAAATTAATACTATCTAAATATTTAAAGAAAGTTTTAGTGCTGTTTAATTTTCTAGAGATAGTTTTAGGTGTCCATCCTTCATCTGTAAGTTTTGCAAAATATTCTTTTAGAGTATCACTACTGACATCTTTTATATCCTTAATATTTTTACTAGTTAGGAAAATATTAAGTTGTTCCAAGTCTTTCTTATAGGCTGTGATGGTATGTTCAGATTTACTCCTTTCTCCCAAAACTTTAATGAACATGTCTATATGTTTATTCATAACTTTATCTTATAATTTATTCTTATTGATTATATCACCGATTATTGGATTTTGTCAATTTATCTATATAATATGTATATATGAATAATAGATCTTTTATGAAACAATATGTTATTACTGCACTAGTATTATTCTTTTTTACTATACTTCTCTTTAATTTAGTCCGAACTTATAGTAAATATTTGGGGGTATTGTCAAAAGTCCATAGTATTCAGACTTTACTCACAAATGTAAGTAGTCAAAATAAGAAACTTGAGGCAGAATATAAATATTATAATAGTAGTTATTATAAGAATAAAATTGCTAGTAATGATTTAAATCTAGTAAAAGGGTCAAATGTATATGAATATATAGTACCGAAAGCTACTCACAATAGTTATATTAATTTACCTAAAAATCACAATACACCCAAGAACTCATACAGAAAAACATCTTTTATTATGTGGCTAAAAATTCTATTTTGAAATCTCCTACCCAAAAAATTTCATATGTATTGTATTTATAATTACAGGGAAGTATAATTAGTTCAATATATTTTATATATACTAACTACGGCATTATTAGAATCTGATTACATATTAGATGGAACTTCAGAATGCATTACTGAAGAGGGAGGGGGTATTGACACTGTTGATTTAAGTTTTAATAGAAGGTATATTCACATAGATAAAGAACCATCTTATCCAAAAGTTTCTGAGTTTGAAGATATATTGCAAGATCCTGTAAGTAAACAAAAGTTTTCTACTTTATTCCTAAATTTTGAAGAGAAAAGTTTAGATGAAGTTCATAGTTTAAAAGATGGAGAAGAAATTTGGGTTTGTTTTGCTCCTATCTGTACTTATCATGAATTTCCTCCATATAAATATTTTTTGGAAAAATTTGCTGAATTTACTCACTCAAAAACTATTGCTATTGATATACATGGTTTAGGTAAATCCTCTAGATTAAATTTGAAGCAATCTTTAGATCTTGCTAGGGAATCTAATTTTTTAAAGGTATTAGATCCCATATTTTCTTCCCTTGAAAGTATTAATGCAAAAAAGGTTAATATCTATGGATATTCTATGGGTGGAAGACTTGCAGGTGCTTCTGTAATGCCTGCAAAAACGCATGATATAGATATTGAAAGAATGATACTTGTTGAGCCTGGAGGAGTTACTAAATTAGAACATATTTTTGGAATAATGGGTCTTTTGAATGAAGGAAGATTCATAGACATGTATGATCGTTTTATTATTAACCAAAAACAAAGAGATGCCATGATGTTAACATCGTCATTGGCAGAAAGACTGGGGTCACTCACAGTAGAATATTTAAAACCGTTTAAAGGTAGATATGAAAACCTTTTGCTTTTTGCAGCATCTTTGCAAAGTGCAACATTAGAAAGGGATATGTTACTAAGTTTAGAAAATAGTAATGGATTGAAAGTTAATATTATAAGTGGAGAAAGAAGCGGTATATCTAGAAATGATGACATAAGAAAATTGTTATCAAATATAGAATCTATGGGACTTAGTACATTCAATAAATTACGATGGATTCTTCTTGAAGGTGATAGCCACATTGTGGGTTTTGATACAGCTAGACTTATTGATGCATTTAGATTTTTAATATAGTATCATTTAATTATCACTATCATTTTGTTATAATATCAATTGTTATTTATATCGTGGGGTGGAGCAGTGGTAGCTCGTCAGGCTCATAACCTGAAGGTCGTTGGTTCGAATCCAACCCCCGCAATTTTAATTTCTAATATTCTAATGATGGGGCGACGTAGCTTAGGTGGTAGAGCAAAGGATTCATAAACCTTAGGTCACAGGTTCGACTCCTGTCGTCGCTATTTAATATGATATAATAATATATATGAATAATAAAAAAGTAAGTATTAACAATAAACAAAATAACAGAGGTTTCTGGATATTTTTTATTTTTGTAGCAATATTTTTTGTTCTTTATCTGTTTTTACCAAATGTATCTTCTGGTAAAAGTGTTCCTATTAGTATTCTTATACAAGATATTAAAAGTAATAAGATAAAAAGCATGACCATAAGCCAAACTAGTGCCACTGCAGTACTGAAAAATGGGTCAACAATCACTTCTAATCTTGGTAATCCAACAAATCCAACAAGTATCTTTACCAATAATGGAATAAAACTTGGTAACTATTCTAATATTTCAATTGCTCCAAAGTCTATGATTACTAGTTCTGACATATTTACTCTTATTTTCATTATAGTAATAATACTCAGTACTTGGTATATGATTAAACAGTTTAAATCTGCAGGTACAGGAGGAATATTTTCTATGGGGGAGAGTAAGGCAAAACTGTTTATGGGAACTAAACAGTCAATTAAATTTGATGGAATAGCAGGAGCAGATGAAGCCAAAGAGGAAGTTGAAGATGTTGTAGACTTTCTGAAAAATCCCAAGAAATACCTTAATATGGGTGCAAGAATTCCAAAAGGTGTGTTATTAGTAGGTGCACCTGGTACAGGAAAAACATTACTTGCAAGAGCTATAGCAGGAGAAAGTGGAGTGCCATTCTTTTCTACTTCTGGATCTGAGTTTGAAGAAATGTTAGTAGGCGCAGGAGCTGCAAGAGTAAGAGATCTCTTCAGTAAAGCAAGAAAATCATCTCCCGCAATCATATTTATTGATGAAATTGATGCTGTTGCTAAAAAAAGAGGTTTATCTTTTACAGCAACTCATACTGAACAGACATTAAATCAAATATTGGTAGAAATGGATGGATTTGATAATTCAATTAATGTTATTGTGATTGCAGCTACAAATAGACCTGATGTATTAGATCCTGCAATATTAAGGCCGGGTAGATTTGATAGGACAATTATTTTAGATTTACCTGATGTTGAGGAAAGACAAAAAATTCTTGAACTTCATTCAAAGAATAAACCAATAGCATCGGATGTAAGTTTTGAGAAAGTTGCAAAAAGGACAATCGGGTTTTCTGGAGCAGACTTAGAGAATGTATTAAATGAGGCATCAATTATAGCAGCTAAAAAAAGTCAGACTACTATTTTGAGTGAAGATATTGAAGAAGCTGCGACTAAGGTAGTAATGGGGCCTGAAAAGAAAAGGGTGAGGTCTGATAGTGAGAAAGAAATTGTCTCTTACCATGAATCTGGGCATGCTCTTGTATCAAAGTTTTTACCTGAATCAGATCCAGTGCATAGAATTTCAATTATTCCAAGAGGAATTTCTGGAGGAGCTACAATGTATTTGCCTGAGCAAGATAACCATCTTTATACAAAAACAAAGTTTTTAACAATGATTACTCATATGTTTGGAGGTAGAGCTGCAGAAAAAATACAATTTAATGATATAACAAATGGTGCATCTGATGATATTAAAAAAGCTTCAGAGATGGCAAGAGAAATGATCACTAAGTTTGGAATGAGTGATGATTTAGGGCCAATTGAATATGCATATTCTGATAATGAAGGATATGGAATAAAAGAGAAACAATATAGTGATTCTACTGCATCTGTTATTGATATGGAAGTATCTAAGATAATTAATACTTGCTATCAAAAGGCACTTAAAATATTAACAGAACATAAAGCAATATTAGATGCTCTTGCTAAAAAATTAATGCTTGTAGAAGTGATGGAAGGAGAAGAGTTTAACAAGATTGTTGGTACCATGTTAAATGGAGAAAAAACTTAATACTAAAAATCTTTTTCTTATAGATTCTCTTGCAATCATTTTTAGGGCTTATCATGCAATTCCGTCTCTTCAAAATAAAGGAGAAAATGTTAACGCTATATATGGATTTTTCTCAATTCTTTTAAAAATACTCAGTGACTATCAGGTAGACTATCTATTATGTGCCTTCGATTCAAAAACTGCATCCACAACCCGCAAAGAAAAATTTAGCTGGTATAAATCAAATAGAAAAGAAACTCCAGATGAATTAATTAGTCAAATAATACACCTTAAAGATATTTTAAATGATATAGGAGTTTCTATAGTTGAAAAAGACAGATTTGAAGCAGACGATATTATAGCAACTATGTCAAATACTTTTTCTAAGAATAATGACACATATATTTATATAGTTACTGGAGATAAAGATTTACTGCAGTTAGTTGATAAAAATGTTTCAGTGATAACTCCCTCTAAAACATTTTCAAATCCCAATATTTTAAATACCGAAAATGTTTCAGATTTTCTTGGATTTGACTATAAATACATAACAACATATAAAGCTTTAATGGGTGATCCATCAGATAATATTCCAGGAGTAAAAGGAATAGGAGATAAAAGTGCAAAAGACCTAATATCTGAATTTGGTGATATCTATAACATATATAATAACTTAGATAATATTAAAGAAAGTATAAAATCTAAATTAATCACATTTAAAAAAGACGCATTTGATTCTTATCAGGCGGCAACTCTTTTCTCTAATCTGAATTTAGAACATTTTTCTTTAGATAAAATAGGTTTAAATATCAATACAAAAAAATTAGCTGAAAATTTTGAAAAATATAATTTTAAAAGTCTAATATCTAGATATTTACCTCAACTACAAAATAAAGAAGAAATGTATAATACAAACATAAATATTATAGATATAAATACTAAGGAAGATTTTACAATATTAGAAAAATTGATTAATGATACAAAACAAATAACATTTCTATCATTTACAGATAAAATGTGCAGTTTTGCATCCCAAACAAAACCATTAGGATTAATAATAAATGTAGATGGTAAATCATTCAATATTTTTTGGAATAAAATAGATAAAGATATTTTTGAAAAGATAAAATTAATTTTTAGAGATCCTAAAATATTAAAAATAGGGTACGATATCAAATTTGAGAAATATTTACTGGATAATATTGGTATTACAATAAAAGCTCCATATTTTGATACGCAAATAGCATCATTTGTTTGCTTAGGTAAGATATTGGGGTTTAAAAATATTGTTTTTGAGTCATTGGGTATCTCCTGTCAGGATAGTAAAGTGCATGAAGGTTTAGGTGAGGATATATATGAAAAAAAATATATTATAAATAATATGGCTAGTATAGTGGAATTGATAACAGAATTGTGTAAATATTTTGATCATATATTGCGGGGTGATAAAAAATTACAATTTGTTTTTTATGATATAAATTTGCCTTTGATAGATATTTTGTTTGATATGGAAAAAAGGGGTATTTTAATTGATACTAATTATTTAAATAATTTATATGAGGAATTTAAAAGTCAATTAAATACACTTTCTCAGGATATATTTAAACTATCCGGGGTAGAATTTAATATTTCTTCATCTCAACAACTATCAGAGATATTGTTTAATAAGTTAAATCTTCCTTCTAATTTAAAAAAAACTAAAACAGGGAAATTATCGACTGATATTATGACTCTTAGTGAAATTAAAGATTTAGATCCAATAATACCATTAATAATAAAATATAAGGAACTGAGTAAGGTTAAATCAACATATACTAAGAATTTAGTGGATATGACTATTAATAGTAGATTGCATACAACATATAATATTGTTGGGACATCTACTGGTAGAATTTCTTCCGTTTCTCCAAATCTTCAAAATATTCCAATTAAAACAGAGAATGGAGGTTTAATAAGGAAAGCTTTTATTTCTAATAAAGGCAATACATTTTTTTCATTTGATTATTCACAAATAGAACTTAGAATTCTTGCTTTCTACTCTAATGATAAGACAATGAAAGATGCATTTTCAAAGGATCAAGATATTCATTTATATACTGCATCAATCATATTTAAAAAAGATATGCAAGATATTAGTAAAGATGAGAGAAGTATAGCAAAAACAATTAATTTTGGAATTATTTATGGTTTATCTGCGTTTGGGCTTTCAAGGCAATTACATATTTCTAGAACTGATGCAACAAAATTCATTAATGAATATTTTGATACATTCAGTGGAATTAAAAAATATTATGACTATATTATTGATTTTGTAAAGAAAAATTCTTTTGTAGAAACCATGTATGGAACAAGAAGATATTTTAATTTAACTTCAGGGTATAGGTCTGATGCTCAAATAGAAAGAGAGGCCATAAATATGCCAATACAAGGTAGTAGTGCAGACATTATCAAGATAGCTATGAAAAGAATTTATGATAATATAGAAAATAAATATCCTGCATGTTTAATTTTACAAATTCACGATGAACTAATCTTTGAGGTTGAGCCCCTAATAGATGATATTTTATTTGTAGAGGAAGTTATAAAATATATGACAGATTTTAAACTCAACGTACCATTAAAAGTAGATGTCAGATATGGTAAAAACTGGAAAGATTTAAAAGAATTTAAATTATGAAAAATAATAAATTATTATTTAAAACGGTAGCAGAGTATTTTGAAAAAATAGAAAATACTTCATCTAGGAATGAAAAGACAAAGTACCTATCAGAATTATTTGAAGTTGCCAATAGAGATGAAATTGACATATTAATATATCTATCTCTTGGGAGAATTTCTCCTATGTATGAAAAAACAGATTTTAATATAGGGGTAAAAACAATAATTAATATTTATTCCAAGGTTGCCAGTATTGAAAGTAAAGACGTAAAGAGCAAATATCAAGAGATTGGAGACATAGGTGAGGTATTTGAATCTATTTATAGAAATAGTGTTGGAGATCCACTATCTATTAATAATGTATTTAATATTCTAAAAAAAATTACTCAAATTAAGGGAAAAGACTCTGTAGATAATAAGTCTAATGTGTTAATAGATCTGTATAAAAAAATTACTCCAATTGAAGGAAAGTATATCTCTAGAATAGTCGTAGGTGATTTGAGGTTAGGATTTAGTGATAAAACGATTCTAGACGCAATATCTTTTGTTTTAAATGGAAACAAAAAAGATAGAAAACTTATAGAGAAGCTGTATTTTCAGTGTTCTGATTTAGGAATGGTTGCAAAAATATCTATTTTTGAGAAAGATTTAATAGATAAGGTTTATATAATACCAGGTATTCCTCTATTTGCTAAGCTTGTAGATAGACCAAAGAGTCTAGGTGATATTTTTAATAGGTTTAAAAAAGTGTTTGTTCAACCTAAATATGATGGAATGAGATGTCAAATACATATATTCCAAGGTAAAGTGAAATTATTTTCAAGGAATCTAGATGATATTACTGAAATGTATCCTGATATTGTAAATTTATTTGGGGAATTTCCAGTAAATACTGCTATATTGGATAGTGAAATTATCGGTGTTGACTCTGATAATAAATTCCTAACTTTTCAGAATACTTCACAAAGGAAAAGAAAATATAATATAGATCAAAAAGTAGCAGACATACCTGTTAATATTTTCATATTTGATCTTATTTATTTAAATGGAGAATCATTTATAAATATTTCTCTAGATAAAAGGTTAGAAAAACTAAAAGATGTTTTTCAATATATAAATATAAAGAATTTATTTATTTCGGAAACCAAGTTAGTATCTGATATAGATACATTGAATAAAATTTTTAGAAAGTATATTGAGTTAGGTTTTGAGGGTGTGGTTGTTAAAAATCCACATAGTTTATATACTCCTGGTGTACGAAATGTAGATTGGCTTAAAATAAAAAAAGACTCATATGTAGGTATTGTAGACACTATAGATGCTGTAATAATTGGATATTATTATGGAAGAGGTGTAAGATCAAAGTTTGGTATTGGGGCAGTTCTTGCTGGCATATATAACAAAAAAGAAGATAGATTTGAAAGTATATGTAAGATAGGTACTGGATTTAAAGATAACGATTTAGTATTTTTAAAGAAGAAACTTGATGAGATAAAATCTGATGAAGTGCCAGATCAATATTTTGTAAATAAAAATTTGTATCCAGATGTATGGGTTGAGCCTAAATATGTAATTGTAGTAAAATCTGATGAGATTAGTAGAAGTAAGGTACACACAGCAGGAATAAACAAAAAAAATACTATTGGATATGCATTAAGGTTTCCTAGATTTATAAACTTTAGAGATGATAAAGGTATTTATGACATTACTTCATTATCAGAAATAGAAATATATGGTGAAAAATGGAAATAAAAAGGTTTTAGTTGCCATGTCTGGTGGTGTAGATAGTTCTGTTGCTGCATATTTGTTAGCATCTGAGGGGTATGATCTTATAGGAATACATATGAAATTCTATTCGGAAACTGAAGAATTAGATAGCAATAAACATTTAGTAAAAGAGGATAATAAGTGTTGTTCTATTGAGTCTAGTGAAGATGTTAGAAATATTTGTAATAGACTAGGTATACCATTTTATGTATTAAATTTTAGAGAAGAATTTAAAGAAAATATTGTAGAGTATTTTGTATCATCACTAAAGAAAGGTATTACTCCAAATCCATGCATTATGTGTAATAGAGATATTAAATTTGGACTCTTATTTGACAAGATGAAAGAACTTAATGCTTCATATATTGCAACAGGTCATTATGCAAGAGTAGTAAATGAAAATGGTAAATATTTACTCAAAAGGGCATTAGATAGTTATCAAGATCAGTCATACTTTTTATGCAATATAAATAGAGAAGTTTTGCCTCACCTTATATTCCCATTAGGAGAAATTGAAAATAAAGATAGGGTAAGAGAAATAGCTTACAATAATGGTCTTTTAAGAGTGTCTAGTAAGAAAGATTCACAAGATATATGTTTTGTTGCAAACAATGATACAAAAGAGTTTATAAAGAAAAATGTATTAAAAAATGTAACAGATGA
>JAMCRT010000012.1:2436-22587 GCA_023380695.1 Patescibacteria group bacterium | reverse complement strand
TCTGGACATTTTATGATAAAGGTAGAATATTTTTAGATATACATCACCCAGAAAAGACTATCTCTATATTTTTGAAAGATGAAAAATATAAAGAAATAATTATTGAAGTAGATAATCCTAAACAAGTTATTGATGAAATTAAAAATAGTCTTTAGGTAATTTTAATAAACCCTGTCTTATTACCTTAAAAGGTTTGTCTCTTATATCAAAAATACTGGATACATTTCCTATTTTAATCTCACCAATATCAATAATTGTCGATATCATATCTAATTTATCTTGAGGTGTACTCTCTAATAATTTATCAATTGAATATGGAGTACTACCAAAAGATATATTTGCTGAAGTTGCAGTAATAGGAGAATTTAGATCTGATATTAACTTTTTTATAAACAAAATATTAGAAATTCTTATAGCAACTGAATTATCTAATATTATCTTTTTATCCAAATTACTATGATTTTTAGTAGATAATACTGCAGTAAGTCCCATATACTTATATTGATTTAAAAACATTTCTTGTACAGAATTTATAGAAACAAAATTTTTTGCCATATCAATACTAGATACCATAATTGATAATGGTTTATTATCTCTTTTCCCTTTATATGATAATAATTTTGAAATAGCATTACTATTGGTTGCACTAGCTCCAATAGCATATGCAGTATCTGTAGGATATACAACTAAATTACCAGCTTTTAGTAAATTCAAAACATTAATAAATTCATTAGCGCTTAATTTCCTATCTATAATAATTCTTTTCATAAAATATTTTATTAAAAATGTAAATTAGATTATAATCTATAGTATATGTCTTATGCAATTATCATAACAACAGCAGGTCACGAAAATATTACCAAATTATTGGATGAACTAGAAAAAACTAATATTAAAATATATATAGTAACTCCTGATAAACTAAATATTAAAAATAAAAATATTGAAATTATTAAAGACTTTGGAAAAGGTAAAGGGGAAGCTTTAAATTTTTCTATAGATAAAATAAAAGAAGATATATTAATACTAACAGATGGAGATGTATATACAAATAAAGAATCTATACAATCACTAATTACAAAATTTGATAAAAATACAGGCCTAGTATCAGGTAAAATTATTTCTTTAAATGATAGAAATACTATACTAGGACTATGGTCTCATTTTTTAGTTTTTGCTGCAAATAGATTGAGACTACAAAAATCACAAAATAAAGATTTTTTTGAAGCAACAGGATATTTATTTGCCTTCAGAAAATCTTTATTTAAAAAAATTCCAAAAGGTATGCTATCAGAAGATGGCTATATATCATATACAGTTTACAAGAGTGAATATGAATTAAAATATGATCCAGATGCCATTGTTTTTGTAAAATTTCCAAATACTTTTTCTGATTGGATTAAACAAAAAAGAAGAGCTACAGGTGGTTATAAGCAAGGATATATAGAAAAAACAAACAGATCATTTATAAAAGAAGCATATAATGGCATTATACTATTATTTATATATCCATCTAATATAAAAGAATTTTTTTATTTGATACTACTTTTTATTGCACGTATTTATCTTTGGATACGAATATTCATAGATATTAAAATACGAAAACTTCCTTTTGAAAAAATATGGCTAAGAATAGAAAGTACTAAATGAATTTAGATTTGAAATTAATATATGCTATTATATGGATTCATGGAAGAAGCAATTAAAGCCAAAAAAATAATAGAAAATGCAAAAAAAATAGTTATCCTCATATCCTCTCCTGATGGAGATTCTGTGGGGTCATCTATTGTATTAAAACACTATCTTGAAGATAGAAATAAAATAGTAGATCTTTTCTCTTTCAAAAAACCATCACCTATATTTTTAAATTTCAAAGATATAGGTGATATAGATGTTACAAATACTACTAAAATAGATTATACATATTATGATGCAATTATCATAATTGATTCAGGTTCTATTCATCAGGTATATGATTATCAAAGATATCCTAATTTTAGATTTCCAAGTACAACTCCTTTAATAGCAATAGATCACCATTTAAGCAATACACATTATGCAAAATATAATATATATGATACGAATGCTGGTGCGACAGGAGAACTTATTTATAAATATTTCATAAAAGATGAATATGATCTAGATGATGATGAAAGAGAACTACTATATTTTGCCCTAGTTTGGGATACTGGATCATTTAGATACCATGTAAGAGAGGAAACTTTACAAATTGCAGCTGAATTACTAAAAGGCAACATTGATATAGATAAATTATCATCTTTGTATTTTGAAAATATTGATGATGATGTAAAAAGAGTATTGCCAGACCTTATACAAAAAACTGTTATGAGAAAAAACCCAAGATTTGTATATTTATATCTTTCTCTAAAACATATGCAAAAATTAAAAATGAAACCATTTGAAATAAAAAAATATATAGATGTATATAGAGGTTCATTCCAAATTAATATGAAAGACTATGATATTTTTATTGTCATAACTGAGAGAAAAGATTATAAAATAATTAGTGTTAGAGGAAAACCATATACAAATAAGATAGACTTATCTAAATTAATATAGAGATAGTCTTTTCTGGGTGGGGGACACTTTAATGCTTCATCTTTTAGTTCTAATAAAGATAAAAATGAGATAATCAAAACATTGTCTATAGCTATATCAGATTTATCAGAAAAATTATCTACTTAATTTCTTTTAGTAGTTTCTCGAGGATTTTACTTTTAACAAAATCTTCATTTTTATTCAAAGATTGTATTCTCAAAACCACAATATATGTCAGAAGAGTTGTATCATTTATATATAAATCATAGCCATTATGCTCAATATTCAGATCATTTATAATATGTTCTACAATTTTTTCTACTTTCTCAAAAGGTATTTCTTTCTTTACTTCATATTTAATCTGTATTCTTAAATGTTTAACTTTATCAAGTTTTTGAACTGCAGCCTGAATCATTATACTATTTGGAATTTTAAATGGAATTCCATCATCACCAATAAAACTTGAATAGAAAATTCCTATGTTATCTATAGTACCAATAAGTCCTGGCAAAATAAGATCATTAGAAAAAAATTTGTTTGGATAACTTGGTAAAAGAAAACTAAATTGCCATGTTGTAATTTTAACTTTTTCACCAACATCAAATTGTCTAAAAATTAAGATTATAATACCTCCAAGTAAATTGGTAAGAGTAGATTGTGCAGCAATACCAATTATAACACCTAAAAATGCACCACCTAAAAGTACATTTGTTATGTTAATATGCAATATATTGAATACTACAATTATTAATATAAGATATGAAAATATTAAAAAAATAAATGATATTAAATTTTTCTCTCTTTTTCTAATAAATCTATTTAAACTACCTTGTATCTTTCTATTTATATAATTTATAAAAAAATATCCAACAAATAATACTACTACTGATAAAATTATATTATTTGAAGTTTTAGAAAGATTAAAATATATTAATATTTTAGATAGTAAGAATAATAATAAGGATATTATAATAATAAAAAGGAGTATATAAATTACTACCTGAGATCTTTTACCTTTCATAAGATTATTCTAGCATAAATTTTAGTTATATACATAACCAAAATGATCTCTAGCATCACTTAGCATTGCTTTTAGAAAATCATACTGTGGAATACTCATGCTATCAATATTTGAAACTACAGATCTTTGCTGAACTCCACTTGCCAT
Organism: Patescibacteria group bacterium; assembly: GCA_023380695.1. Classification (GTDB taxonomy): domain Bacteria; phylum Patescibacteriota; class Dojkabacteria; order JAKAPS01; family JAJZLI01; genus JAMCRT01. Next base: position 18,860 of record JAMCRT010000012.1, on the reverse strand, counting down.
ATTTCTCAATTTTGATTGTATACTACATATTCTTTCCATTTCTATTCTATAAATTTCTGTATCTCTACAACTAATTGCAAATAAAAAAGAAAATCTAGATTCTCTATCTTCAGGAAATACTCCTATATCTTGAAGATCAAAAATACATTTAAAATCTCTGTATTGATGATTACCCCTATTTATATCAAAAATATTTATGGCATACGGATGTCTGTCCAAAATTACATGTGATCCATTTGGATATACAGTTTTATCTGTTCCATCAGATAAAATTTGTAATCCAATAATTCTATCAATATCATTAGTAATACCTTTAATTTCCAACAACTTATCTGGAGTTATAGTTTCTGCATTCCTATTATTTATACCCCTAAATAAATCTACATACCTATAACTTTTATCTACATTTGTTGAAAGAATCTTTCTTTCAATTTCATCTCTTTCCATAATCTTATAGTATTATATAATAAATGTTAGCCTCATTGCAAATTTTATCAGATAATAGAAACCCTGAAACAGATATAATCTCTTTTACTTCATCATCAGAAAATTTATGAACGTAGCGTAGAGATTTATTATCAAAAGGTATTAAAAAATCTCTATTGCCTAAATCTTTCATATTATCTTTAATATCAAAATCCCAAGTAGAAAATATAATTTTTCCATTTTTACTGAGTATTTTTTTTAAATTTTTAAATAAAGAAATTCTTTGATCTCTACTGGGAATATGATGTAACACAGCAATTAATAGTACTGTATCATATTTACCTAGATCAATATACCAATTATCATCCAATATATTTTTTTTAATAAATGTGTAATCTTTATTCTTCATCTTTGCCTCTTTTAATAATACAGATGAAGAATCTATACCTGTATATTGATCTTTTGAAAATAGTGTTGCAATTCTACCATTACCACATCCTACATCTAAAACCTTATCATCATCCTTTATATATCTTTTTATTTTTTTCATACCATCCCAAATATTAGCTCTAGATAGAGAAAATTCTTTACCATATTTTTCATAAAAATCAATATTTAATTTTAATAAATCATCATTTTTCATAAAATCATTATAATGATAAAATGAAATATATGAAAGATGAAATTTTAGAATCATTTAAAACGAAGAGTTCTACAAACATACAAAGAATTTTAAGAAAAAATAATAATATTTCCTTATCTGATATTATCCTTTTATACAAAAAATATTGTACAGAAATAAATATAAAGGAAAATAGAGAATTTATTGAAAAAATTAAATTAAAACCAATCCGTACACTATCAGGAGTAGTTCCAGTCACTGTTCTTACCAAACCATTTCCTTGTCCTGGAAAATGTATTTTTTGCCCTAATGATACTCAAATGCCTAAAAGCTATTTATCCAAAGAACCTGGAGCAATGCGAGCTTTAATGAATAAATTTGATCCATATACTCAAGTAAAAAATAGAATTCAGGCATTACAAAATATAGGACATAAAACAGAAAAAATAGAACTACTGATACTAGGGGGAACATTTAGTGTATATCCAAGAAATTATCAAGAATGGTTTATTAAAAGGTGTATTGAAGCAATGAACAATTTTCAATATGAATATAGTGATAAAAAATTTATAAAAAATGAAATAAATTTTGATGTACAAACAAGTCAAAAAGATCCTCCTTACAATTGGAATATTAAATCTCTTATAGATGCACAAAAAATAAATGAAAACTCAAATATTAGATGTATTGGAATTACAATAGAAACAAGACCAGATAGAATATCAGAAAATGAGACTATACATTTAAGGACACTTGGAGCTACAAAAATACAACTTGGTATTCAATCAACCAATGATGAAGTATTGAAAGCAAATAACAGAGGAGAAAAAAGTTCTAATCAAAAAAAAGCTATAGCAATATTAAGATCTGCAGGGTTTAAAATACAAATACACTGGATGCCAAATCTATACAAATCAACTCCCAAAAAAGATATAAAAGATATACAAAACATATATTATAATAAATCATATATGCCTGATGAAATAAAAATATATCCATGCTCAATAATAGATGAAACAGAACTTTTTGAATATTATAAAAAAGGAAAGTATAAACCATATAGTGAAAAAGATCTTATTGATATATTAATATATGCAAAAAAAATAACACCAAGATATGTAAGAATTAATAGATTAATAAGAGATATACCATCAACATATATTGAAGATGGAAATAAAAAAACAAATTTAAGACAAATAGTACAAAATGAAATGGGGAAACAGAATTTATTTTGTCAGTGTATAAGGTGCAGAGAAATAAAAAATGATCCAATAAATAAGATAACATATGAACAAATAGATTATAAAACTGATACATCTTTAGAAAAATTTTTATCATTTAATACAAAAGATAAAATTCTTGGATTTCTTAGATTATCTTTACCTGATAACAGACAATCATTCATAGATGAACTAGGGGAAAGTTCTATAATAAGAGAAGTACATGTATATGGTTTATCTCTTGGTATAAATGATAATAATGGGGGAGTGCAACATTTAGGTATTGGGAAAAAATTAATAAAGAAAGCAGAAGAAATATCCAAAGAATACAATTTTAAAAAGATATCTGTAATATCAGGAATAGGTACAAGAGAATATTATAAAAAGAGGGGATTTATACAAGGTAATTTATATCAGAGTAAACTTATTTAATACTATCCTAAATGTTTCTCCTTTATTATTATAAAAAGAGAACCAAATATTAGAACAAAAACAAATATATCATATAAGAGATTTATACCTGGTATTAAATTAATAACAGTTCCAACTAATACACCTGAGAGAACTGTTCTCCAATTTACAACAATTTCAGTCTTATAAAGATATTTAGATATAAAAGATCCTGTTAATACTCCACCAAGCATAATTGATAAAAATATAAATAGAAAATAAATCATTAAAAGAAAGATTGATATTGGAATACCAAGAACTGTAATGAAGAGCACTATGATAAATATTGGTGTAATTACAAGTACCCCTATACCATAAAGAAGTGACTTCAAAAACTTATCAAAAACATTAGATACTATATTTAATGATGTTTTTGGTAAAAACCTTATAAATAAAAGAGAGAAAATCAAAAATATAATAAAATCAAAAAACTCAAAAAGTATTTTTCCTACAATATAATAATTATACAACTTAGAATGTATATTATATATTTTACCTTTAATTGATGATTTAGGAATAACAGACTTTGCACCAAGTACAGTATATGTAAGGTTTCCCTTTACAAATGCATTTTTATAAACATTAATTTGTCCAGAATAAATGTTTATATTTCCCAATATCTTACCATAGAATTTGAAATTTGAAACATATACATTCACATTACCCTTTATAGATCCTTTCACTATAAGTCTATTTCCAAATACAATAAGATTGCCTGAAATTATAGAGTTTTTCCCAATAGTTATATTGTTACCTGCAATAATAGTATTTTCCCCTATATTTTTTAGTATAGTAATATTATCACCTGTAAGATATGCATTATTTGTAACATTTGAATATACATTTATATTCTCACCTGCAGCAATAAGATCCTGAGATATAGTACTAAAAATTGATAAATTCTCTCCTTCAAATATAAAATCACCACTCACTGGTGATCTTATAGTAACATTTTTTTTATTTATATAGATATTAGAATGCACACTGCTTTTAGCATATGAACTTTTTACAAATAGCAAAGGAATTGCAAAAAAAATAATAAATAATAATAAAAACTTTTTCATGATCTCTTTTTAAGATTATATATGCTAAAATCTACAAATACAATCATGGAAAGTGAAGTATTTACAGTAACACAAATAAATAGATTAGTATCAAGCATAATAAAAGAAAGCTTCTCAAATATTTATATACGAGGAGAAATATCTGATTTATCAATACAAAACAATAGTTGGGTATTTTTAACTTTGAAAGACAATGAAAGCAAGATTCGCTGTGTAGATTTTTCTGGTTCACTTTTTAAGTATAAAGATAAACTCAAAGAAGGCTCAGATGTAATCATAAATGGAACTTTAAGTATTTTTGAAAAAAGAGGAGAATATCAATTAATTGCAAAAAACATAGAAGTAATAGGATCAGGAGATATTTTAGAAAAAATAGAAAAACTTAAAATTAAATTACAAAATATGGGATACTTTGATAAAGAAAGAAAAAAACAACCACCTATGTTTCCTGAAAATTTAGGAATAGTAACATCACTAGAAGATAGTTCAATGGCTTACAAGGATTTTATTAAAACATATAAAAAAAGGTATCCACTGACAAACATATATTTATATCACAGTAGAGTACAGGGAGAAAATGCAGAAAAAGAAATAATAAAAGGAATAAAATATTTTGAAAATAAAAAAAATATTGAGATTATTGTACTTACAAGAGGAGGAGGATCTGTAGAAGATTTAATGCCATTTAACTCAGAGTTACTTGCAAATACAATTTATAATTCTAAAAAAGTGATTGTATCTGCTATAGGGCATGAAGGAAATATCTCTATATCTGATCTCGTAGCAGATATTCATGCATTTACTCCAACACATGCAGCACTATTATTATCTCCTCAAAAAGATGAAATTTTAAACAAATTAGACACAGAAATGAGTCAAGCTATAAAGAATATCTATTATTAGTATTTATATAAATACTAATAATAGATTGCTACAAGTAAAAGATGCTTTGAATCTTTTAATAACTGAAAAGATGCAACTTTTAAACGATGGAGTGTACCTTATAAAAGAAAAAATTCAAAATGTAGAAAATATTCAAAAAGAATTACTACAAAGGTTTGATACACAATCTAAAATTGTACTACAAAACATCGAAAATCTTAAAAAAGATTTGAAAAATAAATTAACACAAATAAATATACAAAGCCCATATAATATTCTAGAAAGGGGGTATTCAATTACATATAAAAGAGGTACAATAGTAAAGGATATAAGTGAGGTAGAAATAGGAGATACTATAAATACAGTATTTTCCAAAGGAGTAACAGAAAGCAAAGTTTCCAGTGTAAAACAAAATATATAATATTTTTGTATTCTAAAGATTATGGAGAAGAAAAAATTTTCATTTACAGAAGCATATAATAAATTTGAAAAAATACTAGAAGAACTAGATAGTAGTAATATATCACTCGAAGACCAATTAAAAAAGATAGAAGAAGGAGGAGAACTATATAAGGTATGCATTAAATATCTAAATGAAGCAGGTGCAAAAATAAAAACAATAAATAAAAAAATCAAAGACATTGATTTATGAAAAAGTTATTTACAAAGAAAAAAAATTTTAAGAGTCTATATATAGTACTAGGAGTAATCTTAGTAATTTTGGTATATACATTTGGAGTAAATACAGGATATGCTAGTGGAATAGTATATACTGCATATAATATAAATAATCCACTACCAAGTATTGCAAAACCAAAGGCATCAACAACAATTTATGCAGGATCAACAGTAATAGGGAAAATCTATCCACCTGAAATGAATGCATATTATTATGAGCAGAATAAAAATACATATAAAGGAAAATCCATTCTTTATCATTTAGAAAATCTATATCCATACTCAACTAATCCCAATATATTAAATGATGCACTAACTTTAAGAAAACAGATTATAGGTGTACTAAAAAATACAAAAGCAATCACAAAATCTCAATATCAAAAAACTCAAAATATCAATGCCAAACCATATTTTACAATATTACATGCACCATATTTTACAGAGTATGTTATCAATAAGTTATATCAGAATTATTCTAAATATGTATTAGAGGGAGGATTGAAAGTATATACTACTGTAAACCTATCTCTAAATAGCTTAGCACAAAGTATAGTAACAACTGACACACAAAAATATTTAATACCAGTAGGAGCAAGTGATGCTGCATTAGTTGCAGACAATCCTCAAAATGGTAATATTCTTGCAATGATTGGAGGGTCATCTTATGCCCAATCACAGATTAATATGGCAGATGTACCAAGACAGCAAGGATCTGCAATGAAACCTCTTATATATGTAAAAGCATTTGAAATGGGTTATTCGCCACATACAATGATTGATGACTCCCCAGTATGTTTTGGTAATTATTGTCCAACTGATTATGAGGGATATACAGTAGGGTGGGTATCTATTGATAGAGCAATTAATCAATCAATTAATATCCCTGCAATAAAAATGTTCAACCGTATTGGATACTATAACGGGCTAAATACACTTTTATCAGAAGGTATAAAACTTAATAAAAATGTATTCTATGGATTACCTCTGGTTTTAGGAGCAGCAGGTATTCCTTTAGTAAGAATGGTAGGAGCATATAATGCATTAAATAATGGTGGATATTATGCACAATCAACCCCATTTCTAAAAATTACATATGATGGAAAAACAATACTTGATACTACAAACACACCTAAAAAAAGAATATTAAATGCTAATGCTGTAGCTGAAATGGATTATGTTTTGGGAAATACTGCATTAAAACAACCTATGTATAACTATGCTACATATTACTATTCAGTACAAGGAAGACCTTATGGTTCAAAAGATGGAACAAGTAATGGACCAAGAGATATAACTGATTATATGTTTATTCCACAAATCACAGTAGGTGTATGGGCAGGAAATGAAAGTGATTCACTGCTTTCTGGAAATGCTGTTGGTGCTTTTCAAACAGGACCTATAGCACATTCTTTAATAATGGATTATATAGCACAAAATCATCTTCCAGTTATAGATTATCCAACACCTATATATCCTACATTGAATGCAACAACTTCAAGAATTCCTTAATAAATGATATAATAATGACATGATAGAAAGAGAAACAAGATATTATCTAAATCATACAGGAACCGATTTAGAAGAATATATGTCAAATATAGAAAGAGAAAGAGAAATAATAGATTATACAGAAGAATACTTAAGAGAAGGTGGTAGATTTGCTAATAGAAGATGGACAAGATATGAAGGAAATAATAACTATGAATTGCTTGTCCCAGATGGATATACATCACCAGATGAAGGAGTTGGGGCTACCTTAGAAGATCTATTAGGAAAGAAAGAAGCAGAAAAAATTAGAAATGGATCTATCTAATTCCTGATATAAATATATACACTATTTTCCACTTCTAAAAGTCTATAGAATTTTCTTATAAATACATTTAATCTATTAAACGTATAACCATCATTGTAATATAGAATCATATATGGATGATGTTCATTCAAACTATGAATTATATTATCTGATCCCAGGGAAAATGGATAAATCATGAAATCTGCTACATAAGGAGATGCAGGTATTGCATTATCCATATAATAAACCCAAGGAAAATTTCCCATGATAAACATATGATGGTTTGATACATGCAGTTTTGTAAGAGTATTTGAAAGCACATAATTTATATTTGCAGTTGATGGTTTCTTCTCAAAAACAACATTTGTGTTATATGCAAAAGTATTAAAATACTCTCTCTGAGATATATTTCCAAGTGCATAAGATATAAAATTAGGATAGTATGTAGCATCAGATATAAATTGATCTTTTACTTGATAAGACAACTCTGATCTAAAAAAATATAATTGCAAAATATATATCAATATTAAAGGAGATATGATGATAATTACTTTTATCTTTATACTAGATTTTATAAATTTATATAAAAGATAAGAGAGAACTACTGATAAGGGAACAGATAATTGAATTAAATAATGCAAATATGGTCTTCCTGAAAGAAATACAGAGAAAAGATCAGTCAGCATCCATAAAGCAATAAAAACTGCACTAGATTGAATAACTCTTCTTTTATATAAAAAGTAAAAGAATAGAAATAGAACAATAAAGATAATAAGGTTAAATAAAACATGTGATATACCAAAAATTGTATTAAATTTATAATAATTTATATATACAAAATTTGTTGAAAATATATAATATAAACTATTTGATAAAACACCTCTAAAATATTCATATATAAAAAATAAAAAAATAGGAGTCAAAGACCCACTTTCTATATATATTGTTTTCATAAAGAAATCTTTAAATTTATATATATAGAAGAAATACAATATTATAAATAAACCATCAAACAATGCAGGCAATTTGAAAAGTACTCCTATGCCTAAAATACAGCCTGCAATATAAAGATATTTAAGGTTTCTATCTTTTTTATTTCTTCTAAAAACAATATATATAGAAAGAAGTGAGAAAAACATATAGAAATTTTCTACATTTGCAAGATTTCCTTCAAATAACGTACTTCCAACAAAAAAGGCTAAAAATATTATTGCTATAAAAGCAACTTTTGAATTAAATTTATTTTCTACAATTTTATATAATAAATATTCTGATCCTAATAATGATAATAAAGATAGAAATTGATATTCAAATGTTAAGGATATTGGAATTTTTTCAAGAAGAGCAAATAGATAATAAATAAGTGGTGGTTTATTATCAATAATTGTTTTATATAAAATACCATTATTATTTAATGATTTACCTATAGCAGAATATATACCAGTATCAGTATACCAATGAGGTTCAAAAAATGATGGAATTCTTAAAATTATAGATAAGACATAAGGAATACTATTTAATAAAGTTCTTTTCATATTAGAAAGATCATATCATACTCTATCAATTGAAAGGAGCCCCTCTGTGGCTCCTTTGCAATACAAGATATCTTTTCATTCTCGGGGCTTTTATATTAAAATATAAATCCATATCTATTTATATAACACTGGTAGATTAAAATTACATTAAAGTGTATATTTGCATAAAATCATATATATATCATATACTCTAAGTTATATGAATGAAACTTGGAAAACAATTATACTAGGTTCTGGTCCTGCAGGACTCACTGCAGGGATTTATAGTGCAAGATCTAATCTCAAACCATTACTTTTTGCAGGAAATAATCCTGGAGGACAACTGACAATTACAACATTGGTAGAAAACTACCCTGGATTTAAAGATGGGATTATGGGACCACAATTAATGCAAGATATGATAGAACAAACAAAAAATAGTGGAGTAGAAATTATATATGAAGACATTATAAAAATAGATTTTTCCAAAAGACCATATGTACTTGAAAGCATTTCTGACACATTCAGAGCAGAAACAATCATAATATCAACTGGTGCATCTACTAAGTGGCTAGGGATAGATTCTGAACAAAAATTTATGGGGAAAGGTGTTTCAGGATGTGCAACATGTGATGGACCATTCTTTAAAGATAAGGTGGTTTCTGTTATAGGTGGAGGAGATAGTGCAATGGAGGAAGCATTATACCTTGCAAGACTTGCAAAAAAAGTATATTTAATTCATAGAAGAGATGAATTTAGAGCATCACAAATTATGCAAAAAAGAGTAATGGAAAATAGTAAAATAGAAATTATTTATAATAGTGAAGTAATAGAAATTAAAGGGGATAACATAGTAAAAAGTATAGATATTAAAAATAATAAACAAAATACTGTAAGCAGTCTCTTACTAGATGGTGTATTTATAGCAATAGGGCATACTCCTAATACACAAATTTTCAAAGACTATATTGATACAGATGAAAATGGATATATTAAGGTTAAAGATTTTGTAAAAACAAATATAGATGGGATATTTGCATCAGGTGATGTTTCGGATCCAAAATATAGACAAGCTATTACATCTGCTGGTACAGGATGTATTGCAGCAATTGAAGCAATGCATTTCACAGAAAACAATCCTTTATAATTGTGAAACATTTTTCAATCTACAACTGTATATATAAATATACATAATTTTATTTTAAATTAAATAATGGACAAAAATACAAAAACAAAAGCTATAATATTAGGAGTATTAATTTTAATTGTTGGAGGAATCATAGGATTTTTCATTCACACACCAACTGTAAAACATCATAAACACCATGTTGCAACGGCTTCAGGTAAGCATAAAACTACACACAAAAAACATATCCTGGTACTATCTAATATTGAAGGTAATATATCTTCGCTTAAAGGAACAACAATTACAATAAATGGAACAAATATTGTAACAAATAAAGCTACTAAAGTTTTCAATGGACAAACAAAAATTGCAGAGTCAACGCTAAATAATACTCAAAAAGTTGATGTGTTAGGAGTACACACAAAAAAAGGAATGATAGCAAAGTACATAGTAGTAATATAGAATATATAAAATGAAATCTCTAAAAAATATCTTTAAAAAAAGAATAGGAAAGTTTATTCTATTAATCATTATATTAGGGTTAATATATATTGGCTATATATCAATATTTTCAAAAACTAAGAATGCATATGCATCATTTAGAGTAAAAAAAGGTAATATTGAAGAGACTGTATCTTCAGTAGGTAATGTAATTTTTGGAACTTTATCACAAGTAAATTTTCCAATAACAGGAAAATTAAGTTCTGTTTATGTAAAAGACGGACAAAATGTAATAGCTGGACAAAAATTAGCATCACTTACAACTACAACATTATCAGAGAATGTTCAAATCGCAAACGATCAATACTCTCAGGCGCAACAAAAAATATCAGCTCTATATGCACAAGCTAAAACTGATCAGCAAACAGCACAAAATGCAGTTAATGTAGCACAGCAAACTCTAAATTCTGACACAAGCACCCTAAATACAACACCTACTTCATCTTCTACATATCAGAGTATTTATAATAAGGTACAGTCTGATCAATTACAATTACAAATTGCACAAAGCAATCTTACAAGTGCAAATGGTGAACCTTATTCATATAATCTTATTCCACTTCAAAATGAAGAAAATATAGATCTGATTAATCTAGAGCAAGCTCAAAATGCTTTATCAAAAGCAACAATTACGTCACCAATTACTGGAAAAGTAATATTTGTATCAAGTATTACACCAGGAGAAGAAGTTCCATCATCATCTCAAGGAGGAGCAAAAGGTATCGCATCTGCACAAAGTGGTATATCTAATGTATCTGGAAATTCATTTATAACTGTAGCAAATACATCATCTGCACAAATTTTTGCATATATAGATGAGAGTTCTATATCACAAATAAAAGATGGAGAAAACGTAAATATTACACTTGCAGCATATCCTAGTGAGACATTCTCAGGCTCTGTTATATCAATTGAGCCATCATCTACTATAATACAAAATGTAGTAAATTATGGAGTCACAATAAGTATTAAAAACCCACCCTCAAATATTAAACTTGGAATGAGTGCAAATATAAATGTTATTACTCAAACTGCAAATAATGTATTAGAAGTTCCAAATTCTGCAATAAATTATGGTGCAAATGGAAAGACATATGTAATTGAAGAAACTTCTGGCAAAACTCTAAAAAGAATTCCTGTAAAAATAGGAATTAGTAATATATATTATACTAGTGTAATATCAGGAATAAATAGTGGAGATCAAGTTATAGTAAATCCTACATCAAAGATTAAATCCAAATTAACTGCACCAATTCTTTCCAAAGGTAAAGCATTCTCTAAAAAATTAGGGTTATAAATTTACAAAATTATGATAAAGCTTGAGGGTATTTATAAAACATATGGAGATACTGGTAATTTAGTCACAGCTCTTAACAATATCAATCTCCTTATAAATAATGGAGAATTTGTCAGTATCATGGGCGCTTCAGGCTCTGGAAAATCTACACTAATGCATATAATAGGGCTACTTGATAAACCAAGTAAAGGTCATTATTTCCTTAATGATAAGGATATATCAGATATTAAAGAAAATGATTTGGCTCTCATAAGAAATAGAGAAATAGGATTTGTATTTCAAGCATTTAATTTACTCCCAAGAACAACTGTAATGGATAATGTAATGCTACCTTTAATATATAGAGGAGAAAATAATATAAATTCACAAAATAAAGCAATGCAAATACTAGATAATATAGGCATTAAAAAAATTGCTAATTTTAAAACCAATCAAATATCAGGTGGACAACAACAAAGAGTAGCCATAGCAAGAGCTCTTATGCAAGAACCAAGTATACTGCTAGCAGATGAACCAACAGGGAATCTTGACTCCAAAGCATCTGAGGAGATAATAAAAATATTACAGGATCTTAATAATAATGGTCATACAGTAATACTTGTAACACATGAAGAAGATATAGCAAATAAAGCAAAAAGATTAATAGTGCTAAAGGATGGAAATCTTTTATCAGATAATATTATAAAACAGCATATATTATGAAATTTATGGAGTTTTTGCTGTCTGCAAAAACAGCAATATTAACAAACAAAGGAAGAACCATATTATCTATGCTTGGAATAATAATAGGGATATCATCAGTAATTGCAATGATATCAATAGGGAAGGGTGCACAAAGTAAAATTACATCCAATATACAATCTCTAGGATCTAATGTGATTATTGTATCTCCAGGAAATGCGACTGTGGGCAATGTACGACAAGGACTTGGTACTGCATCTACTCTTACACAGCAATATGTAGATGCATTATCTTCAAGATTTAATACACCAGATATTTCTTTCATTTCCCCCTCAGTTTCAAAAAATGAAGAAATTATTTACAAAAATCAAAATGCAGTGACAAAATTAAATGGAGTTTATCCTCAAGCACAAATAGTAAATAACATTACTATATCCCTTGGATCATTTATAACAATACCCGATGTTTCAAATAATTTTCATGTTATAGTCCTTGGACCAATTGTTGAAAGTGAGCTTTTTCCTCATGTAAATCCAATTGGAAAAACAGTTAGTATAGGACAGACTTTATTTACAGTAATAGGTGTTACTGCATCAAAAGGAACTTCAGGAAATGGAGTATTTAACCAAGATGATCAAGTATGGATACCTATTACCACTGCAAAAAACACATTACTAGGAAATATAAACTACAGTTCAATTAATCTAGAAGCAAAAAATTCTAAAGTTATGAATAAAGCTACCGCAGAAGTTCAAAACACCCTTATGAAAGCTCAAGGAATAAAAAATCCAAATCTAGCTAATTTTACAGTTGAAAATCAAACTCAAATACTGTCTACACTCAATACAATTACAGGTACATTCACACTACTATTAGAAGGTATTGCAGGAATATCTCTTATAGTAGGAGGAATTGGTATCATGAACATAATGTTAGTATCTGTAACTGAGAGAACGAGAGAAATAGGACTAAGAAAAGCTGTAGGTGCTAAAGGGAGTGATATAATGATACAATTTCTTTTTGAGACAATAATATTAACACTTATTTCAGGAACCATAGGAATACTATTTGGTATATTTCTATCATTTATTATATCTTCATTTGTAATACAAATACCATTTATAATATCTATATCAGCAATAATTATTGCAATAACAGTATCTGCTAGTATTGGATTTGTATTTGGACTATTTCCAGCATATAAAGCATCCAAATTATCAGCTATAGAAGCTCTAAGATACGAGTAAAATGCAATCTATATAGAATACTATAACTTCATATATCAATATGTTAATATTATTTATATGCTCTCATTTTTTATAATAATAATTTTAATATCTATAATAGCTGGAATTATAGGTGCAATGGTTGGTGTTGGAGGAGGCATTATAATAATACCAATATTGGTGTTATTATTTCATATAGATATTAAAATGGCTATTGGAGCAAGTATTGTATCTGTAATTGCAACATCTTCTGGAGCAGCATCTGCATATCTTAAAGATAATATTATTAATTTAAAAGCAGGTATGTTTCTAGAAATTGCAACTACTATTGGAGCAATTTCTGGTGCACTAATACTATCCATAATTAATCCTGAAATTCTTCTCTTTATATTCCCTGCAGTACTGATTTCAAGTACCTATCCAATGATAAAAAATATAAAGCAAGATATATATACAAATATTCAAAATGATAAAATTTCAAATTATTTAGAACTTAATTCATCATATTATGATAAACAAAATAAATCAGAAATAAAATATAATATTACTCATACTAAATTAGGTCTTTTTGTAATGTATATAGCAGGATTACTATCAGGACTACTTGGTATTGGATCTGGAGTATTTAAGGTTCTTGCTATGGATAATATTATGAAGATGCCCATTAAAGTATCTACTACTACATCTAATTTCATGATAGGAGTAACAGCTGCAGCATCTGCCGTAATTTATCTTGTAAGAGGATATATAAATCCATATATAGCACTTCCTGTAATGATAGGAATTGTAATTGGCGCATTTATTGGTACGAAGATTTTATTTAAATCATCAAATATTTATATTAAAACAATATTTATAATAGTAATATTTGCAATTTCTGTGGAAATGATAGCAAGAGGATTACATATATTATGAGAGAAAAAGATTTAAACATAAAAATAGGGAAAATCTTAAGATATGGGGTTTCTATAACATTTATACTCTCTATCATAGGTATAATAATTATACTAATTATTAGTAAAACAAACCTATCATATAATAAATCTTTTAATAGTATCTATTCCTTTATAGGTGCAAACATAAATCACCCAACAATTATATCCTTTTTATTTATTCCAATAATTATTATGATTGCAACTCCAATACTTAGAGTTGCATTATCTATTTTATTATTTAAAAAAGAGAATAATTATAAATTTGTAATAATTACAAGTATAGTATTTTTAATATTAATGTTTTCTGTTTTTATAATAAGCTAAAATAAATGTTGTAATATTTCCCATTTTTATTTATTATAATTGCAATGTATACAATAATAGGGTTATATATAACAGCATTAGCATTTATTCCTGTATTTTTATATATTTTTAAGAAATATAAAAATAATAACAAAGATAAATTTCTACTAGACTTAAGTATAATTTTAATATCAATGTCTGCTATTTCATTAATACTGGCATTAGGGTTCACATTTATAAAATATTATTCTATTGCATATGGATTATCATTAGTTCCAGGAGCTTTAGTATTTGGATATTTAATGAAATTATCTATAGAAATTTATAACACAAAAAAATCATATACTTTCATCGGTTATATAACAATGTTTATATACTTTAGTGAAATATTTTTAATTCCCAAATATCCTCTACATCCACATTTTTTTGTATTAAGCAATACTTATTCTTATGGTCAACAAGGATTATTATCAACATATGATACTATTATTTCTATACTCATCACATTAATAATTGTCTTTAATTTTTTAAGATTTGCAGTAAAAATAAGGGCTGATAAATTTAATAGGGACAGATTTCTATTTACAGGATTGGGAATTTTAATAGCAGTTACATCAATTACTCTACCAGAGATAATAAATAATACATATACTAGCATATTAGGTACCATTGGATATATATTAGGATTTGGTACTGCTATCATATTTATATCCAAAAAACAAATATGATTGGGAAAATAATTATATTATCAGGAATAATAATTACTATTGTTGGTATATTGATATATTTAATGGAAAAAACAGGATTACCTAGTATACCAGGAAATTTTTACTACAAAAAAGGAAATTTCTCATTTTATTTTCCACTCACTTACTTGGTAATAGCATCAATAATAATTTCAGTTATAATATATATTATCACAAGAATTCTATGAAAAATAAAAAAACATATATAAATGAAATAATAAAAAGGTTATCTGCCATATATCCTAATGCACATATCTCACTTAATTATTCTAATTTATTTGAACTTTTAATAGCAACAATTCTCTCTGCACAATGCACAGATAAAAAAGTAAATGAGGTAACATCTGCTTTATTTAAAAAATATAAAAGTTTTAATGATTTCTATAATGTATCTCAAGAAGAATTACAGCAAGATATAAAACAAACAGGATTTTTTAGAAATAAAGCAAAATCAATCAAGGCAATATCTCGAATAATTATATCTGAATATAATGGTGAAATACCTACTGAATTTGATAAATTAGTAAAATTACCAGGAATAGGTAGAAAAACAGCAAATGTAGTTTTAGGTAATTTTTTGGGAAAAGCAGAAGGTATAGTAGTTGATACACACATGATAAGATTATCACATCTTCTAAATTTAACAAAAGAGAAAAACCCTGAGAAAATAGAAAGTGATTTATCAAAACTAATAGATCAGTCACAATATATACATTTTTCAGATCTCATTATAGCTCATGGAAGAAATATTTGTATAGCAAGAAAACCAAAATGTAGTGATTGTGTATTAAATGATATATGCCCTTCTGCAAAATTAAAATAACTACTTTTTCACTTTAAATATAATCCATAGAATTATTATTACTACTACAATAATAACAAAATAGATAAAAAAACTTAAAAGCCCATGGTATATAGGTAATTTAGATACATTATTAAGATCGGAAGAGCACACGTCTGA
>JAMCRT010000012.1:0-2426 GCA_023380695.1 Patescibacteria group bacterium | reverse complement strand
ATTTTGCAGAAGAAGAAGCAAATTGAGATGAAACTTCAGCAGATGTTACTATAAATGTGCCACCTCTCATTAAAGACTCTCCTGATATTATATTATTAGATTTATTTAAATTATCCAGTAAATACCATTTAATTCTAATTGCATCCCAAATATAAATATCTGATAAATGTGCACCAGAAACATATATCTTAATAGGATGAGCAATAGTATAATCCTGACTATTTAATGGACCATCAGAGCCTATTGATATGCTAAAAGCTTCTCTAATATTTGGAACATATTCTGGTAAAAATTGATTTAAGACTGGAGATAAAATAATCTTAGTACCATTTACAAAATCATTTTTAGGATAGGTTATACTAATATTTCCTGAAGTTATTCTACCACCACTGGATCCTACATTAAATGTTTTAAATGGTACGCTAATGTTTGAAGCAAATATACTACCAGTAAATAAAATATATACTACTAAAAATATTCCTACATGTAAAAATAACTTTTTCATATATAAATTATAAAATTAAATAAATTTATATTCAAATAGTGAATAGTTGTATAGATAAAACAAATATGCTACATTAAGTTAGATAAATATTATTAAAAATAGATTAAATGATCAAAACATCACATTCAAATTCTATATATCCAAAATTGTTATCATATATCCCCCAAAGCTTAATATTAGATAAAAATCCATATTTTGTAGAAACAAAAATAAATACAAAAGAAAAAGTATTACTAAATGACAAAGAACTTAGTGATACTATAACAGAAAGAGTATCTCCTTTTGGAAATCACTGCACATTAATATCTCTTAATAGGTCTAAAAGACCACAACCTACAATAAAAAAGACAAATAACATAAAAGAAAAAATCTGTCTTTTTGATAAATTAGATAGTGTTGCAAAGCCACAAAGAAAAGAGGGAAATGTATATATAGCACCAAATCCATTTGCATTCAATCCTGGATATCATGATCTTATTATCACAAATGATCATATAGAAGATATAGAAGATATAAAAGAAGAACATATAGAAGGCCTTATAACGGCGCTCTTTAAAAGAGCGCAGGAAATATCAGAAGATAGGAAAGTAATAAATATAAATATGGGAATTAATTTTGGAACAGATAAAGAACAATTCTCGGCTGGAGCATCACAACCTCACCTACATGCTCAAATTGGTGCAATTTTCCAAAATGGATTTATGCCATCTTTTTCACTAAGAAAAGCTATTGAACAATCATTTGAAAAAGAAAATATAGACTATACTGGAGAATATATTAAAGCAATCAAATCATCCAATCTTGATATCATTGAGAGTAAAAATTTTATATTATTTGCTCCATTTGCACCACGATTTAAAGATGAAGTACATATCCTTCCAAAAGAATTGAATATACCAACTCTGATATCACCAACAAAAGATCAAATAAATGAATTGGTATCACTTATATATAAAATATTAGATTCATTCAAAGAAATTAATATATCAAGTTTTAATATGATATTTGAAGGAGAATATTTAGATAAAAAAAGTAATACTAGAATGATGATTAGTATTATTCCAAGACAAAGTGATATAGCATACTCAGAGTTAAATTCAAGATTTGTAATTGACAGATTTCCTGAAATTACATCTTCTATATTAAGACAATGGATACAAAAATAATATTTAAAAAAAATAAAAAATTAAAACTTCTATATGTATCAGCAGAAGTTTATCCTTATGCTGGAGTTGGAGGATTAGGTCAAGTATCATATTTCCTTACCAAATCCTTAATTCAAAAAAATGTAGATGCAAGAATATTTATGCCTAAATATGGCAATATTGATGAGAAAAAATACAAATTAAAAATGCTTTACAGTGACATAAAAATACCTACACTCTCTGGTAAAGAAATAATCTGTAATATTAAAGAATACAGAGAAGATGAAAATTCTCCTATTGTATATTTCCTAGAAAACATGGAATTTTATGAAAAAAGATCAAATGTTTATGGATATAATGATGACCATATAAGATTCCTTCTTCTGTCACTTGGTGTTATGGAATTTTTAAAAATTAGTGATTGGACACCTGAAGTAATAAATGCATCCGATTGGCATACAGGACATATTCCAAATTTAATAAAAACAGTTTATAAAAATGATCCAAAAATTTCAAAAATAGCCACAATATTTAGTATTCACAATATTATGCACCAAGGATTATTTGATCATAAAAATATTAACGATCTAGATTATGATAATGGTAAAGGAGAAATACTGGATTTATTCAATCCAAATCTAAGAAATCAAAATTTTGTAAGAAGAGGAATAATGTATGCTGATATTGTAACAACAGTATCAGAAAAATATTCAAGAGAAATTTTAAAAAAAGAATATGGAGAAGGACTTGATAAACTTTTAAAAGAATTGAGAACA
>JAMCRT010000011.1 GCA_023380695.1 Patescibacteria group bacterium | reverse complement strand
CTTTTATTTTTAAAATTTCTAACTTATTTATA
Organism: Patescibacteria group bacterium; assembly: GCA_023380695.1. GTDB lineage: Bacteria > Patescibacteriota > Dojkabacteria > JAKAPS01 > JAJZLI01 > JAMCRT01. Next base: position 11,581 of record JAMCRT010000011.1, on the reverse strand, counting down.
GATATTATATATCTATATCCCTTTTTCGAAATACAAATAATCCTAGTAAGAAAAAAATCACAAATACAAAAGAAAATACAATTATATATGAAATATCAATATTATTATTTTGAAATATATAGTTTATATTATAATAATAGAAAATAGAAAAATATTTAAGTGATTTTAAACTTGAAGATAAAGAATAGACAACATTAAATACATACATTACAAAAATAGTAGATGATATTACCATAGTAGATTTTCCTCTACTAGAGAAAAGTGATGATATAAAAAAGCTAAAACTTAAAATAGAAATTCCAAAAATAAAAGTTAAAATACTTATAAGATAAATATCTATTGTAGAATATTTAAAATTTTCTATTGAGGCTAAAGGAATTATAGATATTACTGCAAAAATTATAAAAATTATAAGTGCTATGATTCCTGAAATATATTTTGATATGAATATCTTTAACCTTGATATAGGCAAAGATAGAACCAATCCAATAGTTTTATCCTCTATTTGACCTACAATCTGAGAATTGACAAATGACACTATAAAAAATATAAGTATTAAAGGAAGAAGAAGATCTATATATTTTCCTCCTAAATAAGTTAATAATGTAAATTTATTTTGTGCAGATATTCCAAATGCCTTGAGCATGACTTTAGGGATAGAGGTTAATATTTTGCTATAAGATTTAGATTGACTCAAAAATGAAGGAAAAGTTGTAATTAAAAGTAACATATAGAGGAATGTACCTAAAGAATAGTACATAATAAATAGTCTTTTTTGTTTTAATATGTTTTTTATATATTTAATCATTTGAATTCAGATCCTTACTTATAAAATTCTAAAAATATATCTTCTAAAGATAAAGGTGTGACACTAATATTCTCTATATCATATTTACTTAATATTTTTATTAATCCATTTATATCTTTCTTTACTTTTAAACTAATACTTGTATCATCATTTGATTCAATTTGAAAGTCTTTAAAATCTTCAATATTATACTTACCTTTAAATATAATAGAGACTGAAGATATACTTTTTTCCTTAATATCATCAATCTCTTCTATATTGACAAGTTCACCTTCCTTGATAATACCTATTCTTGTACAAATCTCAGAGACCTCACTAAGATCATGAGAAGAAAGAAAAATAGTCGTGCCTCTTTTTTTTATATCCACGATCAATTTATGGAATATGTTTTGGTACAGTGGATCTAAACCTCTTGATGGTTCATCTAAAATGATTAGTTTAGGATTACAAATTAAAGAAACCACTAGAGAGGCTTTCTGTATATTTCCAAAAGATAAAGTTTTTATCTTTTGGTATAATGGTACATCAAAAGTTTTTATTATATTATTATCAAATTCTGAAGGAAGTTTAAAATCATATATAAAATTAATATGATCTTGCAATGACCAATTCATATTCAATATAGAAGATGAAGATCCATATGAAATATCTTTTTTTATATCTACAATATTATCTTTTATATCTTTTGAAAATATTCTGATTGTACCTTGATCTGGATATAAAAATCCCATTAAACAATTTATAGTAGTTGTCTTACCTGCACCATTAGGCCCTAAAAACCCAAAAATTTCTCCTTGTTTTAAAGAAAAATTTAAATCCTTCAAAACCTCCTTTTTTCCAAATGACTTTGATAAACCTGAAACTTCTAAAATATCCATAATTTATATTATATATTATTGAGAGATATTTTAATAATTAATATTTTATGTTAACATTAGTATAATGAGAATATTTAAACTATCTTTAATTTTACTTACTTTATCCATATTCGGGGTTGGATTTGTTCTTGCTCAAACAAAAACATCAACACAGTTAAATCACTTAGTAAAAAATGGTATTCAAGAACAGAAAACTAATCCCGAGACAGTTATAACAGATAAAGAAGTCACTAAAGGAGAAATGCAGTCTGCAGGAGAGATTAAAAGATCAGGATTTAAAGATTCAAAAGAAGTACAGGTACCTGAAGTTAATGTTGAAAAAGAAATAGAAAAAGAATCTAAATCATCATCAAGTAAAGATATTAAATCTCAAGATAAAACTACAAAATCTAGTTCTGATAAAGCACATGGTAAAAAATAAAAAGTATATATATATTGTTATCATTATATTTGTAATAATTGTACTATTATATAATTTCCAAAATAAAACTATTGCTCCAGCACCAAATAATATTAATAAATTAGTAATTGCTAAATCCATAACAAATACTGGCACTCCATCTCAAATTACTAATACATTTAATCATTTAGTAAATAGAAATATATATATGTTTGTCTATTTAAAAAATCCTGTACCTAATGAGACAGTATCATATATCAGGTATTTTAATGGATACTATATAGATTCATATAGTATAAAAACTTCAACTCCAACAAATAGAGTCCTGTATTTTAATTGGAATAAGACTCATAAACTTGATTACCCTATAGGTGTATATACTATCAAAGTATTTATTAATGATATATTTTTAAAATCCATCAGTTATAAAGTTACTTAATAAATATAGAATTAAGATTCTGATTTTTCTCGTATCTCTTGAATATACCATTCATTAGTCTCTCTTATCAATCTTAATACATCATCACTATCAGAAAATCCTAAATCTTTAGCTACCTGAGGAGATATACCACCATTTTCTCCTATCTGATTAATACGTACATTATCATAATATACTCTTAATAGATTTTCCATACTTTTATATCCTAGTATTAAATATTTGATCAAATGTAGACCATATTTGATATTTTATAAGTTCAAAAGGATAATCATATAAGTAATTTACAGGAAATGCATATAGCATTCCATTTAAATTCCCAATATATATTTCATTATTTACTAATGCTACATCAGATGCAGTAAATCCATTCATTTTACTCTTTTTATTTATGAATCTATGGACTCCTAAAACATCTCCATTTTTTGCATATACAGCATAGAAATTAGAAAATGCATCTCCAAAATATAGGATACCATGAGATAATACAGGAGTACCTTTTTGATCACCATATAATTTTATCCTCCAATTCATTTTTCCAGAATTTATATTAAATGAATAAAGTCTTCCTTTACCTACAGTATTACCAATATATAGATTTTGACCTACAATTAACCCATTAGATGTTTCCATATTTTTAGGTCTTATTCCAAACCCTAATATGTGAGTCCATACTATTTGCCCTGTTTTTTTATTTATTACATAAACAACTTGATTGAATTTATTGATAGTTTTAGACAAATCCATTGCAGAAATTACAACATATTTTCTATTTGATACAGCAGAATTATCAGTAGCTCCGCCAAAACTATGATAAAGGGGAGATACCCATACAATTTTTGTAGTCTTGATATTTAAAGCTACGAGAGATTGAATAGTATTGATATTTCCAACTCCAATATATGCAGTATTCTTTGATAAATCTATTGAAGACATTGATACTACTCCTGGAAGAGTTCTTTTCCAAAATGTTTTTCCAGTTTTTGCAGAAAGAGCATAAAATTCACTATTACCATTTGCAACATATACTACACCACTCTTATATGCAAATGTTGGCATATCTTCACCTCTGGTACTATGAGACCATATGAGTGATCCTGTTTTTGCAGAAAGAGCATATACTGCACTTTTGCCTGTACCTCTTATTTTGTTACCTTTTTGAAAAAAATTATTACCAGCACCAACAAATACCATTCCTTTCACTACTATTGGCTGTGTCATTACTTGATTAACAGTTTTATATTTCCAAATCAACTTACCTGTATTAGATGATATAGCATATACATAATTATTGTTTGCACCAAAATATGCAATACCATTTACTATAGATGGCGTAGATACTATCATATTTTTTGTATTAAATGAGAAAACATTATTTACATAACCATTTCCAAATACATAATTTTTATTTGAATTTAGACTTTGTTGAGTAATCTTTTGAGGATAAATATTTAATGCATTAGAGTTAGGGTAATATCTTTCAGATCTTACATTACCCAAATATATTATATATAATATGAGGAACACTATAATTATATACAATATATATCTTAATATTTTTTTCTTTTTCATTATAAATAACTTATACTATTATAATATAAGTGTAGAAAAACTGCAATCATTTGTATAAATTACATTATTACTAATCTATTTGTTATACCTATTATATAGATTTTCATATATTTCAAGATATTCCAATCCATTTGATATTCCATTTTTTGCAATATTAAAAACTTTATCATTTAAAAATTTTAATAATTCTTCTTTTCTATCAATACCTATAAATGGTATAATACCCTTCATAATCCTTGATGGCATATAACTACCTTGAAACATAGGTAATATTTCTTTAATATTTTTCTCTATAAAATCCCATTTCATATCTCTAAATTTTTGGTCTGTCAATGAGCCAATAATGACTGAAGGCCAATCTTGGATTTTTATATTTCCATCAAGCATAAAATGATATAGGTCTTCAATATCTTTTTCCTTTTTAGATGCAAGAATAGCTGATATTATTATCATCTTTTCTTCATCAGATTTTGATTTAGAATACATATATGCTAATGAATGAAAATCATATTGTCCTATAATTACTTTAGATATAAATATTGCCCTTTTTAAATCAGGAGATATATTTACTAAATTAGGATATTTTAAATGTATTCTATTTGCAAAATTATCGTCTATTCTTGCAAGAGAAGACATTATAAAACCTCTTAAAACATTATCATCTATATCTTCCCTACCCCTTACTTCAATACCAAAATATTCAATCTGTTGATAGAAAAATTCTAAAGCATTTTCTTTAACTAATTTATTGTTATATAAAACTTTTAGAAGAGAATTAAATATTGATATCAAATAATCTACAACTATATATGTTCTAATTTTGTAAAAATTCTTTATATCTGATAAAAATATTTCTAGAGAGATAAGCCCGGATAGTAACAAAGCATATCTATCTGATATAATAGTAAATATATCAATACCAGAAAGATCGTGAGAATAAATCAATTTATGTAATAACTTATCATCATAAAAACATCTATAAAATCCACCATTCATATGATTAATATTTACAATATAATCTGGATTTATTGTAATACTCAAAGATTTTTTATCAAAAACAATTTTTGTAATATTATCACCATTTCTAATAACTAAAGGAATAGGCCATATTTTTTCATCCCTACTATCATCTTGCAATAAAGTAAATTTCTGCTGTTCTAGCTTAATTTTATTTTTATTGCAAGATACTTTTATTAATGGATATCCAGAATATTTTATCCATTTTTTCATAATCAGAGAAATATTTATATCAGAAAATTTATTTAATTCATTCCATAAATCTATACCTTTAGCATTAGAATATTGATATTTTAGAAGATAAGAGCGCAATGCATTTCTAAATGGTTCATCACCTATAAAGTTATATATCATATATAAAATACTTCCCCCCTTGTTATAACTAATTGAATCAAATAATTCATCAATTTTATCAGGAGATACAACCTTGGTCTGTATAGGATGTGTTGAATGTAGTGAATCATCAGATAGAGCTACAGATTTTTCTTCAAAAAAATTATCTAGAAAATGCCATTTAGGGTATAATTTTATAATTGTAAGAAATGCCATAAATGTTGCAAAACTTTCATTTAACCATAAATCATTCCACCACTGCATTGTAACAAGATTACCAAACCACTGATGTACTAATTCATGAGTAATAACCTCTGCTGAAGCTCTTTTAACATTAGTAGAAGTTTTTTTAGAAAGATTTAAATACACCTCTCTAAATGTTATAGAACCCCAATTTTCCGATCTACCTGCACCAAATTCTGGGACTGAAATTAAATCAAGTTTTGATAAAGGATATGGTATATCAAAATATTCTTCTAAAAATTTAAGTGATCTTTTTAAAAAATTGAAAACTGATTTACCATTTCCAATATCTGTAGGCGATATAACACTAAGAGAAACATTATTGTATTTATCATTAATTTTTTTGAATTCTCCTATACCTATATACAAAAGATAAGTTGACATTAATGGTGTATCATTAAATACAAATAATCTATTTTTATTTTTCTCTAATATTTTTAAAACCTTTGTATTAGATATAACTTCATATGGTTTTTCTACTTCTATTGATATTTGAAATATAGATTTAAACAAAGGATTATCTATACACGGAAAAACTCTTCTTGCCCCAACAGATTCAAATTGAGTGGAAATCATCACTCCTCCATCAAACTTTGCCTTATACATACCCACTAAAAAGTTATTTACTATCCCACTATATTCTATATCTATAATAGAAGATCTTTTAGGAATTGAAACATCTAGAGTACTGTTTTTTTTATTTATATAAATTTTTTCTTCTATACCATTTACCTTTAATCTTAAAATATCTAAATCTTGTATATTTAAAGAAAGTATACTAAGACCAGCTATATTATTGACATATATTCTCTCCTTACCTTCAAATCTAAATTTTGAATAATTTATTTTAAGATATAATTTATATTTTTTGATTTGCATACATGTATGATATTATCAAATATATAAAAAGAATTAAATTTAGTTTATTTAAAAATATGGACAAATTAAAAATTGCAACTCTTTTAGGAAGCTTAAGGAAAGACTCATTCAATAAAAGTCTTCTAAATTATGTAATGGAAATATCCAAAGATACACTAGATATTTCCATTATAGACATAAACTTACCATTATTTAATGAAGATATGGAATCAAACCCCACAGATTCAGTATTGAAATTAAGAAATACAATAAAAGACTCTGATGGTGTATTAATAATCACACCAGAATATAATTATTCAATACCAGGTCTACTGAAAAATGCAATTGATTGGGGATCAAGACCATATACAGAAAATGTATTTTCTAAAAAACCAATGGGTCTAATAGGTGCATCAAGTGGTGCAATGGGAACAGTAAGATCACAATCACATATAAGACAAGTATGTACTTTTCTTAATGCTTTTGTAATGAACAAACCAGAAGTGTTAATAACATTTTCAAAAGATAAATTTGACAACAATAATAAACTCATAGATTCAAAAACTAAAGATATAATAGATGAATTCGTAAACAATTTTGAAAAATGGGTAAAGGCAATCAACCAAATTAAAGATTTAATCTGAAGATATTTTCATTAATAACTGATATGCATTATTTAATTCTTTAAAACCACTATCATCATTGCTTTGAGTAAAATCTGGATGTAGTGATCTTGCTTTTTCTCTAAATGCTTTTCTAATTTCTATTGAAGTTGAATTTCTTTTAATACCCAAAAGTTTATATGCTCTATCAACATCACTTTCATATTCTTTAGATGACTTTTGTGATTCTCCTTCTTCTTTTGAGAAGTCTTTGAAATTTTTATATATATTAAATATAACTTCATTTGGTATATGTAAACTTTTTTTAATAATTTCTGAAAACTCATCAAAGGATTTTGTACTTTTATAGATCTCTATAATATAGTCATAATGATCCAGAATAAATTCTTCCACTTTAGCATTTTTGTCAATAATGGGTTTAATCTTAAAAAAATATGACCATAAATCTCCTAGGAAACTAAATCCTCCTATAAGTAAAGCTATTACAAAATATATGTAATTTTGTAATACAAATGATAACCATCCTCCAACAGTTAAAACTAAAGAACTATTAAATAGTGCTGAATTGATTGCCTTTACCCATTTTTCCGATGATAACCTAGATGCTTTTTTAGGAGACAAATATAGAATTACAGATATAATAGTAGGTATAAATGCAATAAAAAAAAGTATTATTAATTTTTCTAATCCAGAAGATAACATTTTAATAATATAATATCTAAAATTGTATCATAGATTATAAAGAAAAAAATATATTATTAAATATAATATTCAACAATATATATTATATTGCTGTTTTAATTCTATAGCTCTTTGGATTATTCTTTCTCCAATTTCACCCCAATCAAAATATTTATTATATTCACTAGGTTCTATTAGTTTTATCTTTTTTATATCATTATCTGGATCTTTTTCAAATTTTCCGATTGGCTCAACTTTTGCTACAGATCTTAATTGATATATGGAATTTCCTAAATTATCTGTAACTATCTGATATCCTATTGGATAAGATACTAAAACTTTCATATTAGATTCTTCTTGTATTTCTCTTATGAGAGTATTATTTATATCTTCTTTTTCACCTCTTTCTATTGTTCCACCTATTAATGACCAAGATGTTCCAAATCCTATTACAATTCTTTCCTTATAAAAACAAACTCCATATATTTGACTACATTTATCATAAGGAAGTGAATAAAAATCATCACAATCATGATATTCTAAACTATATTCTTTATTATCATATGTTAAATTACTTTTTATATTTTAGAAAATCATGACCTCGGCGGGATTCGAACCCGCGATCCCCAGGATGAAAACCTGATATCCTAAACCACTAGACGACGAGGCCACTAAAGTAAGGAAAATATAACAGATGAACATATTTTTTGCAAATTCATATTTGATGTAATTAGAGTACACTTATTATCTATAAATTTTATTGTCAAAGATACTAAATATATAGAACTTATATATAAATTTGAGTTTTGGAAACTTTTAGTATACAATGAATTAAATTCTTCCTAATGAAGATGAAATAATACATGAAAAGTCAAACAATAGAAATATCAACTAAAACGATATTTACAGTACTTGCAATAATAGTAATGATTTATATAATATTGAAAATTGCTATTTTGTTCATACTAATCTTTCTAGCCTTTATATTAATGTCTGCTATCGAACCATCTGTTATATGGTTTGAAAAACGAAATGTGATAAGAGGAATAGCAGTACTTTTAAATATGTTAATTATATTAGTTGTCATTTCTGGTATCATTTTTATAATAGTAAATCCAATTATTGGGCAAATGCATACATTAATAGATACACTGAAAAATCTTCCTGGAAATATTGCATCAACTCTCCCATTTGTACACACAAAAAATTACCATCTTAAATCTCAAGCTATTAACTCCAGTGTTTATAATTATATATTTACAAATATAAAAGCAGCATTTTTCTCTGGTTTTTCAAAGGTATCTCAGACTGCATTATCTATTCTTACATTTGTCGCATATATAATATTTATTGTAGTACTGACAATATATATGCTGATATACAAAGAACATTTTTATAATTCACTATCAAATATAATTCCTTCAAAAAATAAAAATAAAATAATGAAAATAATGTATAAAGTAGAAAATCAGTTAGGTGTATGGTTTAGAGGTCAGATGATTATTAGTTTAATAATAGGATTCTTATTTTGGCTTTATTTAACTATTTTAGGAATTCCATTTGCACTTCCCGTAGCATTATTTGCAGCATTTTGTGAAGTAATACCGTTTATAGGCCCTATTATTGCTGGAACAGTATCTGTGATTGCTGTACTTTTTGTAAATCCAGGGTTATTTGTTTTTTCAATTATTGCAGTCATACTTATACAACAATTTGAATCTAATCTTATTGCACCTAAAGTAATGCATAAGGTAGTTGGGATTAATCCTCTCATTATAATAATAGGAATATTCATAGGATCGTCTCTTGGTGGTATACTAGGAGCATTAATTACAATACCATTTATTACAGTTCTTCAACTTATAATCTATGATGTATGGGAAGTAAAATATGATAATTCAATTAAAAACAATTAATGGTATAAAAGTACAATGTACAGATACTGAAAGTAGAATACTGTGTCAAGATGACATAATAACATACAAGATTTTGGATAGATCACTGCATGAAATGAAAAATGTCATTTTAAATAGTAAACTTTTATATCCAAGTCTATTCTATACAGAATATTGTCATATATATAAAAAGCTACATGAAGATATATTCAAAGAAAACAATATCAGACATGATATTACAATAATGTCGGGAAATTATGTAGGTATAGAATTCATGAAAACATATGGACATTATTATGATTTATTAAATAGCAATTACTATTCTGCACCAGAAATCATAGAAATACTACATGGAACAGCATTTATACTACTTCAAAAGCCTAAAATGATTAGTAAAAAATTTGCTTTAGGACAAAATATTGAAGATATATCTGATTTTTCATCAATTACAAATGTCTATATTATCAAATTAAATAAAGGTAATTCATTACTGATTCCACCAAATTATGGAAGAACTATTATCAATCAAAAATCAACAGCACTAGTTTATACAACTCTAAAATCTGTAAAAGCCCGCCCCCTATACCAACATATTTTAAAATATAAAGGAGCTGCATATTATATAATCAAAAAAAATGCCAAACAAGTATTTGTTCAAAATCCAAACTATAAAACAAACGCAAAAATTAAACAAGTCAAAAAATGGCCATATTCAAATTTATTAGAGCCAAAAATTCCTTTATATAATTCATTCACATCAGATCCTAAAAAATATGATTGGCTCAATAACCCTGAATCAGTAGATTGGGAAAAATTTGCCTGAGAAAGGACTCGAACCTTCATGCTTTTTATAGCACTAGCTCCTAAGGCTAGCGTGTCTACCAATTCCACCACCCAGGCTTAATCTAAAAGGATTATATAATAATAACACAAAAGTATAAAATTTAAACTATTATAATTGATTCATATAACTTTGCACCTCATATGACCATTGGGGGTTTGGAGGATCATATACAGGTTGCATTACAAATGGAGACTGATTACCATATGAATGAGCTATACCACTAGTTATAGCATATATAGCACTACTCCATGACGAAAAATTAGCAAAGCCATTAAAGGTACCATTTCCACCGGTCCATCCCCATGCATTATATGAGAGTACTCCACTACTACTTTCAGGAATTACTCTTCCAAATCCTGATTCAACACCAGATATAGCAACGATTAATCTCCAATTCACTCCATACCTATGAGCTGCAGAAATAAAATCTCCTGCAAATGGCGCCATTGGAGATCCATGTGCAACTAAAAATCTTTGCAAAAGTCCAGCAGATATATTTACAGTAGATCCAACAGAAGATCCCACCAAGTTTTTTTGTTTTGGAGTAACTTCAGCTAAAATAGTAGCCTTCTTTAAATTTGGATTAATCAAATGAACTCCTGCTATTTTATTTAAATTAGCCATTGTTACATTTTTTATTACTTTTACATTTACTGCACTTACATTATTTGCAAGCACACTGCCTTCAATTCCCGATATGAATTTTATTGGAAATTGATAAATAAAAGAAAAAGCAACTAATATAAAAGATAGGATGATCACTACATAAGTAATAGATCTTTTCTTTGATATTTTGTTTAAAGAATCTATATGATGCCTATTATTTAGATACTTCGATAGATCACCATCCTTTTGAAGGAAGTTCATATTATTACTATAATAGATAATTTTTTGTAAAAAATCAACATTTTATATATACTATTGTAAATCAGTGAAAGATAAATTAAACAAACAATATTTCATAAATTCACCTCACTTTATTGCTAAAGATCT
>JAMCRT010000010.1 GCA_023380695.1 Patescibacteria group bacterium | reverse complement strand
TACTACAACAAATGAGTTATTACTCCCCGTGGTGTTAGAGAATCCTGCACTCATCCCCAGAAATGAGTTTTGATACCCCGTGGTGTTAGATAATCCTGCACTCGTCCCCACAAATGAGTTATAACTCCCCGTGGTGTTAGAGTATCCTGCACCTATACCAACAAAGATATTATTATTTCCAAGGTTTGACAATATTGTTCCTCCACTTATCTGATATACATTGCTTGTTGATATATTCCCAGTGTTTGTTATACCATTTGTTGTAGTAGTCCCTGTAACTGTTAAATTATTATTCAATGTTGTATTTCCTGATATTGTATTTGCATTTATACCTTGTACTGTTAAATTTCCACTAAATGAACCAGAACCTGTAACAGAAACATTTCCACCAAAAGTTCCATTTCCAGATACACTAATATTCCCATTATTTGATAGTGTACCTGTATTAGTTATATCATTGGTTGTAGTAATGCCAGCAACATTAATGGTTGATGCAAATGAGGATGCTCCAGTAACAGATAGTGTTCCTCCCAAATTTGTACTATTTGCTACACTCAAAGAATTTAAAGATGCAAGATTAGATGTACTTAATGTTGAAAGTGACGTATTTTGTGCAACAGTTAAACTTCCATTGTCTGATATATTTGTTCCAGATGCATTTACTATACCACCTGTATTGGTTATTCCTGATATATTTATATTTCCACTTACTATCTCACTTCCTTTAACTGACAAATCATTGTTTAATGTTGTATTTCCTGATATTGTATTTGCATTTATACCTTGTACTGTTAAATTTCCACTAAATGAACCAGATCCAGTAGCAGAAATATTTCCACCAAAAGTACCATTTCCAGATACACTAATATTCCCTGTATTTGTTATACCATTCGTTGTAGTAGTCCCTGTAACTGTTAAATTGGCATTAATATTAGTATCTCCACTCACTCCTAATGTTTTACCAATTACGGTTGTACCTGATATATCTATATTTCCATTTAATATCTCGTCTCCATTGTTTTGTAATGTACCAGTATTAGTAATACCAGAAACAGTAAGATTTCCTTGTAATGTTCCTCCACTTGCAAGTATGCTATCTGCATATATTTTGTTCCAATACATTGATGGTGATCCTAAGTTATATACATTTCCTATATTTGGAATTAAGTCTCCTGCAATATTTGTGTTTAATATGTTTATAGTACTGCCTATGGAGTTATTTCCAAATGACGCTCCTTTAAGTGCGGTTATAGTACCCTGTAAAGTTTCATTTCCTTGTAAATCTATATATGCATTTTGCAGATACATTGATGAAAATGGTGCTTTTTCAGTACCTATACTTGTATTTTTGGAAGATATAGGATATATACCAGTACCATATTTTGTTTGTACTATTTGTGGCCTAGTATTAATATAACCAGAAAGAAGAGTTCCTTTTTCAACCATCATATTATCTATATATATTTTCCCTGGTACTGATGAATGTACGAGAACAATTGGTGAAAGAGATTGTCCATTATCTTTATATGTAATATATATCCTTGTAAAAGATGGTGATGATAATATTTGAAAATTCTGTGAATATACAGTACTGATTCCATTTGTAAATCCTAATATAATGGTTGCATGTCCCTCACTTATTGTAGGTACAAATTTTGTAAATAATGAATATGTGTATGATGAGTTCCCATTAATTTTATATGTTGTATTTTGTATACCTTCTACTGGAGAGTTTTTTAAACTTTCAAATACTAAAGCATTCCCCCCATTCATACCTTTATTTGAAGATATATACGTATTACTACTGGTTGATCCAGATATATATTTATATCCAAAAGGCATTCCATTTGCACTTATTACAGAGAAATTTCCATTTTCCATTAGATTTGCTGGTATGAATGATGAAAGTTTAGATTTAAGATAAGAAGCTTGATTATGATTTGCAGTTTTGAGCAAGCTGTTTGTAAATTGATAAGATCCAACAATAAATATTACTCCTCCGCATACAAGGACACTTGCAAGTATTATAAAAAATTTTGTCATTTTATTCATTGTTTATGTTGATATGTATAAATAGCTTTTACAACCTTAGATTGTACTTTTAAATTCTCAACAAAAAGTACAGACCCCGAATTTATTATCATCATATCAGTTGGCCCTTGTAATTGTCCTCCCAGTTTAACTAGTGATACATTGGGAATACTTCCATTAGATGTTTTTTTAGCATTAGAAAGATAATATACATTTTTAATTACAAGTTTATGTGGTGACCATGTTTGTATGTTTCCAAAGTATACTTGTCCATCATTTAAGAAAACTGCTTGATATGGACTTGCTCCAATAGGAACCTTATATGTAGATGTGTTATTAGTTCTATATAAAAGGAAATATGCAAAAACTAAAATTAATAATACGACAAGTATTATTATAAATAATTGATATATAAATTTTACTTTACTATTCATATTTTTGTATATTAATACTATTATATATTTTTGTATATTTGTCAATTCCCTGTATAGGGCAAGGGAAAATATTATGTTTTTCAAATCTTGAAAAATTTATAAAACTAAATTCATATTAATATGATTTAAGTATATATTTTATTATTATATATTCTGCCCCATCAGGTAATTTTGTTTTTCTGCTGATCTGTTTTTGTTTTATCATTTTATCTATATTTTCTAATAGATTGTTTCTATTAATACTATTTTCTTCCATTACTAATATATTACCAGATAAATTTTTGGCTACCTTTGCATTTTTACTTTGTTCTTTATATGCACTTTCTGGTAATGGTATTAGTATTGCTTTCTTATTTAAAATTAATATCTCATAAATAGTATTTGCTCCAGCTCTACTTATTATAAGGTTTGATTTATTTAAAATCTTTCCTATTTCATTTCTCCATATGCCTGTTTTTGATATATACCCTCCAGGGTTTTTTTCAAATTGTCTCTGATATTCTAATGATTTTTCAAAATCCTTGTATATAGTATTTGATCCTACTTGATGTACAATGTTATATCTTTCAAGAAGAATATCTAAATTTGAAAATATCAGCTCATTTATTCTATGAGATCCTTGGTTACCACCTGTGACATATATTAAAGGTAGTGAATTTTTAAAATCAAATGTATTGCTAGATATAGAGAAAATTTCTTTTCTTACAATATTTCCAGTATAAATAATTGTTGCTTTAGTATTAAAATATTTTTCTGATTCCCTAAATGATATGAATACATATTTTGCGAATTTAGATGTTATTCTATCAGAAAGCCCTGGGATTATAGCTTGAGTATGTGTTAAAATAGTACTTCTAAAAATACCTCCTATAATGGATATAGGTACTGATACATAACTTCCAAATGATACTATAATTTTTGGTCTATAAATGATGTAGTAATAAATTGATTGTATAAATCCTATTGGAATTAGAATTAATGATATAAATCCTTTAATTGATAGAAATCTATATATTTTACCAGTTTTTACTGGTAGGAATTTTATATTCTCTGAACTTGCAAATTTATATTCTTCAGATAATGCCCTATCAAATAATATTGTATGTTTTACCCCTATAAAATATATATTTATATCCTCAATATCTTTGATTTTTGAATAAATAGCTATAGCTGGAGTAAGATGTCCTCCTGTTATAAATATATTTGTTTTTCCTTTTTTACTCATTTCTGTTAATATTTAAAAGAATTCCAAAAGCTATAAAGAAAGCAATAATAGAACTACCTCCATAACTTATTAGTGGTAGAGGAACACCTGTAAGAGGCAGTACTCCAATATTTGCAGAAATATTAACAAATACTTGTACTGCTATCCAAAATCCAATTCCAGCAGCTATGATTTTCCCATCAAAATTTTTTGAATTTATAGATACTTTAAAAATTAGATATATTAAATATAGATAGAGCAAAATCAATAACAGAGCAGTAATAAACCCTAGTTCTTCTGCTATTATTGCAAATATTGAGTCAGTAATAGATGTATTTCCAACAAGGTATTGGTTTTTTTGTACTGATTGTGTAAATCCAACACCTAATAATCCTCCCGATCCAAGTGTTAAAAGAATTTGATGAATTTGATATCCAGCAGATGTGATTGATGATTTTCCTTTAGATAAATAAGTCAGAAGTCTTTGTAATCTATATGGTTCTACTACTATTGAAATCAGTGCTAAAATGAAAAAATATATTCCCACAGTTACTATATTCAATTTTGCAAATTTAGAATGATCTGTACTAAATAGTATTAATATTGATATGGATACTATAATAATTGCAGTACCTAAATCTTTTTCTAGTACTATCAGTCCTGCAAGTGCAGATGTTATTAAAAGGTAAGGAAGTAAAAATAATTTAAAATTTTCTTTAAATGTTGTATATTCTTTTGTAATATTTTTTTTTCTTGTAATCCAGTATGCTATATATGTGATAAAGAATATTTTTGCAAACTCCGATGGCTGAACATTAACAAAATTTAAAAATGTAAACCATCTAGTAGATCCATTTACTGCATGAGAAGTAAAAATTACTAATATAAGAAGGATAACAACAATTATAATTAAAAGTAATGAAAATTTCTCTACTATTTTATAATTAATATGATAAAGTACAAAAGCTACTATACTTCCTAGAATAAACCATATTGTCTGCAACATAATATAATGATATCTTTGAGCATATAATCCCAAAGATGTATCAAATACCATAATTAATCCAAAAACAGATATGATACCTATAACAAGAATTATTCTTTTTTGTAAAAATGTATGAATATTATCTTGTTTCATGATCTTGTAAATATATATTTTGTGAAATTCCAAGCAGTATCAGTACTGTAAATAGTGCACTCCCACCATAGCTTACCAGTGGTAACGGTATACCTGTAATAGGCATCATTCCAAGATTCATTCCTACATTTATTACAAATTGAAATATAATCATAGTAAGGATACCAAATATTATTAATGTTGAGAATCTATTTTTTGTTACATTTAATATATTAATTAATCTATATATTAATATAAAGTAGATGAACATCAAAATAATGTTTCCTATGAATCCGAATTCTTGTATAAAAGTTGAATATATAAAATCAGTTGTATCTTCTGGTAGAAAATTGAGTATACTCTGTGTTCCTTTAGCATACCCTTCTCCATAGAAACCTCCAGACCCAATTGCTATTTTAGATTGAGTAACTTGAAAATTTTCTGTGTTATTAACATTCGGAGATGTAGTAAGAAAACCAACTATTCTTTGTCTTTGATAATTTTTCATTAAATGATCCCATACTATAAATTTGAAAGATGATCCAAAAATTAAACCTATCATTATTATGGATATAAACATCATGGTATTAATTTTTTTTCTAGATAATCTGTATAATATAAAAATTAAAAGAATTAAGGATAAAAGTATTACTATATTAATATTTATAAAGATCAAATTAATATTTGCATTAAAAACATTTATATTTAAAAATGCAGTAACAATAAGTGATGATAATAAAAACAACAATAATATGTATATGAATTTTATCTGATCATAATATGATGCAAATACAATTGATAGCCAAATTACAAATATTACAATTGAAGTTCCAAGTGCTGGCTGTTTATATACCAATAATAAGATTGGAGCTATAATTAAAAATCCAAGGAAAATTTTTTTTAATGGGTTTTTTACTTTTCTAAAAAATGTGAAAAAAGATGCAGATACTAATATAACTACTATTTTTGCAAATTCAGCAGGTTGTACATCTATACTACCTAAAGTAAACCATCTGTAAGTATTATTAGCTTTTATGTTTAGTACATATATAAGAATAAGTAGTATTGCTATAATAGCATAAGCGAGTACCTGGATTAATTTCTGTCTATATAGTTTGTAATCTATAGACATGATTATGAAATATAATATTAATCCTGCAATTACAAAAATAGATTGTCTTACTCCAATATAAGATTGATTAGTAGAAAAAATAGATAATATCCCAATTAAAGATAGGAATATTATACAGGTTGTTAATATAAAATCTTGTTTGAAAAAACTTTTGATCATACTTTATGTTATATAGATATAACTATAGTTTATCGTATAAATAATACCTTTGCAATTAAAATATACAACATTTATATTTTATGATACACTTTTTTAATTATGAAATATTTAATATTTGCAGGAGGTAAAGGTACTAGACTTTGGCCTCTTAGTAGAGAAAAGAAACCTAAGCAATTTCACAAAATATTTTTTGATGAGACTCTAATTAAAATGAGTGTTGAAAGACTCACAAAATTTGTAAATCCAGATGATATTTATATTATTACAACATCAATGTATGTTCCCTTAGTATTAAATGAGTGCAAAGAAATAAAAAAAGAAAATATAATAGTAGAACCTGTAGGTAGGGATACATTTGCATGTGTAGGACTTGCAGTTTTTATAATTGATAGTATGTTTAAAGATGCTGATATTACTATATTGTGGTCAGATCAAGTTATAAAACATGAAAATATTTTTAGAAGAGCATTACAGGCAGGAGAGGAATATGCTATAAAAAATCAAAAAATTGTTCAAATAGATGTGAAACCTACTTGTCCTAGTACTCAACTAGGATATATCAAAATTGGCAAACAGTTAGATAATACCAATGGATTTGGAGTTTTTCAATTTATAAAATTTACAGAAAAACCAAATTACAGAATTACAAAAAAATTTACGGAAAGTTATGAATACTTATGGCATACTGGATTTGGTATATATCCAAAAGGTACACTTTTGAGATTGTATGAAAAATATACTCCTGAAAGTTCTGAAGTATTAAAAAAAATTGTAAAGTTATGGAGTCAGAACAAGGATTTTTACAGAGAATATTTAAAATTGGATAAAGTATCTATAGATTATAAACTATTTGAGAAGGTTGATCCCTCATTAATTGTTGAAATTCCTGCAGATATTGGTTGGTCTGATGTAGGAAACTGGAAATCATTAAAAGAAGTTTTGGAAAAATCTCCCAGAGATAATGTATCAAATTCTAATACACTTCTAATTGATTCTGAAAACATATTATCTCTTAGTAAGAGTAAAAAATTTATATGTACAATTGGTGTGTCTGATATAGTGATTGTTGAAACAGATGATGCTGTTTTAATATGTAATATAGATGATGCTCATAGAATAAAAGATGTCGTTGATATTTTAAAGGTAAAAAATACAGAATTGATATGAATTTATAGTTTTTAATGTTAGAGTATATTGTATGCTTTTTGAGCTTCTCTTTTGGGTACTCCTTTTGAGAAAATTATGTTCAATTTATCCCTTTAAACAGGCATCTTTATTTTGAAATTTTAGGCTAGTAGAAACTTAGGAGATATATATCCAATTCATTGTATAATTGAGAATATGCTTCCCCAAAATTATTTTTTGCTATACCTTTAATATCTATATCTATTTCATGTATTTATCTCCTCTATGACATCTTCAATAATTTTTTTGAATTATATATGCATAAATGTTGAATAATATGTACTACATATGATACTATTATAGTAGTTTATGGAGTTGAAATGCAGAAAGGATCTAGATCCAAAGGCTCTACTGCGGAATATGATTAGGCTAAATTATTAGTATCGAAAGTATTACGATGGAGAAATGTCGCTCTCCCAACTCCATATATGTTTGTATCCGTTCAGATAATTTTCTTTTCTTAGTCTCATACATGTGACAATAAAGTTGATATCTTCATTAAGATCTTCACTGTGAGTTTTTTCAATGGAGCATGCATACTTTTTGTTCTTCAATGTTTTGACTAAAAGTATACCCCCCCCCTTTTTGCATCCTTGTTTTGATATATGTGATCTGGAAATTTAACAATAGTAATAATATTATGTATTATAAAATCATATTCTTCTGCTGGTTTTTTATCATATAAATGTTTTAATATTTTGGTATTTATGTATACTTTTCTGCTGGAAAATGACCCTTCTTTTTGTGTTCTATGGGTAAAATTACAAACTAATATTTGTGCAAGGTGAACTAGTTATTTTTCTCCACTATTAGCAATATATTTTTTGTGTAGACCTAAAATATTTGTAATCTCCATTATAGAGTTATCGTATCATGATAAATTATAGATGGACAGTATTTTTAATATTCCTTGAGTTTCTCCTTTGGGTATTACTTTTAGATTTTGAATAAAGTAAGAATTATGTTATCAGAAATATTCATTCTTTATTAATACCAAAAACTTCAGTAAACATAAGATACATACCTGAGCATATTGAGAAAATTATGTTCAATTTATCCTTCTAAACAGGCATCTTTATTTTGAAATTTTAGGCTAGGAGGAACTCTAGTGTACAATTGGTATATCTGATATAGCAATTGTTGAAACAGATGATTCTATTTTAATATGTAATATAGATGATGCTCACAGAATAAAAGATGTCGTTGATATTTTAAGGATAAAAAATACAGAACTTAGATAGATTCATGTTTTTTTTGATGTGGGAGTATATTGTATTCCTTTTCCAAAAAACATTCTTGTTTGTGCATCTATTGCAGGAATTGAAGATAGGATTATACTTACAATAGGATAAGTGATCCAGCTTGCATATGAAAATGCTTTTTTAAATATAGTTTTTTCACTTTTTACTGGTGCAAATTTTGCTTCAAAATACAGCAGTAGTACAACAAATATTGTAAGTACAGTCATAATTCTTGCAAGTAGTGATGGTATTGTATATGAAAGTGTTAATTTTTGGTAGTGTGGATTTAGCTCGGGAATTAAATCTCCAAATGTAATAATAATTGGTGCCATTGCTCTTTCATAAATATTTCTTAATTGTTCAAATAAAAGTTGGAATTTTTTGTACGGGGAAAGTGATTTATGTTTTGATATGTTTGGTATACTAAAAGTCAACTCTGATGCTCCCCATGCCCATCTTCTAAGTTGTTTATATTGTTCTTTAATACTTTGCCAATAAGTCTTCGCTAGAACTGCATCTCCATATACAGGAATATAGAGTGGTATTACTTTTGTATCTTCTCCATATGCTATTATGAATTTCCAAAATAGCCTTTCATCTTCTGGTATTATATTAGTATCCCAAAAACCTGCATTAGATAATGCCTCTAAATTGACTGCATAACATGAAAAATTCATGAATCTTTCAGGCTTGAATGTTATTGCCATTTGCCATTGAGCTGCAAAGGTAGCTATTATTCTTGAGAATATAGGAACTTTCCATATATTATTATAAAACATTGGTATTGGTTGAAATATCTTGTTATATCCATTATCAGTTTTTAAATATTCATATGTTAAATATGCAAAATAATGCTTTTCATGTCTATAATCTGAATCATTACTTGTTACTATTACTTTTTTAGGGTCTATATTTTCTTCTTTTATACTTTTATAAAAAAATCTGGCAGCAAAGTTTTCATTTGATGCTTTTCCTGCTATTTCACCATCTTTTAGAGAATGTATGGTAATAATTATTTTTCCAAAATAATCTTTATACTCTTCTTTTAGAATTTTAGATATTTTATTCCCATTTGGGAATTTCTTTTCTGTAGCAAGTATTAAAATCTTTTTTTCCTTTGGATATATGATGTTTTTTGCAGATTCTATTGTGTGTTTTAATATGTTAATATCTTCATTTGCTATTGGTATTATGAGTGTTTGATAATATTCTTGCCATGTATCCCCAAATTCTCTTTCTAATTTTTCTATCCAATCTGTTGTTTTTATAGAATCAATTTTTTTACTTGCCCTAAATACAAGTCGTAGCATTGTTATACTTTGATATATAAACAGTACTATGTAGAAGATAACAAGATAGATTACTAATATTGGATATGTAAACGATAGTACAAATAAAATTATTATACTCCCCCATAACATTAATCCTGGGATCATTTGTATAATTCTCTCTCTTTTTATTAGTTTTTTAAGATTAATCTGTGGAATCATAAAAGATAACAAATTATATCATATTTACTTTGAGAAGTATTTTTTTCTTTGATATAATGAATGTTATGCATAACAATAAAACACCTGCAATGCTCCAGTATTTTAAAATGAAAGAAGAAAATCCTGATTGTCTATTACTGTTCAGAATGGGAGATTTCTATGAACTCTTTGGTGACGATGCAGTTTTGGGTTCAAAAATATTAAATATTACACTTACTTCTCGTGATAGATCAGATAATAAATTACCTATGGCAGGATTTCCATATCATGCTTTGGATAATTATCTTCAAAAATTGGTGAATGCAAATTATAAGGTAGGAATAGTAGAACAATTAAGTCCAGATATGGAGAATAAAGGTTTAATGAAAAGAGAGCTTGTTAAAATTGTAACACCAGGAGTAAATCTCTCACCTGATATCAATAATAGGGAGGATAATTTTTTATTTGCGATAAAAAATATTGGAAAGAATATTTATGCATTATCTTTTGTTGATTTTTCGGTTGGAGATTTTTATATATCTGAAATGCTAAGTGAGAAACAATTGAAATCTTTAATATCTTTAATGATGCCCAAAGAAATTTTATATTCTGATGATAAATTATTTGATCTTAATACAACAAAAACAACGTATTTTAAAAAAGATATACTCTACGATTATTTTAATATCGCAACCCTTAAAGGATTTGGCATTAGTGATGATCATTTATCATTGCTACCTGCAGGATCTATTGTAAAATATATAGAAGATACACAAAAAGATATAGGAAGACACCTAAGAGTTCCAAGAATTTTTAAAACAAATGAATATATGATTTTAGATGAAAATACTATAAACAGTCTGGAATTGTTTAAAACTATCAGAGGTGATACAAGTAAAGGAACACTTTTGTCAATTATAGATAAAACTTCAACATCAATTGGGTCTAGAAAATTGAAATTTTTTCTCTCTTATCCCCTACTAGATCAGTCTCTAATAAAAAAAAGACAAGATGCAGTAAAAGAGATTATGAAATCAAATATAGAAAATGATATTGTAAAAAAGTTATCAGATATTGCAGATATACAAAGACTTGCAACAAAAATATCTATAGGGTCTATAACCCCTAGAGATCTTATAGCACTAAAAGAATCCTTCAAATTGATTAAAGATATTAGTGATCTTTTGAAAGGATTTTTATCAGATTTAGTAAATGGTATTAAATCAGATATAGACAAATCTGGAATAGATGATTTAGTGTCTCTGATAGATAAATATATAGTTGATGTTCCTCCAATGCTTTTAAGAGATGGAGGATTTATAAAGGAAGGTTTAAATGAAGAGTTAGATAAATATAGAGATATTTTACAGAATGGTAAAAATTGGATTTTAAATTTACAAAAGGAAGAATCAGAAAGACTTAGTATTCCATCATTAAAAATTCAATTTAATAAAATTTTTGGTTATTATATTGAAATATCTAATGTACATAAAGATAAAGTGCCAGATGATTATATTAGAAAACAAACATTAGTATCTTCTGAAAGATTTATATCACCAAAACTTAAAGAATATGAGAATATGGTAGTAAATGCTCAATCTAGATCTTTGGTTATTGAAAATGAATTATTCATATCTTTGAAAAAAGCATTGACGCAATTTATTTCTATAATGCAGACTATAGGTGATGATATTGGTGTATTGGACGTTTTAATTTCATTTGCAATTGTAGCAAAAGAGAATAATTATTCTCTGCCTATTATAAATTCATCAAATGATGATCTTTCTATTATAGATGGCAGGCATCCAGTAATAGAAAAAATGATATTCCCAGATCCATATATACCAAATAGTATAAAATTTGACAGTGATAAAAGAATAATTGTAATTACAGGGCCTAATATGTCAGGAAAAAGTAGTATATTAAGACAAGTTGCCCTTATTTCAATACTTTCTCAAATAGGATCTTTTGTTCCTGCAAAAAAAACTGTTGTTCCAATAATAGATAGAATTTTTACAAGGGTTGGTGCAACAGATAATTTATCAGAGGGTGATAGTACGTTTATGGTTGAAATGATTGAATGTGCTAATATTGTTAATAATGCTACTGATAAAAGTTTAATAATACTAGATGAGGTTGGTAGAGGAACATCCACTTATGATGGTGTATCTATTGCATGGGCACTGATTGAGTATATACATGATTTTATTAATGCAAAAACAATATTTGCAACACATTATACAGAACTTTTGGAATTGGAAAATATATTAGATAAAGTTGTCAATTTTAATATAGAAGTGGAAGAGAAAAATGGGAAAATTATTTTTTTGAGGAATTTATTGAAGGGTGGTACTGATAAAAGTTATGGTATACATGTTGCTCAAATTGCAGGATTACCAGAATCTTTAATAGAAAGGGCATTTGATATATTGGATAATTTTGAAAACAGTAAAAATAAATATAAAAAATCTATAATTCAACAGACTTTGTTTGAAAATTTAGAATCAGATATAAAGATAAAAACTTTTCTGAAAGATGTTGATTTAAACAATATAACTCCATTGAAAGCATTGGAAAAATTATTTGAAATAAAAAGGATGGTAGATAATGATTAATATTTTATCTCAAGATATAGCAAATAGGATTGCAGCAGGAGAAGTTGTTGAAAATTATGCATCAGTATTAAAAGAATTATTAGAAAATGCAATTGATGCAGGAGCTTCTAATATTATAGTTAGCATAAATGGACTAGATATTCGAGTGGATGATCCTCTACCAACCTCATCT
>JAMCRT010000009.1 GCA_023380695.1 Patescibacteria group bacterium | reverse complement strand
TCTTAAAAATGCATTTATACCTAACCACTTCTTTGCTTCATCCAATCTCTGAGATACAGATAAAATGTGTGTTAGTGGTATTGTTAATTTACTTTTTAAAGAAAGTATTTTATTTATACCTTCTATTTCTATTAAGAGATTGTTATAATCAATTTTTATTGTAGTCATATTTTTTAAAATTTTAATTCTATTCCAACAGGGCAATGATCTGATCCATAAACCTCATTTAGTATAAATGCATTTTTAAGATTTTTTTTAAGGTTTTCTGATATGTATATATAATCTATTCTCCACCCTACATTTCTCTCTCTTGCTCTTGTTACAGGATCCCACCATGTATAATTACCTCCTTCTTTATTGAAGAATCTAAAAGAATCTATTAATCCTATTTGTAATAGTTTTTTTAGAGCTTTTCTTTCTTGAGGAAGGAACCCCGAGTTCTTTTCATTTTCTTTAGGTCTTGCTAAATCTATTTCACTATATGCTGTATTGAAATCTCCAACTATTATAATTTTTTCATTATTTAATATTTTTGTTTTTATTAAATCTGTCAAATGAGTATAGAAATCAAGTTTAAAATTTAATCTAGTATCATCTTTTTGTCCATTTGGAAAATATATATTAAACAATGTAAATTTATCAAATGAACTTTCAATTACTCTTCCTTCTGTATTAAATTTATCATCTTCAAGTCCTAATTTTGTAAATAATGGTTTATTTTTTGAGTATGTTACTGTACCTGAATAACCCTTTTTTTCTGCAGAACTATAAACAGAATAGTATGTTGTAAGGTGTTTTGGTAATTCGGTTATTTGATTTTCTTCTGCTTTTATTTCTTGAAAACATAATATGTCTGGATCTGTATTTAATAAAAAATCATCAATTCCTTTTTTAAAAATTGCTCTTATTCCATTAACATTCCAAGATATGATCTTGTATTCTTTCATATATTATACTTTACTATAGTCAAATATTAAGATCAATTCATTATATGTGAAACATTTTAAATTTTAAAGTATATGCTATAATAAACATTATTATTGATTATGGCTCAAAATAAAAGATTATATTTATTTACTGCAATTATTGTTATTATTGTAATAATAGCTTTTATATATTCAGGTGCATCTAATTCAACTCCTAAAACATCATATTATACAAATAATATAGTGTCTACATATAATAGTAAAAATGGTAATTCTGTTGTGAAAAAAGTGAAGACTCATCTTTCTAAGGTA
This sequence comes from Patescibacteria group bacterium, assembly GCA_023380695.1. Taxonomy (GTDB): domain Bacteria; phylum Patescibacteriota; class Dojkabacteria; order JAKAPS01; family JAJZLI01; genus JAMCRT01. The sequence continues at coordinate 10,338 of JAMCRT010000009.1, read as the reverse complement.
GTACTTGCTAAAAACTTTAATTATCCATTTTTCTCTTTACCATCTGTATCTGGAGATTATTCTTTTGTGGATACTGCAAATTATTTTCAAACTTATGGAGTAAAAAATCCTCACTATGAAGGATCTGTAATAAAAATTAATAATGAAACAGGCAATATTGTATGGAAGACAACTCTTCCTAATCTTATTATGAGTAATCCAACTGTTATATCTCAAATAAATAAAGTTTTTGTGGGCATAGGAAATGATGCATTCTTTAGAAAAAATGGTAAATTAATGAGAGGTACAGGAATAAGTGGTATATATGCTCTTAATATTAGTACAGGAAAAATTATTTGGAAATTTAATACAATAGGTCAAAGAAAAGCTACTCCAGTCTATAAAAATGGTGTTTTATATTCAATAGGTGGTAATAGAATATTATATGCATTATCTGCAATTAATGGCAAAGTGTTATGGAGCCTTAATTATGGTTCAATATCTTCAGCTTCTCAACCATTAATCATAGGAAATAATTTGTATTTTGGAGGATCATATCCTTACTATTTATTTGATGTTAATATAGTTACTCATAAAATTGTATGGAAAGATAATTTTGGCAAGATGGGAATTAATGGAGGGTTAGATGATGTTACTCCTGCATATAATGATGGATATATTTATACAGATGCATCTCAATTAATCAATCCAAAAACAAATGAAGGATATGATTACTTATATAAAATTAATGCTAACACAGGAAATATTATATGGAAGTTAAAAGAAGGTTATGGAAAATTGAATTTTCCTCATGGCGCACAAAAACAAGGAAGCATACCAGCTGTTGTTGGACATACCATTTATGTGGGATCAAATGCTGCACAAAAGATTTTTGCAGTTAATACTAATACAGGAAAAATTATCTGGTCTAATCCTTCAATAGGATCTAACATTAAACCTTTTATAGTTGTAGGAAATTTGGTTTATTATTATGATGGAGAAGATATACAAATATATAACAAGTCAAATGGTAAATACATTGGAACTAGAACTACAGGAGGAAAAGTTGCTGGCAGTGGTATGACTTATGTAAATGGAAGGTTTTATGTTGTAAATGTGGCTGGAGATTTCTATATATTTAAATAACAACTTGTTTTGACTTATATTTCATCTTTTGATACATTTTACATATGGATCAGTTAAAAATTAAATTTAATGGCTTGAATCTATATTCTGCAGGTATTCCCAATTTTAAAAGTAATTTTACGAGAGATAGTATTATTTCTGCAATTTTGATGCATGACAAAGATATGTTAAAAAATCAGCTTGAATTTTCTGCATTGAAACAAGGAAAAACAAAAGATCCATTTACGGGAGAAGAGAAAGGTAAAATATTTCATGAATATCCTGGTGTAGTAATGAATGGTAAATCTACAATGTTTAATGCATCGGATACAACAGCTCTTTTTTTACTAGGTCATTGTTTTTATTATATATGGACATCTGATTCATTATTACTGAGAAGTCAAAAATTAAATATAGATCTTGCAATAGAATATATCCTATCCCATATAAATAAAGATTATTTATTTGAAGAAGATCCACATTATTCTAATTCAGATAGATTTGCTTTAAATGTTACATATTGGAAAGATTCATCTATTATTGAAAGAGATGGAGGTTCACCTATATATCCAGTTGTATATACTCTGGTACATGCTCAAAACCTATATGCATTAAAAAAAATAGGAGAGATTTTGAATAGAAATGATTTAATAGATATATCTCGTAAAATGTTGATATCTTTAGATAAACTTTATGATAATACTCACAATATTTTTTATATAGCAATAGATAAAGAAGGCCCCATATCTGCTATAAGTTCAGATATGCTTTTTATGTTATTTTTCTTTGATAAAGGAGATTTGAAAGAAAAATTTATTAATAGTATTTCTAGAAATGCAAAATATCTTAAGACAAATATAGGTTATAAAGTTTTAAACTCTGATTTTCTAAAGAAATCTAAAATAGATCCATATCATGCTAGAACAGTATGGCCATATGAACAGGCAATTATAAATATTGGAGCAAGAAAATTTGGGCTATCAGATATTGAAAAAACAACTTTAAAAATGAGAGATAGACTCAATTCTTCAACTTTATATCCAGAAGTTTATCTATTAGAAAAAAATGGAAAAACTAAAAAAATAGGTTGTGATATTCAGTTATGGAGTATGGCATCAAAATATTATTTTAATAATCTATGATGTTTGCCAAAAAAGGATATAAAAATAGCTCTTATTCCTTTAGAATACTATGAAGGAGTACCAAGATCATTGTCAAACGGTGGCTTTTTTACAGTAAAAGATATACAATATCCAATTATAGTAAGAGTGAGTATGAATTTAACTAATATAGATATATCACATATAAAGAATCCTAATATTGGGGATGAAGTGATAGTTTTTCCAAATAATGTTGCAAAAACTATAAATGATATACCTTACACAGTTCCAACTCATATAAACTCAAGCATAAAAAGAGAAATCATATAAGATGACAATTATTGAAGTAAAACATTTAGTAAAGAAGTTTAAACATTTTACAGCTGTTGATGATTTGTCTTTTAAAGTAGATAAAGGTGAAATATTTGCGTTTCTCGGACCTAATGGGGCTGGTAAAACAACTACAGTAAAGATGCTTACAACAATTTTAAAACCAACATCAGGTGATATAAAGATTAATCATTACAATATCAAATCTGATGTTATAAAAATAAGGAGATCATTTGGTATTATATTTCAAGATCCTACATTAGAAGATGAATTAACAGCCATGGAAAATATGAAGCTTCATGCATATATGTATAATATGAAAAAGGATGATATATATAAACTCTCTAAACAGTTCCTTGAATTTGTAGATTTGTGGGATAAAAAGGACGTTTTTGTTAGAGATTTCTCTGTAGGTATGAAAAGAAGATTAGAAGTTGCAAGAAGCTTTATGCATGAGCCAAAAATTTTATTTTTAGATGAGCCTACAGCTGGCTTAGATGTACAAACTAGAAATTACATTTGGAAATATTTAAAAGAGATAAAGGAAAAACACAAAGTTACAATATTTTTTACTACTCATTATCTTGAGGAAGCTGAGAAATATGCAGATAAAATAGTAATAATAGATCATGGCAAACTTATAATAGAGGGAACATTATCTTCTATAAAAAATAGAACAAAAACTAAAACTCTAGAAGAAGCATTTTTGAAATTGACCGGACATCATATAAGAGATGAAAATGAAGATGCTGAAATGTCTCATATAAAAAGAAGATCATTTATTTATAAATAAAAAGTATGAAAGCAATATATATTTTATGGTTAAGACAAGTTAAAAGATACTATAGATCACCAGAGAGAATTATTGGACTTTTAGGACAACCAATATTATTTCTTATTGCATTTGGATATGGATTTGGCCCTATTTATAAGGCAGCAGGACAAGGAAATTATATTCAATTTTTAGTTCCAGGTATTATAGGAATGAGTGTTTTAGTGACTGCTGTCATATCTGGAATTGAAGTCTTGTGGGATAAACAATTTGGATTTTTAAAAGAGACTTTGGTATCTCCAGTTCCAAGAATTAATATTATGATAGGAAGAACTCTGGGAGGAGCTACTGCTGCTACTATTCAAGGAATAATTGTGTTTATAATTGCGCTATTTATAGGATTTAAACCATATACTTTATCATTTTTACCTGCAGCTCTAATTTTTGTAATTCTTGTTGCCATATTTTTTACAGCTCTTGGAACTGCAATTGCTTCATTAATGAAAGATATGCAAGGGTTTCAACTAATTGTAAATTTCTTAATGATGCCAATATTCTTTTTATCTGGTGCACTATTTCCTATTAATAATATTCCTGGAGATATAAAAATAGTAACAGTTTTTAATCCATTATCATATGGTATTGATGGGATTAGAGATACACTTACAAGGATTACTACATTTGGTGTAGTAAATGATTTTTACATATTATTTTTTATGACAGTAATGATTCTTATTATCGGTTCATTTATCTTTTCAAAAATTCAGATATAAAATTACTATATTAGAGGTTTTCTATTTGTGGTATAAAGTTTTTACCAATATTTTCTAAATTAGATATATTCTCAACTTTAGGTACAGTGAAAAAAACTTTAGTAATTCCTAGTTTTGATAGTTCTATACATTCTTCTATGGACTTTCTAAAATTTTCATCAGGATTTATTCTTATTAATGCGGTTTTTTCTATTTCACTGAAGTCTCTTCCTACATCTTTACAGTGTTCTTTTAATATATCTAATTTGTGTTTTACAGTATCTGTTCCCATCATAGAAAATAGATTACATGCATCTGCATACATAGCTACAAATTTCAATGTCTTTTTTTCTCCACCTCCACCTATCAATATTTTAGGATAAGGTTTTGTTAAAACTTGTGGCATATTTAACGTTTCTTCTAGGGTGTAATATTTTCCTTTATATGAAGAATTATTATCACTCCACATTTGTTTTGCAATTTGAATTGTTTCCTCTAGTCTTTCAAATCTTTCCTTTAATGGTGGAAACGGGAAACCTAGTGCTATACATTCTTGCTCATTCCAAGCAGCCCCTATACCCATAAATGCTCTACCTTGTGATAGTACATCTAGTGCAGTAATCTGTTTTACTAAGAATGCAGGCTCTCTATATGTAACTCCAGTTACCAATGTTCCAAGAGTTATTTTTTTTGTACATGCTGCAATAAATCCAAGGGTTGTGTAAGCTTCCATCATTGGTTGCTTATATGAACCATTATGTTCTATTTGAAAATAATGATCCATTACTGTAATAGTTGAAAATCCTACATCTTCTGCTGTTTTTGCAATTGTCATAAGGTTTTCTGATAAATCTCTATCTTCTCCAAAACTAAATGATGATATATGTAATGCTGTTTTCATTTTTATAATTTGTCTAAAATAATTATAATACAATATAAAGTATATATTAAATTTTCATTAAATTTTTTTGAGTTCTGCAATTACTTTTTCTCCTAACATTTTAATAGTTTCCATTTGATTTAATGAAGTTGTTTGTATAGCTATATAATCTGCATTCAATTCTTTTATTAAAGGTTTATATAACTGAATATATTCTTCAATAGAGGAAACAATAGTATAATTGTCCAGTATTTCTTCTCTGGACAGGTTATTTGCTTCTTTTTCTAATATTTCAGGATCAAATACTATGTTTCTAGATGGTACTCTTAATCCTCTCCATGGAAGCAATGCATTGAATGCATCATCTTTATTTTTTGCGTATACACTCCATTTTGTTGCAAATATAGATTTCAATTTAGTACTTGTCTTTTCAGATTGTTCTAATGCTTTATTTAAAACATTTGTCTTTGTATCTTTGATATTTTTTACGCTTGTTATTATTCCATCAACCATGTTTTGTGCAAGTATTGTAGATTTAGGACCATTTGCTGCTAGATAAATTGGTATTTTATGTTTTGGTGGAGAATATAGTTTTGCACTATTGGTTTTATAGTATTTACCTTCATAAGTTATTTTTTCTCCTTTTAAAAGTTTTTGTATGATTTCTATTGCTTCAATCATTCTTTCTGATCTTTCATTATAATTTGGAAATTCAAACCCAAGTGGAACTTCATTTATCATTTCTCCTGTACCTAGACCAAGCATAAATCTACCATTTGATAATCTATCAATTGTTGCTGCTGCTTGAGCAATGATAGCTGGATGGTATCTAAATAAAGGTGTTATAACACCAGTTATAATTTTTATTTTTGAAGTCTGCATTGCTATTGCACCAAGAGTTGATAGAGCAAATCCACCATGACCATAATCTGCAACCCATGGATTAAAATGTTCAGAGACCATAACCCCCTCAAATCCATATTTTTCTGCAGCAACTGCATGTTTGACAATATCTTCAGGTTGAAATTGTTCATGTCCACAAAAATAGAAAATCTCTGCCATAATTTATATTATATCCTATTATATATATTTATTTTAGTTTATTTGTTCTTGGTTCTTTTAGTGTTTTTGCCCACCACTCAAGTTCTTCTATAGTTTTATCAATATGTGTTGCTTCTTTAGTTTCTTTTTTTAAAAATCCATTATCATTAATTTGAGCAGATATAAATGGTATATGTACAGATGAACGTATAGGAACCATTTGTAGTTCAATTAATACTAATCTTAGTTGTTCTACAGCTCTAGTCCCTCCAGATATTCCTCCATAAGATACAAATGTTACAGGTTTCAATCTCCATTCATTATAGAATGTATCTATCATGTTTTTTAATACTCCAGGATAACTATGATTATACTCAGGCATTACAAAAATAAAACCATCAGCTTCATCAATTTTTTTTAATAATTTTACCTGATCTCCACTATAACCTGGATTATCCATATATGCAGGATTCATTTCTAAATTAAAAAATGGGATATTATAATTTTTAAGATCTATTCCTTCAACATTGATATTTGGATTTTTTGAAGCTTCCTCCATTACAAAATTAAAAACTTTATCTCCGACTCTATTATCTCTTGTACTTCCTAAAATTATTTTTATATTTGTCATAATTCTTTTTTTTCTAAAATAAATATTTTTTTAGTATACATACTATACTTCATTTTGTAAAGTAGTTACAGAAAGTATAGTATTAAAATTCTTTATTTTGTGATATAATACAGTTATAGTGAACATCAATTGTGGTGTGGAAAAGACAATGAAGATAATAGGCAAAAAATGGTCTATACTTATACTTCGCGATCTTTTTGACGGGAAAAAACGATTTTCTGAACTTCTCTTATCATTAGATGGAATTTCTCCAAGAACTTTGTCTCTAAGGCTAAAAGAGTTTGAAAAAAATAAAATTGTTACTAAGAAGGCTTACAAAGAAGTACCTTTGCATGTAGAATATTTTCTTACTAAGAAAGGTGAATCTCTAAATGAAATTATAAAAGATTTAAGATCTTGGGGTGAAGAATTTGGTTAAATTTTTAGTTTTGTGTGAATTTTAATTCAGTTAATCTCGTATTTGAATTTTTATAAAGGCTTCTGCATATTTATATTTTTTAGATTCTTTACCTATCATTTTACTCATCATTATTATATTAGATTTGAGCTCCTTAAAGTTATCATATTGACTTTTGTGCTGTTTTAAAGCTTCAGTTTTTAATTCTATAGTTTCTGATATATCAATAAATGTATTAAGTTTTTTTCTATCAAAGGTAATTAAATATAGATCTTTTACTTTATGTGGTTCTAATCCTTCCTTTAAAAGTGTAGTAAATGACATTAAATTTCTTGAGTATGGAAATACAGAAAATATAGTAGCCCTTCCTGCTTCAATGTGATCAGGATGATTTATATATCCAAATTCAGCATTATACAAAATCTCTGGGTCCATAGTAATTACAATATCTGGTTTTATTGTTCTTATAGTTCTTACTATTTTCTCTCTTACTTCACTACTATCTTTTAACTCTCCATCTTTGAAATTGCCAAAAAATACTTCTTTAACACCTAATATTTTTGCTGCATTTTCTTCTTCCTTTGCTCTTGTTTTTATAAGATCATCTTTTTTGGTTCCTTTAATATCAGATCCCCTACTTCCATCTGTTAGAATAAGATAGTATGCACTAGCACCTTCTTTAACCCATTTAGAAATAGTACCAGAACAACCAAATTCTAAATCATCTTCGTGTGCTGATACAGCTAAAATTATTTTATCTTTCATAATATTTAAAAATAAAGTAAATAATTGAAATTAATATATCTTTCTTTTTAATTATAGCAGATTAGGGTTTTAAGTTTTTAGTTATGATATTCTCTCTTGTCTTTATTATCCATTATTTTATATTATAAAATAAAATTAATGATCAAAGTTTTAAACGTAATACAATATAGAGTTTAGGATATAAAAAGATTCTATATGAAAAACAAATTCTATTTATTTAAATAAGATTTAATCAATTTAATATCTTTTCTATCTTTTTCTGAATTCCTTATCTTTTTCCATTTTAATACTTCTTCTATATTTACAAAAGGAATTTCTTCTAAATATATAGAGTTTTTAATTAAATACTTTGTATGTGGGCTATAATCTCCAAATTTCCAAGATTTAAATACTTCAAATATATCTTTATATAATGATACATTTCCACTGATATGAATTTTTTCTTTCCATAATTTGGAATTTTTTAATTTGTTGTATAAATTTTTTGTCACGATAATATCTATATCGTGAGATTCTCTTAAGTTATACATTTGCAGTAGTGCACTTCCAAATACTGAATATTCCCCTTTATCTAAATCTAATGATTTTACTAATTTAATTATATTCATATATTTATTTTATATTATTAAACTTGCTTTGTGTGTAAGAATATTACCCCATGTCATTAAATTTTCACCCAATACTAGATCCCATTTATCTTCTTTTCTGATTTGTTCTTCTAGAGATGGATATATTTTCAAAAAATGTCTAAAAGTTTTTTGAGACTGATCTGATAATAAAGATATATTCAATTTATTAATATATTCTCTATTCTGAGATAGAATGATATCTATTCTTCCTTTCTTATTTTTATAATCTTCTGTTACCCATTCACCAAGTCTATTAAGGTTCATTGCAATATCTAAAAATAGATATTTTTCTTTTTCATTCATAATATTATTTCTTTTATTATTCTATCAAACTTTGATCTAATTTCTTATGATAAAATATCTATACTTGGATTATTTTCTCTTGGTCTTAAATTTATCATAGAGTTATAGTCTATTTGACGTGTTTCAAGGTCGATTCCACTACCCCATAGGTTTTTTTGAATACTACCTTCTTCTAATAGTTTCTGTTCCAAATCAAAATGTCTTTCTGCTCCACCAGCAAGTATCATCTTTTCAATATCTATCACAACCTTTATATAGCCATCAAATTCTTTTGACATTTATTTTATTTCTTTTTTATCTGCTCTTTTATCTAGGATTATTATCATGACTGTATAATACTATATTACGAAATATATTTTAAGGTAGGTTGCATTTATTAAATAATATATGTTTACTGGGTTCTATTCCTTTTTCTATACACCTTTTAGTATAGATAGTATCACACGAATCGGTAAGATTATTTTTCATATTAAAACCTAAATCATTTGATATTTTTATAATATTGTTCTCATTTCCTTCTATTTCAATAAATACTCCATATGGGAATTCATCAATCATTACTTCAACATTATTTTTATGAAAATAAGTTCTATATCTCTCATAAGATGTTGTCTTTGTAAATTCCATCATTTTAAGAATTTTTTCCATTATATTAAAATCAGAAACTTCTACTTCATATTCTATTTCTCTTTTTATTCCTTTTCTAGAAAGAGGTTTTTTATATGTTAAAATTGTTTTTTCACCACTTTTTCTTAATCTTATACGACCATCTGTTATTTGCATTATTTTAGAAGGATTATCATACATGACACTTATCTCATGTACTCTTTTTTCTAAAGTAAAACCTAAGTTTTGTAATTTTTTGTTAAAGGAATCTATATTACTTTTGTTTATTTCAAATTTCAATTCAATTTCTATATCTTCACTATTCACCATTTTATTCTCTTTACTCAACTATTCTTCCATTAATTTTTTAATTAAAGCTTTGAATTCTTGAATTTGTTTTTGATTTGCATAATATGCAATATGAGGATCGTGTTGTATATCAATTCTAGATAGCATAATATTCCTTGGTGTAGTAAATGCATATCTAGTATCATATTGAGGATATAGTGCCCATACATAAAGTGGAAGTTCTTGTACCATAATTAATGGCGTAGGTGTATGGCCTGTAAAAATTAATGGGGTAGATGTATGGCCTGTATCAGATAAGTGATAAAAACTTGGTATAAGTTTTGGATCATTAATTTTATCTAATTCAATATATCTACTATCGCTACTTAAAATATAACAGACATCATCTCCAATTTTAAAATATTTATTTACTTGTGTTTTCCATACAAGGCCTCTTTGTTCATCCCAATGAATATTAGATAACCATTTTAAATACTCTAATACATCTTCATCTTGAATCAATTCTGGTGTTGCAGAAAAATCAATTTCATTTGATATCATAAATCAATAAATGCTTAAAATTATTAAAGATATTATACTACTTTTGATAAAAATATATAACTAACAAATTATATAGAATACCCTCTAAAGTATTAATTATTAAAAATTACATTAATAATTTTATTAGCTAGAGTTAGTAATGCATCAAAATCATTTAACGGAAGATAGAAGATATAGAA
>JAMCRT010000008.1 GCA_023380695.1 Patescibacteria group bacterium | reverse complement strand
GAAAAGATAAAAAAAACAAGAAAATAATACAGTTTCAGAAAATATATTATCATCTGCTGCATATCTTACTAAATATATTTGTAAAATAACAAATGGGAAGCCTCAAAAAGTATGTAACAAGATTTAGTATCATTCAATATTTATCAATAATAGGTATTATTGTTACAATATATCTTACGTGGGTACATTATACATATATACAAGTTGCATGTCCTGAAACAAGTGCTATAAATTGTGCAAAAGTTCTATCAAGTCAGTATTCTACTATTTATCACATCCCACTTACTTTATTTGGTTTATTTTATTTTCTTGTTTTTTTTATCTTTTCTTTCTTTAAAAAATATGCAAAGTATTTATTTATATTTTCAGTTATAGGATTACTCTCTGTGTTTGCTTTGGTATATATAGAGATTGGATTACTTAAAACAATATGTCTGTACTGCAGTAGTGTACATATATTGGTGATATTAATCTTCTTTATTTCTTTATACAATATGTTTTTTAAAGGAGAAAAACTATATTAAATCTTTATTCTTATCTATGTATATGAAATTCTTGCCTCATTTCTAGTTCTTCTTGTTGACGTTCTCTTTTCATTTCTTCTAACTTTCTTTCAATATTTACTACTAATAAACCTCTATCAGATGGGTGTGCATTAACAGTGACTAAAGCTTTAAAGATATCTATACGTGAATAACCCTTTTTGATAAGATTGGATATAGATATACCTGGTCTTTGTTCAAGTTTTTGTCCTTCGGTAGAATCGTCTAGACTATGTAATATTGAAAATACAAAATATCCTCCAATTGTAAATGATGGGAAAAATCTGTCTTTGCCTATATTTTGTATATTGTCAATCTGTGATGCAAATTCTGGGTAATCATTACGTATTTTATCTATTAATTCTTTTATTTCTCTACGATAATAACTTGGATAGTCCTCACTACGATGTATTCCAGATTCTATATTTTCTAGTAAATCTTTATATTTTATCCAAATGGAAACTATATCATCTTCAGTTAATTGAGGTAGGTAATATCCCTCTTCACTCGCTTTATTAGAAAGTCCTTTATATACAAGTGCAGCACCAATGTGAAAACTGAAAAACCTACTACCATCAATTGTGTCGGAACATTGATCTAGTAATGCACAAAGTTCAGAATCATTCTGTTTCATGTACTGATAGAGTTCAAGTATATAAGAATCAAATTCAGGATCATGTCGATTACTAGGAATAGTTTCTACTGGGAAACTTATGGTATCTGGAGTATTTGGTTGTCTTGGTATATTCTCTATTTCAGAATCATTCATGATATGAGATATTATAACAAATTTCACCTATCAAACATAAAATTCTTTTGTATATGTCTTTTCTGAATAATTTAGGAGAAAAACTATATTAAATCTTTATCACGTATTTTCCTGTGATATGTTATAGCAAATCTATGTGCTTCATCTCTTATTTTTCTTATAAGAAGATGTGCTGGATCAAATTTATCTAATACTAAAGGATCTCTTTGTCCTATTTTGAATATTTCCTCTTTTCTTTTTGCAAGACCAACAATTGATATATTTTTATTTATTTTGTCTATTATTTTAAAAGCTGCATTTAATTGAGTTTTACCTCCATCTACCACAATAAGATCAGGAATAGATCTAAAGCTTGTATCTTTTGTTTGATTTGTTAGTCTTCTTTCAATAACTTCTTTCATCATATATGGATCATTAGGTGTATCTATAGTTTTTATTTTAAATCTTCTATAATCCTTTTTTATAGGGGTACCATCAATAAATACTATCATTGAAGCTACAGCATATTTTCCAGAAATATTTGAAATATCAAAACATTCTATTCTTCCATTTTTATATTTTATTCCTATTTTTTTGAAAAGATCTTTTGTATTTTTCTTATTTTGTATAGTATTTTCTATATCTTTGTCATCAATTTTAATTTTATAAAGAGCATATTGTAATTGATAAATTTTATCTCTTATGATTGTTGCTTTTTCAAACTCCTTATTTTTTGCACTTTTATTCATTTCTTTTTGTAAGTTTTTTATTACATTGGATTTTTTTCCTTGCAAAAATAATTCTATATTTTTAATATTTTGTAGATATTCTTTTCTAGGTATTAGATTATCACAAACCCCTGGACATAGATTTAAATCATAATATATACATAGTCTTGATTTCTTAAATTTTTTTGTAGATGATATCTGTAAATTACAATCTCTAAATGGAAATATTTCTCTTAATGTTTTCAGAAGAGCTATAGTTGTCTTACCCCAAGGATATGGACCAAAATATTTTGCTCCATCATTCTTTTTCTCTCTTACTCTTTCTATTTTTGGATACTCATCAGATGTAATTTTTATCCAAGCATATGTTTTATCATCTTTTAATAGTATATTGTATTTAGGTTTATATTTTTTTATTAAGTTATTTTCCAGTATTAATGCCTCTATTTCATTTTCAGTGGTAATAAAGTCTAGGTAGGCACTATTTTGTATTAATTTGTGTATTTTACTGGATTTATTATTTTTTGAGAAATACCAATTTATTCTTATGCTTAGTATTTTTGCTTTCCCAATATATGTTGGTTTTTTATTTTTATCTTTAAATATGTAACAACCGGGAAGATTTGGTAAGGACTTTAAAAAATTAGTATTGTTAATTTCTATCATTTATAGATTTATTATTGTAGTTTTTATTCTTGTAAGAGATTCTATTAAATATTTTGCTCCTTGTATATTCCCATATCCAGAATTTTTTATACCATTAAATGGGAATAAAAC
>JAMCRT010000007.1 GCA_023380695.1 Patescibacteria group bacterium | reverse complement strand
ATATTTGAAACATCAGAATTACAAGAAAAATACAAAAAAAATTAAAAAAATAGAAAGATAACAAGGCTATATATTAGTAAGTATTAAAAAGTGTAGTTAAATCTTTATCTAATGTTACTAGGTTTTCTATATTAAATTTTTTACAGAATGCAATAGAAGTATAATCAACATATCCTATATTTTTATTAGTACTTCTTAAAAAAATATTCCAAGTCATCTCTTCTATCTCCATATTTGTGATTAATATCTTTGCATTTCCTTTATATATATCATTTCTAAAATCTTCCGCTATTTTTTTACTTATTCTTTGAGATAATATAGTTGTTGTTTCTGCAATGATATAATTTGATGTAAATAACTCAAAATTATTTTTCACCAAATATTTCATTTTATTGATTCCTTCTTTGTGAGTAGGATCTGTTCTATTTATTATTGATATATATATATTAGAATCAATAAATGCTTTCATTTATATAGTATATTGTCTATATTATTAGCTAAATCTCCACCATCCACATTATACTTAGAAAGTTTTATTAATGTCTTGGCTCCTTTATCTTTCTTTTTTTCTAGAGAAGATTTAAGATACTCTCTTACTGCAACAGGAATAGATTGCTGTTTTTGAAAAGCAATCACAGCAAATTCCCCATATATATTTTCAGGTAAATATAATTGAATTTTTTTCATATAACTATTATCACATAAAATAATCTAGTTGTCAAGTAGTCATATAGTTATATAATATTATCAATATAGTTCTTTACATAAAGATATGTATTATTTCTTTAATATAGAAATGTACTTTAACAAAATATGTTTTGGGAGATATAATTTTAAATTTATTATCTAAATATTTTAGTACTTAATAATTTTTTTTACCAAAATTTTAATAATATATTATAGAAAGAAACTTAAAAGTATCTTGTTATATTCTCATTATATTATTACCAATCTATGAGCCAATACCAATAATATAGCTATTAAAACATACATACACTTAGATTAATAAAGTCTTAACTATGTTTATCTATATAGTTCAGTACATAAAAACACTATTTAAAATTATATATACCATCTTCTAAATAGTTTTTTTTACATTTTACACATTTTCCATTTTTTATATCTTCAATACATTTAGGACACCTAAGAATATCCTCAATAGAATACTCCTTTTTTACATTTTTATTCTTCTTTTCTAATAATAAAAATATGCTTGGGCCAAAATATATTTTTGAGAAAAATAGTTTAAATGTGTTATCTAAAAATACAAGAGATTTTACACTAAACAATTTTTTAAAATATTTGTGTCTAAAATTAGATGCTGAAATAGTCTTTTTTACTAAAAAATTATTTTTCTCAAGAGTACTGAAAATATATGATGGAGAGAAATTTAAAAATATCTGATCATCCATAAATCCTTGAGAATCATTTCTATGAGGTATTTTATATATATCCTGTTTTTTAAAATCTCTATCTTTAAAATGTTTTACTCTTGATAATATATGATTTTTATTTGCAAATTCTAAAATAAAACTATCTGATATAACTCTTGATATTTCACTTATTGCCTTCTCTGGGTTTTCTATATGATGAAGAACTCTAACCAACATACCAGAAGAGATTGTTCCATCTTTAAAAGGCATATTGTAAATATCACCACAAACTTTAAACACATCCTCTTTATTTTCTGCTTTTTTCAGATTAGAAAGTGAATAATCAAAAAGAATTGAATATTTATACTTATCCTGATATAAATCTGTCAATCTTCCATAACCTCCACCTATATCAATAAATGAATAATCATTTTTTAATAATTTAGATATTACATTCCTTTCAGATTGATTTTCATATTCTCTATCTTTCCAATATTTTCTATAATCATACTCTAAATTTGAATCATAATCCTGAACCCTTGTGCTTGTATTTATATATTTAATATTTGTCATAGTCTCTATTTTACATTAAAAATATGATGTTTATTTATATTCTTCTCCTATAGATTTTAACCCACCAAATGTAAGATATGCACATTTTTTTCTTGATGGAGAAATATCTTTTATCATCATATTATCTAGTATATCCTCAAACTTAATTTTCTTCAAAACTCCGAGATCTTTACCTTTAATCATATCCAAAGATATGAAAGATGCAACCTTTGATATCATACATCCACTTGATTCAAATGACACATCAACAATTTTATCTTTTTCAATTAATATATACAGAGTTACTATATCACCACATAAAGGATTTTGTAATTCCTTTTTAATAGTAAATTTTTTCAACTTACCATAATATTTAATGTTTTTATATAAATCTATAATATATTGTGATGAAATCTGTCTATTCATGAAAATAGATCTATAGTTTTATTTAAAGATGAAATAAATTTATCTATATCTCTTTCATCATTATAAATATAAAGACTACAACGTGAAAGAGATGACAAATTTAATCTATCCATAAGAATTTTAGCACAATGATGTCCTGCTCTTATTGCAATATTATCTTCATCTAGAGAAGATGCAATATCGTGAGGATGAATATTTTCTATATGGAAAGAAAATATTCCACTTTTTCTTCCATCACCAAAAAGTTTTAATCTCTCAATATTTATTAATTTATCATATGTATATAAAGATAGATCTTCTATATATTTCTGAATCTTTAGAATCCCAATTTTTTCTATATAAGATATAGCATATCCAAACGCTATAACATCAATAAAATTAGGAGTACCTGGTTCAAATTTATATGGAATATCTTTATATACTATATTATCTTTTGATACAGATATCACTGCCTCCCCACCAGAAAATGATGGGTCGTATTTTTCTAATATCTCACTTTTTGCATACATTACTCCCACTCCAGTAGGCCCTAACATTTTATGAGAAGAAAACACATAAAAATCACAATCTATTTTTTTTACATCAACTCTCATATGCGATACTGCCTGTGCACCATCTATCAATACATATGCACCTTTATCATGTGCTTTTTTTACTATTCCTATTACATCATTAATATTCCCTAATACATTGGATACATGAGTAATTGAGAGTATTTTAGGATTATGTTCTAAGAGTAAATCCAAATTTAAAAGATCTCCTTTTTCATTTACTTTAATATATTCTATATTGAATCCTATTTCTTTTTGTAAAATAATCCATGGAACAATATTAGAATGATGTTCCATTTCACTAAGAATTACCAAATCATTTTTTTTTAATATTTTTTTTGCAAAGAAATATACTATCATATTGATACTATCTGTAGTACCTTTAGTAAACACTATTTCTTTTTTTGATGCATTTATAAATTTTGATGTAATATCTCTTACATCTTCATACATACCTGTAGATTCTTCTGATAATTTATATATACCTCTGTGTACATTTGCATAAAAATTCTCATATAGATATGGAATAGCATTAATCACAGTATGTGGCTTTTGAGTACTTGAAGCACTATCAAGATATACAAGTGATTTGTTCATAAATTTTGCATTCCTAAATATAGGAAAATCTTTTTTATACATGTTTAAATCCTTCTTTTTCTATAACAGATATAAGTTCTACTCCACCAGTTTTCACAATATGACCATCTTTTATTATATTAATAGTATCAATATCTAATTTACTCATTACCCTAGTACTATGAGTGATTATCAAAAAACTTAAACCTTCTTTTTTCATCTCATTTATTTTTTTTACAATAATATCTAGTGAATCTATATCCACTCCAGAATCTATTTCATCAAATATAGAAAACTGAGGTTTAAATACTATAGCTTCTAAGAGTTGCATTTTCTTTTTTTCTCCACCAGAAAATCCTTCATTTACATTACGCTCAAATATAGAAGTTTTTATTCCAATACTTCGTGCAATCACCCTTAAATCTTTTATAAATTCAAAAATTGATATTTCTTTTTTAAACCTAGCCTTATATGCAGAATGTAAAAATACCCCTATATTTACACCAGGTATTTCAATTGGATTTTGAAATGCTAAAAATAAACCATTTTGAGCTCTTCTATCTGGAGATAATTTATTAATTATTTTATCCTCATAAATAATTCTGCCTTTAAGTATTTTACATTGAGAATCACCCATTATAGTTTTAGCAAAAGTACTTTTTCCTGACCCATTAGAACCCATTAATACCGATATACTTCCCTTTCTAACTTCTAGATTTAAATCACTTACAATTTGAACTCCATCAATTGATACATCTAAATTTTCCACAGAAAAAAACTTCTTCATAACTAAATCATACTAGATATCTTTATTTCAGATAATTTATTTATAAATTCACTGCCTATTTTATTTAGAACTGTTTTTGATATACATTTATCTTCAATAGGACAATGACCATTAACACACTCATACTGAGAAATACTTCCAGATACACTCTCTATTATATCTTTTACTGATATTAATCCAGGCTTCATATTTAATATATATCCACCATTTTTACCCTCTCTACCTTTCAAAATTCCACTATTTTTCAACTTATATATTATTTTTCTAGTAAAAGGCAAAGGAATACCAATACCTAAAGCAATATCACTTGCTGAAATTACTCTATCTTTATACTTTGCAATGAAAGATACAATTAATATACTAAGATCTTCTTCTCTACTAAATTTCATATAAAATTATACTAAAACAGTATCAGTATATCATAAAAAACATCTAGAATAAATGAATGTTATTGATCTAATTTTCAAAAGAGAATAAAGATGG
Source organism: Patescibacteria group bacterium (assembly GCA_023380695.1). Taxonomy (GTDB): domain Bacteria; phylum Patescibacteriota; class Dojkabacteria; order JAKAPS01; family JAJZLI01; genus JAMCRT01. Next base: position 21,587 of record JAMCRT010000007.1, on the reverse strand, counting down.
AATAGTATTTTTAATTTTCTCTCTATATGATTTTTTTGTAATATTTAAAAGATTGGAAATCAAAAATCCATTTTCTATTAGATTGAAAGACTCATTCATTGGAACACCTCTTGATCTTAAATAAAATATTTCATCTTCTGATACAGAAGAGATGGAAGATGAGTGTGAGACTAAAACATCTGATGGAATAATCTCTAAAGATGGTATTACTTTTGATACAACTTTGTCTCCTAGTAATAATGTTTTTTCATCAAAAAAATCTGAAGATGCACTTGCTCCATTTTCAATTATAAGTTTACCATCTATAGAAGATGAAGAATAATCGTTCATTACTCTCCTTATAAATACCCTACCATAAGTATTTTTTGCACTGTGTATATTTGTCAGATCTAAATTTACATCATGATTTTTATTCCCTTTCTCAATTATGTAAATTTCAGCCTTTGCATATTCTTCTACTAAATTAAATCTCAAATTAATATTGTATTTGAACTCACCTACAAGATACAGAACAAAAGTTAATTTTTCATTTCTATAAATATTGTAAATACTAGATATGTGATCTTTTCCTTCTAATGTTTCTGCGTTAATTATGATTAATTTATCCATATTATCTTTAACCTATCTCTCCTGACATCTTTAATTTTAAAAATTGATTTAGCTCTACAGCATATTCCATTGGTAACTCTTCTAATATCGGTGATAGAAACCCAGATATAATTAAAGATTTTGCTTCATCCTCATCTAATCCTCTAGATTTCAAATAGAATAATTGTTCATCTCCAATTTTTGATACTGTTGCCTCATGAGTAATATTTGGTTTATTGCTGTATTCAATATCCATTGTTGGATAAGTATCTGATCTAGAGAAATCATCTAAAAGCATAGCATCACAAACTACATCCGATTTAATTTTAGATGTACCATCAGTTGCTTGCAGTAAACCTCTATAGCTAGTTCTACCTCCATTTCTAGATATTGATTTAGATATTACTTTTGAGGATGTATTAGATGCACTATGTATCATTTTTGACCCAGAATCAATGTGTTGTCCACTATCAGCTGAAGCCAGAGACAATACCTCACCATGAGCTCCTTTACCAAGTAAATAGACTGAAGGGTACTTCATTGTAACTTTTGATCCAAAATTACCATCTACCCAATACATTTTTGCATCTTCCATAGCAATTGCTCTTTTTGTAACAAGATTGTAAACATTATCTGACCAATTCTGAATTGTTGTATATTTTACATTGCTACCTTTCTTGCATATAACCTCAACTACCGCACTATGAAGACTATTTTCATCATATAATGGAGCACTACATCCCTCTATATAATGAACAAAAGAGTATTCATCTGCAATGATTAAAGTCCTTTCAAATTGTCCCATTGATTTTGCATTAATTCTAAAATATGCCTGCAGAGGAATGTCTACACTTACTCCTTTTGGAACATATATAAAAGATCCTCCTGACCAAACTGCAGAGTTGAGTGATGCAAATTTATTATCATTGGGGGGAATTACTGTTGCAAAATATTCTTTAAATAGATCAGGATAATCTCTTAGTGCTGTATCTGTATCAGTAAAGATGATGCCTTTTTTCTCTATTTCATCTTTTAAATTGTGATACACAACTTCACTTTCAAATTGAGCTTCCACTCCTGCAAGAAATTTTTTTTCAGCATCTGGTATTCCTATCTTATCAAAAGTATCTTTTATCCCAGATGGCACTTCATCCCAACTTTTATACTTTCTGTCAGTTGACCTGATAAAATAATATAAACTATTAAAATCAATATCACTAAGATCTGCACCCCATGTAGGCATGGGACGCGCGAGAAACATATCATATGCATTTAGCCGAAATTCTCTCATCCATAGAGGTTCTTTCTTAATTTCAGATATTTCCTGAATTATCTTTCTATTAAGCCCTCTTTTTGCCTTATATTTGTAATTCTCATCTATTGAAAATCCCAATTTATAATTGCCTTTATCCATACTTTCTATTATATCATGTACCAGGCCAAAGAATGTTTCCATCCTCATCTTTTATCGTAATTGCACCTGTAGGGCAACTTTTTGCGCTCTCTATTATATGCTCTAAATCATCAACACTATCTGATACAATATATGCCTTTGACTCATCATCTATTCCAAAAGTATTAGGAGATATAACCATACAGCTGGCAGCACCAATACACTCATTCTTATCTATTGTAATAAATAATTTCTTTCCATCTTTACTAAGAACACTTACTTTATTAGACATTATTCTACTGATACAACCTCTGAAATTTCACTAAATTCACTTTTTAAAATTTCCTCGATTCCATTTTTTAAAGTTATAGATGATAAGGCACACCCAGAACAAGCACCCAGCATTTTTAGCTTTACAATATGATTTTTATATTCAATGAATTCAACTGCTCCTCCATGAGATGCAAGATACGGACTTATTTCGTTTAAAACTCTTTCAATTTTTTTTTGCATAGAATAATTTTACCACACAATATAAAAAATACTAAAATTTAGAAAAATTGATGCTCACTAAATTAGTTACATGTTACAGATGGTTGAGAACTACTGCCTGAACTTGGACCAACTAGTGAATAACTAGAAGAAGGAGATTGTACTGTCAATTGATTATTTGTTTGTGATGAAACTTTAGGAGACTTAGTACCTCCTGTAATATAACTAATACCACCACCTTCCTTACAAAAACCCAATAAATAGCCTAAAGGATAATGTGTATGATCTAATACAGAATCAAAATAAAAAAATTGCGTTTGAGATGAAGTAGTTTTATTATTTGAAGAAGGACTTCCATTCAGTCCTGAATTATTGGATAAAATTCCATTAAGAGTAGTACCTTCAATAGTCCATTCTATTTGTCCAGATTCTGTGTTTATACCAAAACATATTCTATTATCAGGATAACACCCACTATAAGTACCTCCTGAATGACTAAATAAAATATCAGTTGGATAATAATGATTACTATTAAAATATGATATAAGATCCTTTGAGATAGCAGATATAGCATTTTCTCTTGTAACATTTCTTGCAGACATTTGAGCTCCTTCAAGCCCAACTATAGCAATGGCAACAAGTATACCAACAATGGCTAAAACAATTAAAAGTTCTATTAAAGTAAATCCTTTTCTCATACTATAAATATGATACTCACTATTTCATCGTAATGCAATTTGCTGTATAATACAGATTGGATATGAAAATAAAAGAATATCTTACTTTTGATGATGTATTGATACAGCCTAGATACTCATCTATAAAATCAAGGCTAGATACAGATATAAGAACTAAGCTTTCAACTCATATATCTTTAAATATTCCAATAATATCTTCCAATATGTCATCTGTGACTGAATCCAAAATGTCAATAGCAATGGCACTTGAAGGTGGAGTAGGAGTACTTCATAGATTCAAAGATCCAAAATATATTGCAAAAGAAATAAAAATTGTAAAAGATTTTACTTTTGATAAGAATGAGTTTCCAATTGCAAATACAGATAGCAAAGGTAGACTAATAGTTGGCGCATCTATTGGTATAAGAGAAAACTACCTTAAAAGCATAGAAATATTTATAAAGGAAAATATAGATTTTATAGTAATAGATGTTGCACATGCACATTCTCTATACGTAATAAATGCAATAAAAGCAATAAAAAGGGAATTTGGCAATTCATTTGATCTTATTGTTGGTAATATAGCAACAAAGGAAGCTGCAAAAGATCTAGCATCTCTTGATATTGATGCAATAAAAGTAGGAATTGGCCCTGGATCAGTATGTACAACAAGAATGGTTGCAGGTGTCGGAGTACCACAACTTAGTGCAATAAATGAAGTCTATGAGGCTTTGAGTAACACAAATATTCCAATTATTGCAGATGGTGGAATAAGATATCCTGCGGACATTTCTAAGGCTATAGCTGCAGGCGCAAATACCATAATGCTGGGGAATCTTCTTGCCAAAACAACAGAATCAGCTGGAGATATAGTAGAAGTAAATGGTGTACTATATAAAAGATATGCAGGAGGATCATCTGAAACAGAAATGAGAAAAAGATTTAAAATAGATAAAAGAGAATGGAGCAGTAAAATAGCACCTGAGGGAATAGAAGGATTAGTAAAAATAGAAGGTAGTGTCGCAGAAATATTAAATCCATTAACTGGAGGACTGAGATCTGCGTTAAGTTATACAAATTCCAAAAATATATTGCAGTTTCATAAAAATGTTATATTTATAAGAATAACTAATGCATCCTTGAAAGAAAATGGAGTACATGATGTAATAGTAAAATGAACAGTGAAGATTTAAAAAATTCTGCAGTTGAAAGTCTGAAAAATTCGGATTTGGACAGTGCAAAAAAAGCAGAACTTACAAAACAATTCCTTGCAACATTAAAAGAGACAGAAAATGCAGACCATCTCAGACCAATAAAGCTTTTCTACGGCTATATATTAAGTTTCTTTCTTCCTTTATATGGACTTATAACAGGAGTAAAAAAATTAATGGATGGAGAAGATACAATACATGCAATAATGTATATTCTTATTAATATAATATCAATTATTCTATCAATTTATTATCTTGGAGCTATGTTTAATATAGGTAAAGGATCTTCAAATATTTCAAACGGAGGATTATCCTCGGGAGGATTATCCTCAATTCCTGGAAATTATATAAAATCATATAAAGCTGTTAGCAAACCAATTGGACCATAATCTTAAATCCATTTTCTAACTTTTCTTTTATATTCTAAATATGCACTGTCAAATCTAGATTCAATATTTCTCTCTTCTTTTGGTATAACATAGTAATTTAAAATTATAAAATAAATTACAATATTTAAAAAAGATAAAACACTAAAAAAATAAAAATCTAACCCAAATAATATTATTAGCATTCCTAGATATATTGGGTTTCTAGATAAGGAAAATATACCACTTTTAATAAGAACACTTGGAATATCATTTGGATCTATTGATGTTTTATGTCTTTTTATAGAAATAAATGCAATAACTACAAATAGTATACCAATAATTATCAATGCTATAGATAATATATCAATACTTTTAATATGAAATGTCGGAAAAAACTCATACAAAATCAAAGATAATATAAACGATATTATAAATGTTATAGGTGGTATAGGAATCTTCATATCTTAATAATCTAATTCTACATGTTCTATTGGTATATCTGATAGAAATCTTGAAGGATTGTTATTTTGAGAAAACCCATATAGTGACCTTCTAATAGCAAATGTAAGATATAATCTTTCTTTTGCTCTTGTCATACCAACATAACAAAGCCTTCTTTCTTCTTCTAAACTTTCAATATTATCAAATGATCTCAAATGTGGAAAAATATTTTCCTCCATTCCTACAATAAATACAGTTCTAAACTCCAATCCTTTAGCCGAATGTAGGCTCATCATTATAACATTATCAGAAATTTCACCTGACTGATCTTCTCCTTGCATCAATGATATATCAGATATCATATCTTCAATCTTTGAATATTTTTCTCCTACACCTATAAATTCATCAATATTCTCCAATCTATCATCTAATAATCCATCATTACTTGACATTAAATACTGTCTATACTTAATTATATCTATAATATATTTTATAAAATCCCTAGGAGATAATGTATCCATATGTAATTTAATATCATCAATAATGTTTTTAAAATTTAACACATTTTGTGGAAGATCTCCCTCTTCCATAATCAATCTCCCTAATGTAATATTTTTTAAATTTGCCTCCTCCTGTAATTTACTAATAGTCACATTTCCAATTTTTCTTTGAGGTGTATTAATGATTCTTAGAAGAGATATAGTGTCATCAAAATTCATTGCAAATCGAATATATGAAATTATATCTTTTATTTCCTTTCTTTGATAAAACTTTAATCCACCATATATTCTATACTGAATATTAGCCTTTAAAAATCTCTCCTCTAATATTCTAGATTGTGCATTTGTTCTATAAAGAATTGCAAAATCAGAAAGTTTCCCTCCTATAATTTTAATCATATTAACTATATAATCTGCTTCATCAAGTTCATCTTGTGCTTGGTATATTTTAATAGGTAATCCTAAATCATTTTCAGTCCATAAATTTTTTTCAAAACGCAAAGAATTTTTAACAATTATTGATTGTGATACAGACAGTATTCTTTTTGTTGATCTATAATTTTGCTCTAATTTTATAAGTGTGCCTCCAGGATAATCATTTTCAAAAGATAAAATGCTTTTAATATCAGTACCTCTCCATGAATAAATATTCTGGTCAGGATCTCCTACAAAACAAACATTTGTCTCTGAGATTTCTCTTAAAAGATCATGCTGTAATATATTTATATCTTGATATTCATCAACTAGAACATATTTTAATTTTTCTCTATACTCCTCCCTCAAATTATCATTTTCCTTAAATAGATATAAGGATTTGAGTAATATATCATCAAAATCTATTGCATTATTTGCCTTTAATTTTTTTTCATATTCACTATATATTTTGACAAAATATTCATCTCTAAATGATAAAACCTCAAAATCATTGGGTGTAATACATTTACCTTTAAGATTAGATATCATTGATGATACAGAATTTACCTTCATTATATCCTCAGGAATATTATTTTCCTTTATTATATTCCTGATAAGTTTTCTCTGATCATCATCATCAAAAATAGCAAAATATGGTTTAAGATCTACTAGTGATCCATGAATACGAAGAATTGATAGAAATATAGAGTGCATCGTACCCATATATGGAAAATAAAGTTTTTTACCAATGAGATTTTCTACTCTTTCCTTCATCTCTGTAGCTGCCTTATTTGTAAAAGTAGTAGCCATAATCTCAGAAGGATGAAATCCCACCTCCTTTATCAGATATGCAATTTTATAAGTTAAAGCTTTGGTTTTTCCAGATCCAGCACCTGCTATTACTAAAAGAGGACTGGAAATATCAAAAAGTACTACTTCCCTTTGTTTATCATTTAAATCATCTAACATAAACTACTTTGATACTACATATGCTGACACAACAAATCCTGTTATACCACTTTGAAGTTTAACATTAAACCACCCTGGTATATGATTCAATATGGAAACTGATGTTCCATTTGGTACATTTGTAACTTTACTAGAACTAAGAGATGGTGAGGAATAAATCTCAACAGATGATGATTGCGAGTCAGACAGAGTAAAACTATTATTTGAACTTGTAACATTCATTGAAACATTAAAAGTTGATCCACTGATTTTAGATCCTAAATTTGATAAATAAAATCCACCACTAACCCTTCCTATACTTTTGGGATCTAGAACATAAAATGATAAATTGTAACTATCTCCCGGCTGAATATTTACATCACTGATAGTTTTTACAATACTTACACTACTCCATACTTTTGGTATATTGAAAAACCCTGAATTAGAAGAATTCAAAGATATAGAGCCTAGTATTGGTGTTGTACCAGAATTTTTAAGTGATACATTCACAAGAGACTTATTTCCAGCAAGAGTTGTAGGAGGAGTACCAACAGATGTTATTGTGACTCTATGTGGTATTACAAATGGATAATTTTTAGAAGGAGATACTTTGATAGAAGGAAGACTACTTGAAACTAATACTGATTTAATCTGAGATCCAAATTTTGAATTTGAAATTGGCATATAATCAATACCCTTTTTACTTATTGACCAGTTATAAGGCTGAACATCAGAAAAGGGTATAGAAAGATTATTCATTAAAGAAGATGTAAGATTTAAAATTTTTTCTTTACCAATAGTTGATATGGTTCCACTACCATCAGAAAGATATGCAATAGATACAATACCTTTTATCTGATTTCCATACCCTTGTACACCTACACCCCCTGTAGTACCTTTAAAAACCTCTCCATTCCAACATACAATATAATTAAATGGAATATCTGGATAATGCAGTATAGATGTAAAATAATAATACACTCCTTTAACTAGAGATGAAACATTATCTGATAAGGTACTATTTGCAGGAGATAATTTTACTATTGCAATTGAATAGACATTTCTATATTTAGTACCCTGCGAAGATATAAGAGAATAATCTTTCCAATTAGTAATTATTCCTTGTGCAAAAACAAACGATGTAAATGTAAATACTAAAAGTATTGATAAAAATGATAATATAAATTTATAAATTCTCATATAATATATAATACAGTAAATAATAAAGCTATATAAATAGCACCCGAAATCATTAATGCTTTATCCTCATATATAATATTTTCAGGTTCTCCTCCCTCCTTTTTAACATATATATCATATATGTAACGAGCAATAATATAAAAGACCAAAGGAATACTAAATTTTACCCAATGAGGATTCTTTAAATATATAGGTAGTAGATGTGATAAAACTACTGGAGTTTTAATATTTAAATCTTCATTATATGAAAATAATATATATGAGAAAAATGTTACAGCACCTGTAAGAGAAATTAAATTATCCAGTAATTCTTTTGGATATGATCTAAGTACTTCTCTGTGAATAATAGCATTTTTAAATGATAGATTTACAACTTCTGCTCTTCTTTTAGCAAAAGCTACAAATAATGATCCACATATTATAAAAATAATAAGCCAAGAGTTTATAGGATTTGCAATAACAACACCACCTGCTATAGCACGTAGCACAAAACCTGTTGCAGTAGTTAAAGCATCAATAATAATGATGTTCTTTAAATACATCGAATAAAAGATCATCAAAATATAGTAGAAAATATAAATAACAGAAAGATATTCAGATATAAAAAGCGTAAGAATAAAACCTACGCAAAATAGGATAAGAGATGTTATAATTGACTCTCTCTGGGTAATTTTTCCAGAAGCTAAAGCTCTCATTCTTTTGACGGGATGAACCTTATCTCTTTTTAAATCTATTAAATCATTTATTAAATAAACAGATGATGAAAGTAATATAAGCACAAAAAATGTCTCTGTTACTACTATAAAATCGTGCAAATTGAAAAGTTCTTTATCAAAAAATAAGAATGAATAAACTAAAAGATTTTTTATCCATTGCTTAGGCCTTAGTGATAATAAAATATATTTTAGCTTTATCAGTATTCTTGACATATAAAGATATTATATAAAAATTCCAAGACAAATCATATAACTTAGTTTTCATAAAAAAAGATTAGAGTTATAATAGGTATTATGAATACTAAATTAGGGTTCATAACTTTATATACTCTCATTACCCTTTTAATAGCAGGTGGAATTGCTTATAAGATGTTATTTATAAGACATATGTATTACAAATCTCTAATATCAAAAGATATTTCCTTAATAAAAAATGAAGATTACCCTGCATTATGGAATAATATTACTTTAAGTGAACAAAAAAAATTTAAAGATCTGGCATACTTTGAAAATTTCATGAAGAATAAATATTCAAATATCAATATGACTCTAAAAGACACTGATATATTAAATACTACAAAAAAATATACTCTTCTGAATGTATATATAAAATTCTCAACTACTAACAGTAATTATAGTATACCTACATATTTTAATAATCCATTTAAAATTGCAATACAAAATAAAAATCACAAATTAGAATCTTTAGGTCAGTTCTCTTTACACTCACCTATTATAAGAATACAAAATACACCAGCTCAAAATATTCAAGTCCCAATTGTTATGCTTCATAGAGTATCTCCAGTATTTCCAAAAAGATCAAACTTTCATTATCAATATGGATACTTACTTGACTATAACTTGACACTACTGCAAAGTGAATTTGAAAAACAACTAGAATATCTACAAGTAAATGGATTTAAAACAATAACATTGCAGACTTTATACAACTATTATTATTATAAAACTTATTTACCAAGAAAACCTATTATATTATCTTTTGATGATGGAAGATTATCTGCATATAAATATGCTGTGCCATTACTTGTAAAATTTCATGATACTGCAGATTTTAATATTATCACAGCATTCTTAGGTGCATCAAAACGAAATTATCAATATATGACATGGTATGATCTTAAAAATATGATAAAAGATGGAATGGAAATAGAATCACATACAGTTACACATCTTGCACTAGGAACACTTCCAAATGCACTTATGAAATATCAAGTTGTAGTATCAAAAAATGCTCTAGAGACAAGGTTACATGTCCCAATACAATTTATTGCATATCCTGCAGGTTCTCCATATAGAAATGCAGATATTACAAAAGAAAAAATACTTGAATCCATACTTAATAAATATGATTATATAGGAGGTCTTCTAGATATGGATTATAATAGAAATATACAAAATTTAAAAAATAGATTTCAACTTTATAGAGTAAGAGATTCAGGGAATATTAGTCTACAAGGTTTCATACATATGGTATCCTCCCCTCTATCATGAATACATTTTCACAAATATATCTGTTGGAAGATCTATAGTACCAAAATTCTTCATCTTTTTTTTACCTTTCTTTTGTTTTTCCAAAAGTTTTGCTCTTCTTGTCGGATCGCCTCCATATAATTTTTGAGTAACATCTTTTCTGTAGGGTTTAACATCAGATCTTGCAACAATCTTACTATTAACACTTCCTTGCACTGGTATATTAAACTGAGCTCTTGGTATTAAAGATGCAAGTTTTTCTGTATACAACGTAGCAATATTAAATGCATTATCTTTATATACTATCATCGATAAGGGCTTTATAATATTTTTATTTACAAAAAAATTAACAAATGAAACTTCAGTGTCTCTAAATTCTAAAAATGAATAATCCATTGATGCACTACCTGAACTAATAGATTTTAATTCGCCAAAAAAATCCATTAGAATTGAAGATAGAGGTATAGTAAAATTAATATTCACATATACTCTATTTAAAGATGAAGAATTTAATATATATGAATTTCTAAATACACCTCTCTTTTGAAGAACAAATGAGATAATATCCTGGTAATACTGATTATCTACAATAATATCCAGTGAAAGAAATGGCTCTTTTACTTTTACAATAGAAGGATAAATTTCACTTATATCCACAGCTTCTGTTACGACTTTAGAAGATCCATCTTTTAGAAAAAATTGATATTCAACAGAGGGATAAGTTACAAATATATCTATTCCAAATTCATTAAACATTCTCTCTTTGAATACTTCAAGATGTAGTATACCTAAAAATCCACATTTATAACCAAAACCAAAAACATCATTACTAATTGGACTATATTCAAATGCATAATCTGTAAGAGAAAATTTATCTATTGCAAACTTAAAATTATTGATCTGTAATGGATCGGTAGGATAGATATTAGAAAAAACCATACTTTTTGGTTTTTCAAAATTAAATAAAGCCTCTCCTTTAATATCTGTTAAAATAGTATCTTCTACAATAATATCCTTTATTAATTTTGCTGAGGTTGTTATAAAACACACATCCCCTGCTTTTACTTTACTACTACTTACAAATTGATCCTTTATAAATCCCATGCTCATTACTTTAAAACTTTTACCATTTGAATGAAAATATATTGTGTCTGAAACTGACAGTGTCCCATCTACAACCTTTACAAGTAAAACAGTTCCTCGGAATTCATCAAAAAAAGCATCAAAAACATAACCTCTAAAACTACCATTGATATCTCCCTTAGGTGATGGAATATCTGATATAATTTTTTCTAGTAGTGATTCAATCCCATCACCTCTTTTAGCAGAAATCATCAGTATTTCATCTCTCTTAAATCCAAATACATCCATAATTTCATTAATTCGATCATCAATATTAACAGTTTTCACATCAATTTTATTTAGTACAGGTATTATTTTTATTCCTAGATTGATAGCCTCAAGATAATGGCTTATACTTTGAGCTCCAATACCAGATGTAGCATCAACTAAAAGTAGTGCACCCTCAGAGGCTCTTAGAGATCTTATTACCTCAGATGAAAAATCAACATGTCCTGGTGTATCAATAAGATTTAATATATATCCTTTATATTCCATTCTTCTAGTCTGTAGTTTAATTGTTATACCTCTATCTCTTTCAGTATCTAGAGTATCTAAATACTGAGCTTTCATCTTTCTTTTAGGAATAGTGTTGGTAAATTCTAATAATCTATCAGATAGAGTAGATTTCCCATGATCAACATGAGCAATAATTGAAAAATTGCGTACATTTTGCATTTATGATTTCTCTTTCAAAACTGAGATAAACTTACTTTTTATACGTGCTGCCTTATTTTTATGTATAATATTCTTTTTTACCATCTTATCAAGAATAGAATAAATAGATGATAAATTTTTATCTGTTGGTTTTTTAATAAAAGTCTTTTCCAATTTATCAAGATCTATTCTATATCCACTATTAATGAATGTTCTTCGTTTTGTTCTTCGAATATCTTTTTTTGATGATTTTATATTTGCCATGTTCTTTGCATTATAGCATTATTAATACTCTATTGTATATATTTAGTCTGTAATGATTTTCTCTCCAGTAAAAAATGAATCAATTTCATCATATATCTGATCTAAAGATAGGGTAGATTTTACTATATAACCACTAGCTCCCAATGAAAATGCTTCTTTTATAATATCATCATATCCAAGAGTTGTTAACATAAAAATTGGTGTGTTCTTAGATGGACTAGATCCTTCCCTTATTTCCTTTAAAACCTCAATTCCTCTTTTCTTAGGCAACATTATATCAAGTAAAATAAAATAGAATTCCTCAGATGATGCCTTATCTAATGCTTCCTCACCATCATATGCTGATACAACAAAAAATCCTTTCTTTGTAAAAAACTGTGAATATATATCTGCGAGATATAAATCATCATCTACAATTAATATTTTTTTATCTTTTATGTCCATTTGTTTCATTTTACAGGTAAACTGAAAAAAAATGTAGCCCCCCCTCTTCCATCCTTATTATTCACTGCCCAAATCCTACCTTTATGTCTTTCTATAATAGATTTTGATATATATAAACCCAGACCAGTTCCTCCTTTTGTATTATTGCTAGATCTATAAAACTTCTTAAATATCTCTAATGTATCATTATCATCAATACCTTCTCCTTCATCTTTTACAGATACTAAAATATTATCTGCATTTTTCTTTTCCAGTTTTATATAAATTGTACTATTATTATTAGCATAATTTATTGCATTATTCAAAAGGTTAGATACAACCTCATCAATTTTAAATCTATCCATTTTGATAATATCCTCTCCATCTTTTAGAGTATTTTTATATTCAATAGTAATATTTTTCTCTTCTGCAAACCCCTTAAAAGATTCTTTAGCATCTGATAAAATAGAAGACATACTAAAAGAAATCAAGTTTAACTCAAATAACCCAGATTTCAGCTTATTAAAATTTAGCATATTATCAGTCAAAGATATAAGTTTAGATGAGGAAATATCAACCCTTTTTAAATATTTTTTAACTTCATCTGATAATCCTTTCTCCAATTTTTCATCATTTAAAATCATATAGACATATCCTTTTATCACTGATATTCCATTCTTCATCTCATGAGTAAATAAAGAAAGATATTCACTATTATCACTGATTTTTTTGTGTTTTTTATTTCTTCTACTTGCAATATGAACTAATTGTCTTGTAATAACTGTAGATAAATCTTCAAATATAATAATGAAAAAGAATATCATTACAAGAAAAAGAACCCATACTAGGAAAATAAAAGAACTAAGTGTTGTGATATACAAACTCAAAATGTATCCTACAATAATGAATACAACAAAAAATAAAGACATCACTAATATTTTTATACTTTCTTTTCTCATCTATAACTTAGTATAGGAAAAAAACAAAAAATTAACAATTGCTAAATAAATTTGGCAATAAATATAGCTTTGATATATAATAGATTCTATGTCAAACTATTCACTTTTTACAGATGCAGGCTCTAGAGGTAACCCAGGAAATGCTGCATATGGCATATTTCTATTTGAAGATCAAAAACTTCTTGATTTCAAGGGAAAATATTTAGGAATAAAAACAAATAACCAAGCAGAATTTATTGCTCTAAAAGATGGTTTAGGCCTTGCAATAAAAAATGAAATTACCAATATTAATTGTTTTGCAGATAGTGAGCTTTTAATAAAACAAATAAATGGAGAATACAAAATAAAGAATATGGAACTTAAAAATATAATAGAAGATATTAAATCACTATCTTCAATGTTTGAGACTATAACATTTACACATATACCAAGAGAAAAAAATAAATTAGCAGACAAAATGGTAAACATTATATTAGATACAGTACAACATGATAAATCTTAATCAGTACCTTACATTTCTTAAAAAAAGATCTAAATTTATTGTAATATCAATAATAGTTATAGGTATAGTAGGATTTATATATGCAAAAACTATACCTCCAACTTATCAAAGCTCCATCAATATATATACTAATGATCCTGGAGATTTATTAGGATATCTAAATAGCACTAATGCTATGACTAATTCTTTTAATCTTCTGCCTTACAAATATAAATCTAACTATTCTAAATCAACACTCTATTTGTTTTTAAGAAATATAAAAACACTCCAGACTGGGCCTAATCTTATAAATCTATCAATATCAACTAATAAATCTAATCTCACAAAAGCATGGACTGAGAGCTTTATACAAAGCATTCAATCAAAAAGTATAAATTCAAAAATGAATTTTATACTTCAGAAAGACTACAAATCTTGTCTAAAATCTCAAAAAGATGCAATAAATGCAATAAAAAGTTCTCATTTAAAAATTAATATACCAATATGTTCTAGAGTAATATTTGTACAATCTGTGTCTTCTCCATCCCTTATAACAGAGACTAAACCATCAGCATTAAAAGATACATTAATTATTTTAATTGCAGGCATTTTTATTGTAATAGCAATAGCTTCATTTATAGAATACAAAAATGATTAAAACTATATATAGTGAATATATAGAAGATATCATATCCTTTGTAAAAACAAAACATAAAGACGAATATATAGAGATATTAGATGAGGATGAAAAGGATATATTTGATATATTAAATATACTAGAAAATATTGATATATTAAATCAAAATAAAATATTTATAATAAGAAACCCAAATAAGATATTAAAGAAAATAGATTCAATTCAAACAGATAATACCCTCTACTTATACACACCTAAAAATATCAAAAACATAGATAAAGAAACTATATCAAAATATAATCCAAAAGATTTTATAAAAAATAAATTTAAAGAATCCAATATATCCATAACAGATAATATTATAGGGGAAATAATAGATATCATAGGAGATGATAAAATTGTAATACAAAATGAAATAAAAAAATGTATTTATTTTATATACCCTAAAAAAGAAATAACAAATATTGATGATATCAAAGATATCCTATCAGAAAATGATAATACTGTAATCTGGAATATTACAAATGCATTAATGATGAATAACAAAAATTTAATGATTAAGGAATTTACAAGATTAATATCTCAAAATGAAGATTTATATATGATTACAAGTATGCTTCTAAGAGAAATATATATATTAATCCTTATATATAATTACAAGAATGAAACAAATTCTAATATAGTATCTCTCTTGAAACAAAAACCATTCAAAATTAATATATCAGAATATGGAGTATTAAAAGCAAAAGAAAATTTATATCGATTTGAAGAAAATAAACTAAGAGAGACATATCATAGAATCTTAAAACTTATAACACTTGCAAACAGTGGAAAAATTGATATGAATTTGAGCCTTTTAATATTATTTCTTACTATCTAACTGATCTTAACATTCTCTTCTTAAATGTTTTCTTTGTAAGCATTCCATTTATATATGCATAACTTAATCCTAAAAACATAATAATAAATCCTACACCAAGCATTATATAAGTTGGAAGATCAAACCCTGTATTAGGTAAATTCGAATTTGAAGCTGATGTAACAGTTAAAGTGGCAGTACAAGGAGAAGATAAAGAATTCCCATTACTATCAGTAACTCCTGATAAAGATATTGTGTATTGTTGAGAAGTACCAGTAATTGATGAAGGTAGTGTCCAAGTAGCAGACTGATTATTAGATGCAGGTGAAATAGAGCCTCCTTGAGGAGTCACTGACCACTGAGCATTAGAATAATCAATAGTTGCAGTACTTGATGAATCTGTAATACCTGATTCAATATTTACTGGAGTAGATCCTACAGCAAATGTTGTCCCAGCTTGCCCATTTTGTGTTACAGTAAATGTATTACAAGAGAGAGCAGGGGTAGATGTAGATGCAAGAGAGGAACATGTAGAAGAATCAAGAGTAGAACTTGTAATAGTTGATGATTTTGCGCCAGAACTATCTTGTATCCACCCAGTAAATGAATAAGTATCCTTACCATTTGATCCTGACCAAGTATATGACCCAGTGCTTCCAGAAACTGGTTGTGGAGATAAATTATACACTTGTTTAGATGCAGTAGTATCTGTAATGTATCCATTTACAGTATCAGTAGATGCAGTACCAGATGGAACAGCCCACCCTGCAATAATATTATTATTTGTGCTACAAGTAAGCGTAACACTAGTTAATGCAGGTACACTAGATGTTGACGTCGAGGTAGATGTTGTAGAAGAAGATGATGTAGTAGAAGATGTAGGTGGAGTTTGTGCATGAATATTACCATTATTTAATTTTGTATTAAAATTTAATACTATTAATGAAATAACTCCAACAATAATAAGTGCTCCAGTTACTATTAAAACATTAAAAATTCTTTTTCTCTTTTTTGCGACATCCAAAGCTAATGCATCTAGATCTTCAGTAGAGTTAAATACTGGATTATTATTTATACCTTGTGAACCTTCTTGCATAGTTATAATATATATATATTAGATGCTATTGTCAACTATATTCCCTCTTCCATCCAATATTGCAAATTATGTCCTATTAACCTTATAAAATTAATATTATACAGTGAAATATATTTCAAATTATATGAAATCCTCAAGGATGGATATGATGGATTACACCCTCCCATATCACGGTAATTATATACACCACCAAATCCTACTACAGAACCATTAACATATAATTCCTTATATGCACCTCTATTACATTTAGGCTGTATTGGTATCTCACATCCATTGGAAGTAGGAGATTTAGCACAATTGATACTACCCCATGTTACAGTTACAGAAGATGAACTACATTGTACTCCATCACTATTAAAAGTAGCTGTATATGTAACAGAACTTTGTGCCTGTCCAGGTGAAAGGGTGGCCGTTGTGCTATAACCTCCAGACCCATTAGTAGTAATTGTAGATGGAGCAAATGATGATGCATTAGAAGGATTTTGTGAAATTGAAACAGGACTATCTGCAGGTACTGCTGACCCATTAGGATATGTTACAGTACCGGAAAGTACTGTATTACCAGGATATTGTGGATTTAAAGGATTCGCATTCAAAGTAATAGTACAAGAAGAAGGAGATGTTCCTCCATTATTAGATGAGCTAGACCCCCATGTTACAGATACTGGAGATGAACTACATGTAATTCCACTTGAAGCTACATATTTTGCAGTAAATGTAACTGTACCGTAAAAAGGAGGTATTTGAATAGTAACTGTAGAACTATATGTACCAGAACTTCCGGTATACGTAGGATTATTATTTATACTCACTGAACTACTTGATCCTGAAGGAGAATCAGATATTTGTATTTTTTGATTAGCTGCACTAGCAGGAACTTTTGTTCCATTTTTTGTAACGGTCAATACTCCTGATAATGTTGTACTACCACTAGTTGGACTCAAATTATTATTTGGATTTGCTGTTAAAGTTAAAGTACATCCATTAGACCCCCATGTTACAGATACCGGATTGGAGCTACACGTAATACCACTTATAGAACTTGTATATTTTGCAGTAAATGTAACTGTACCGTAAAAAGGAGGTATTTGAATAGTAACTGTAGAACTATATGTACTAGAACTTCCGGTATACGCAGGATTATTATTTATACTCACTGAACTACTTGATCCTGAAGGAGAATCAGATATTTGTATTTTTTGATTAGCTGCACTAGCAGGAACTTTTGTTCCGTTTTCTGTAACAGTCAATACTCCTGATAATGTTGTACTACCACTAGATGGATTTAAATCATTACTAGGACTTGCCGTTAAAGTTAAAGTACATTTCCACAAAGGCTCCCATGTTACATTTACTGAGTTAGAGCTACACGTAATACCACTTATAGAGCTTCTATATTTTGCAGTAAACGTTTTTGTACCAGAAAAAGGCGGTGAATTAACAGCAGCTACAGTACTATAAGTATCTGACGCCCCAGTATATACAGGATTATTCTTTATACCTATTCCACCTGAAGGAGTCATTGATAACTGTATTGGCTGATTAGCTCCACTAGCAACTACGGGTGTTCCATTATCTGTGACAGTTAATACTCCTGAAAGTGTAGTACTACCACTAGTTGGATTTAAATTATTATTAGGATTTGCTGTTAAAGTTAAACTGCATTGCCATGCTGGAGGAGTCAATGTTATAGTATATATATCGTTTGAAGGTATATACTCATTTGATGGAGATGCATTCTGTGATGGAGGTATATAATTTGCTACAGATACAGAATTATATTGTCCATTAAAATTTACACTATTAAAACTTCCAGAAACAGTCCAACCTGTTGGCAATCCCGATAATTGATAATTTGCAGGAGAAAATCCACAATCTATTACTTCATAATATGAAAATGCAACAGATGATGCATTATTTGAAGGACCAGAAAGTACATTTACTGCTAAATATCCACCCCAATAAGCACAGCCATCACTAGATGGACAATGAGCAATAACTCCGCTAGATTGAGCTTTATCAATAGCTAAAGCATTATTTCCTATATTAACAGGTGTTCCTAAAAGAAAATCTTGATAAGTTCCATTATAATAATTTTTTTGATACCAATTATTCCAACCTGCACTTCCACTTTGATTAAAATAATTTTCACAAACATCTGTCCATGTATGTAATCCAAGATCATTAGGTAGTGGAGTACCATTAGATGTTTTAACTATAACTTTTAAACTTGCAAAACCAGCTGTAACAGATGCACCACAATTCGTAGCTACAGAAGGCTTTATAGTTTGAGCATGAACAATGGGTTTTGGAACAAAAAATCCTGCTACCAAAAATAGAAATAAAATATTTAAAGTTATAAATATAGCTATTATCAGATGATTTTCTCTTGGTCTTATTTTATTAAATATTCTTTTTATTCTATTCATAAATTTTATTAATATATTAATATATTAGATTTAGACCTCAAATTAGTAATCATACTATTATAATCAATATAGTTTCCTGTAACATTTTGAGAAACAACAAAATAGTAATATCCCATATGTCCACCAAGACTAATTGGAACATTATTACTATAATAGTCATATATCTTTGAGATTGAATTGTTTTTCATCTTTAATATATTAATAATATTACCAGATATATTACCAGCAGCCAAAAACATAATTTTATTTCCAGCATTAATAGCATTTATATTATTATAATGTACAACATATGAAGTTATCTTATGAGAAGAATAATAATTAAATGCCTTATTATACAAATTTTTTACATTTCCCGTGTTATTATCTAATGATTTATACCAGGAATTAATTAAATTCTTTGCAATATTTTTTGCATTACTCATAGGTTCCTTATTCATTAACGACATGAAAGAATAACTTATTAAAAATACATAACCACTTGAGTGCTTTAATAAAATTTTTCCAATGTTGTCTAATACTAATTTCTGGTAATAATAATCATATAATTGATTTCCAGGATGCTCTTTAGGTAGCTTATCATTATGGTATACATTATATACCTTACCATATACTTCTTTTTGAGTTGGTAGTTGTTTATGACTTTCGAGATATTGATATTCTATAGTATAATTTATGAAATTTTGTAATTGTTTCATATAATTAGATTTAGTTTTACATACTGGATCATACATATTATACCTATTACAATTAAAATTTATTAAATCATTCACAGTTAGAACTTGCCCATTTACTTTTGCCACAACAGGAGAATTAATGCCAATTACACCTCCAATATATTGAAAATTTGGAATAATAAAAACAACAATAACAAATAGTATTATAACAACAATTGATGATATAAGAACTACAGTTCTTTTAGGCAAACCAGAAATACTATTATTATCTACTGACATATTAAATTATCATAATATGTAGCATATTTTTTTGCAATACACTTATCCTAGGTACTTTTTTATATTGTTAATATGCCCTTTAGAAGTTATCGCATAATGTAGGTGACCTTTTGGTCCTGAGAGAAAATACCAATAATTATTAGGAGTAGAAAAAAGGGTTGCTTTAATTGAATTAAAACCAGGAGAGCATATTGGTGTTGGAGGTAATCCTTTATTTATTCTTGTATTATATGGAGAATTAATAGAAATTTCTGATGGGGTAATATTTGTTCTCCACCATTTCTGTTCCTTTGTATCAAAACCTAACATATATTGTACTGTAGCATCAGATCCTAATGGAATTCCTGATAAAAATCTTCGAATGAAAATATTTGCAACAATAGGTTTATCAGAGTTATATAAAGTTTCTCTTCTTACAATTGATGCTATAATGATATTTTGATAAAAACTCAGTTTATCACTACTCGTGAGTAAAAAACCTTTAAATTTCTCAAATATATTATTTTCAAAAGATAATAATTCTTTATCAATAATATATTTTGCATCTGCATTCAGTGGTACAGTATATAATCCTGGATATAGAAACCCTTCAAGGGTTGAACCTTTTGGTAAATATGTCAAGAATTGATAATGAAAATCTGATAGATCAGTGTGTGCAATATTTCTAAATTGTGATGTACTGAATTTATAATATTTATTAGAGGTAGAAAGTTCATTTCGTATGACATTTGCTTGCTGAGAGATACGAAGGCCTGATGGTATTAGAAGTTCTCTATAAAAAGATCCTTTATTAAATATTTCAATTAAAGCGTTTACATTCTCCCCGTTATATATTCTGTATATTCCTGGTTTGAATGTAAACAAAGGATTTTCAAAATTAAGATATATGTTAAATGCATTTATTGATGATATTGCATGTACTTTTTTTAATGCAAAAATTATATTACTCTGCGTTTCCTTACTTTTTATAACAAATTTTATATAAGGAATACTAAAATGTCCTTTATATGATAAATTATGTGTGAACCAAGAATAGAAAGCAATTGGTACTGATAACACTATAAATATGATTATTAATATAATTTTAGTTTTCATTGTGTATTAAATCTAAATATTCTTGTAATATAATTTGAGCTGAAATATCATCTACCTTTCCTCTTTTTTTCCCTTTTAATCTTAATATATTTTCTGCTTCCTTTGAACTTAATGTTTCATCCCAAAATATAATATCAAAATCTTTTTCTAAATACGCAAATTATTAGTGAAAAAGA
>JAMCRT010000006.1 GCA_023380695.1 Patescibacteria group bacterium | reverse complement strand
CCTGAGTTAATATCACTTCTTGTTCTGCAGTTACAACTTTTCCTATATCATGAAAAAGGGCACATTTTTTTGCAAGATATACATTTGCATCTAATGTTTGTGCTAAATTCTCTGCAATTTGTACCATTTCCATTGTGTGAGTTGCAAGGGATTGTCCATAGCTATATCTATATTTCATTCTTCCAAGAAGTGATATTAACTCAGGTCTTACATCTCTTATACCTGCATCGTAGACCATTTTCTCACCGAATTTTCTTATTTCTTTTGATAGATTTTCTTTTGCTTTTGCAACCATTTCCTCAATTTTACCTGGGTGAATTCGTTTATCTTCAATAAGCATTTTCATTGCCATTATAGCAACTTCTCTTCTTAGTGGGTCAAAACAGGATATTGTTATAGATCCTGGTACATCATCTACAATAACGTCTACACCAGTTATTTTTTCAAATGATCTAATATTTCTTCCTTCTTTTCCTATTATTTTTCCTTTAATATCATCATTTGGTAAATCTACTATTGCAGTAGTTGCAGGACCAATATATTCAGAAACTGTTTTTTGCATAGTTTCTATGAGGATGTTTTTTGAAATATCTTCAGATTTTAATTTAACTTCTTCTTCATTTTCTTTAATTTTTTTTGCTTTTTCATCTTTTAATTCTTCATCCATTTGTTCAAGAAGAATTTTTTTTGCCTCATCTTTTGTAAGGGAAGCTATCTTTTCTAGTTTTTGAGATAATTCAGCTCTTATTTTTTCTGTCTCAGCACTGGCTTTTTGTATATTTTCTTCGGTTTTTTTGATTTCTTCCGTTTTTCTGTTTAGTAATTCTTCTTTTATTGCTATATTTTTTTCATTTTCTGCTACTGTTTTTATCGCATTTAATTCTTTTTCTTCTGCATTTTTTTGAATTTCTAAGGCTTTATTTTTTGCCTCTAAAATTATCTCTTCTGCTTTTATATGAGCTTCTTCTTTATCTTGATTTGATAAAGACATTTTATTTAATTTATTTTTAAGAGATTTTTCTCTTTTCTTAGATGTTTGTATATTGTATATACTGAATGCTATAGATGCAATTATTATTGCAATAAGTATTATTGTGATCATAATATTTCCTTTTATTAAATAAATTCATGTTACTATTATATTATAAATAGAGAAATAGGGCAAAAAACTCTTAGAATGTGTTGTGTTGTACTATGGATTTATATGGAAATTTTGAGTGACAGTAGTTCCCATTGAAGAATTAGAAGATATAGTTACTTTTATTCCACTTGTAGCTATGGTGTTATTTATTTCTCCTGTATTGTCTGTATATTCAATTCTGTATTCTACATTTCCTCCATCTGATTGCATTGATACTACTGGCTGTATATATAAATTTTGTCCGCCAGGAGTTTCAAAATTTACATTTACTCCATTTTCATTATTCGGATTATTTCTAAAACTTCTAAACAAGCTATCTTTTTTACTTTGACTAACGCTTTCTAATATGAAAAGTACATTATTTGTACCATTGGATAATATTGCTGCTGTTCCATTCTGTTTTTCCGGTCTAGTCCATTGAGGATTAATTTTTAGTAATTGTTCTTGACTAAAAGGAGCTTTATTAATAGCAATCAATGATAACTGTTCTGTGGAATCTTTTTGTACCTTATTTTTTTGTGAGTTTTCTTGTGTAGGATTTTTTGTTATTGCATATAATCCTGCAACTGACATTACAGTAAGTACAATCGCAGTTGCTTTTCTTCTAAAATTATCTCTCCCAAAATTATCTCCTTTTTCCATAATGTATTGCAGTATACTATAAAAGTATATATTTTGCAAAACGACAAACTCTATGGGACTGTATTGTAATTTATAAAATCTATGTTAATATCTAAAGGTTATGAAAACTATATTTTTTGGATCAAACAATTTTTCTTTACCTATTCTAGAATATTTAGTTGAAAACACTGATCTTTTGGGGGTAGTATTAAAAACCGAAAAGAATACGATATCAGAGTATGTAAAAGAAAATGAAATTAAGTATGTTTTATATGATGATATGAAACCTCAATATTTAGTAAATACTGATTTTGTTGTTGTTGCATCATTTGGAAAAATTATTCCTGCAAATATTACAGATAATTTTAGATGTATCAATGTACATGGATCAATGCTCCCAAAACTTAGAGGTGCCACACCAATTCAGACAGCATTAAACCTTGGATATAAAACTACGGGAGTATCAGTTATTGAAATGAATTCAAAAATGGATGAAGGTGATATTCTTCTAGCGAAAGGTATTAAAATTTCAGATAATGATAATAGAGAAAGTTTAGAATATAGAATGGGGCTTTTGGGTGGAGAACTATTAGTAGATACTTTATATAATATAGATACAATAAAAAAGAAGAAACAAGATAGTAGTATTGCAACATATTGTTATATCAGTGATTTTGAAAGATCTAAGGGTAAGATATATTGGGACGATAGTGCAGAGAATATTAGAAATAAAGTAAGGGCATTTTATCCTGCATGGAGTATATATAATGGTAAATCTGTAAATATTAAAGAAGTGTCTATTACTGAAATAAAGTCTTCTACTCCAGGTACAATACTAAAGGAATCTAAAGATTTATTAATTTCATGTTCTGATTTCTATATTAAGATTGATTTAATACAAAAAGAGAGTAAAGGTTATATTTCTGGAAAAGAATTTAGAAGTGGAATCAAAGATATATTTGAATTTGCATAATACTATAAGTCTATGATATAATTCTTTCTATAATGAATATAGAAAAAGACGATAATTTACCTCCATATAGTGTAGATACAGAAAAAATAGAAAGGCAAATCCGTACTATTTTTGATGGTTTTAACGAAGGTAAATATTTGTGTGCAACAGATGAACATTCAATGAGTTTTTTTATAGGAACAAGTAATAATTCTATTACAGTATTAGTAGATGCTCATGCTCCTAAAATTGCAGAAGAGGATAATAAAAGCTTGTTTACAGTTATACTTAGGGACTTTGATAATGGTAAATTATATAGATTTACTTTTTGTATTGAAGATGATCAAGATATAGAAATTATGTTTTTAGAAGGTAATTTTCATAAAGATTCTGACCCAGAAAAATATAGAAAATTAGGTGTATTAGTAAGTGAAGATATATTAGATAAACTTCTAGAATTAGATGAAAGATATACTACTAATAGTAATGTTGGATTAAGAGGTAGTTTATATAACCCTGGCATAGATATTTCAACTATACTGCAAATACAGAAAATGCTTGGGGATGTCCAAGAAATCCTTATAGAAGATCCTTTATGATTTCTTTTTTTCTTTGAAATCTGCAAAAACTACTAGTAATTGGCTAGCAACAAAAATACTAGAGTAAGTTCCTGAAAATATTCCAATTAGAAGTGCTATTGCGAACCACCTTATTGTTATACCTCCCAGGAGAAATAATGCAGATAGGACTAAAAGTACTGTAAAAGAAGTATTTAGAGATCTGTTGAATGTTTGTACTAATGATTTATTTATTGTCTCTTTTAGTGTTGGATATTTTTTCTTTACAAGATTTTCTCTAATTCTATCAAATACAACTATTGTATCATGCACAGAAAATCCTATTACTGTTAAGACTGCAGTAACAAACAATGAGTCTACTGGTGCATCAAAGAAATGTCCAAGTATTGCAAATGCACCAAATACAACTATAACGTCATGAAGCATTGCAATAACTGCAGATCCACCAAATACAATAGAATTTGCAGGCTTTGGAACAGATCTAAATGACCACGCTATATAAATTATTATACCTAAAATTACAACTATTACAGAATAAATGGCATCTTTAGTTAGCTGTGTTCCTATTGTTGGCCCTATTGTACTTGTCTTCTCAGGAGAATTTAATTTAAATTTCTTTGAAAGATTGGTTTGCAAGATTTTTAATGTTTTCTGATTTAATGGTGGTGTTTGTACCTGATATGTATTAACTCCAATTGTTACAATGCTAGATCCAGGATAATTTTTTGATAAGAAAGAGTCTACATTTATTAAATTAACATTTTCATTTTTATATATAAATGTAGTTCCTCCTGTAAAATCTATTCCAAGTTTTACTCCCCACAGTATTAGGAAAAATATAGCGATAATCACTAATGATAATGATATACCAAGATATACATATTTATATTTTACTATATTCAAATTCATATTTTTAATCTTTTACATAAAATACATATAACAATTGTTTAGTAATTGTAATTGCCGTAAACAGACTTATTAATACTCCGATTGCTAGTGTAATTGCAAAACCTCTGATTTGTGATGATCCTAATATATACAATACTAATGTAGTAATCAGAGTAGATACATTTGAATCTCTAATTGAATTCCATGCTCTTTTAAAGCCAAGTGTTAGAGTAGATTTTCGTGATCTTCCTTCTTTTTTCTCCTCTTTCATTCGTTCAAATATTAAAATATTTGCATCTACTGCCATACCTATTGATAAAATGAATCCTGCAATTCCCTCAAGTGTTAGTGTAATTGGAATTAATTTGAAAATAGCAAATGCAAGAAGAGCGTAAATAATAAGTGCAAAATCTGCAATTAGACCCAATGTTTTATAGTTCCATATCATAAACCCTAAAATTATAATTATACCAATGAACCCTGCAATTAAAGATGCATTAATAGAAGATGTTCCAAGTGTTGCACCTATTGTATTTTCTTCAATTAATTTGACTGGTACTGGTAATGCCCCTGCATTCAATTGATCAACCAGTGTTTTAGCTGTATTATATGAAAAATTACCAGTTATAATAGGTGAGCTTACAACACCATTTGCAAGAGAAGAATTAATTACTGGATTTTCTACTACTTTGTTATCTAGTATAATTCCTACGGGTTTTCCAACATTTGCTTTTGCCATTTTTGCAAATTTCTTTAACCCCTCAGATTTAAAATTTAATTGTATTGCAGGATTAGGATTACCCTGTTGATAGGTTATTGTTGCATTTGCAAGGTCTGCCCCAGTTAAATTTGTTTTAGGATTAAAATCTGATAAAGGTATTGTTGCTGTTGTAATTGATGATGGGACTACACCACTTTTTAATGTTAGAAATTCTAATTTTGCAGTTTGTCCAACAAGTTTTTTTGCTTCACTAAGGTTTTTAACTCCCGCAAGATCTACGACAATCCTATTGGAAGACCCATATTTTTCTGTATAAACTTGGGCATTAGCAACTCCATATAGATTTACTCTTTGAGATATAACATTTCTTGCAGCAGACATAGCCTGTGGAATATCAGCTTTTGGCAGTTTTGATACATTAGCAAGAAGAACAAGTTGTGAACCACCTTTTAGGTCTAATCCTAGAGATGGATTAAGAGAATTATAATATTTAATACCCAAGAAATTTATATTTATATTGGGATGATTTATTGTTGTCTGATAATTGACTCCTATTGGTTTTAAATTAATATTTATTTGTGGAATATCAATAAATACTACTATTAGAAATAGAAGTAGTATAATCAGGAAATTTCTTTTTACTTTTTTAATTTTTAGTTTGCGCATATATAATAGAAGGTATTGTACTGAAATTATCTGCAATAATCAAACAAACTTTAATAAATATCCATTTCATTTCCTATTAGAATGATTTTTCTATTATATATTATATTTCTCATTGTACTGTCAGCTCCATTCTTTGCTTTAGAAAAATCCATTAGGGTCATATATGTATAATTAATTTCTCTTCCAATTTCTTTTTCTCCTTCGGATACCAATTTATTTAAATATTCTTCATCAATAATCTCTCCAACAATTATAAGTTCTAAATCTTCTTTATTTTTGCGTTTTCCTTCCATAAAAGTACTGGTAAGAAATGCAATTTTTATATTTCCAATTTTTGCTTTATGTTTTAAAATTCTTTCTCCTACTCCAAATTCTTTATTTATTAAACTGGATAAATCATTAAAATATATGTGTGTTTGATTAACTGTATAATATAGTCTATTAGAATTCTTTTCTGATTTTAAGAAATTTATAGACTCAAAATCTTTTAGTATTCTTCTTACTGCATTTATTTCTTCATCTGTCTTTCTTACGATCTCTCTTACATGAAATGAAGTCGCACTATTTGTTAAAAATAAATTCAATATTTTTATTCTTACTTTTGATATTATAAATTTATCTATCATTTTGTTGTGCCTACGGAATTAGTATTACTTGTTGCTGGGACATATGAAAATGACCCTGTTTGTGGTTGTATAATTTCAAACCAAATTCTTCCTCTTTGAAATGTTACAGGAGATCCACTGGATGTATTAAATGTCATTCTTGATTGTGCAGATGTTTTAGTCCATGTGCCTTTGATTTCTTGTCCATTATTAAAAATATATGCCTTTCCAGATCCTGTGGTATTCATTATCCATATAAGAGAATATGGTTCTGTTGTTCCATCTCCAGGGTAACCAGATGTGTGTCCATTCATATACAATACAACTACATTCTTTGCAGTTATTGGTTGATTTGATGTAGCATCATATTGTAATGACCCCCCATTATATCTTTCATAATCATTATTTGTTTTATTATATATCCATTCAACATCGTAAGGTAGATCACCATGGTCAAAATGTACATTGATTTGAGATCCATTATCTCCAAGATTTTTGGTAGATTGAGAGAATGTATATGAATTTTCATTTTTTCCTAATGTCAGAGATGCATAGAGACCTTTTTGTTTTGCTAAATTCCATATATTTGCAGTATTACCATATCCATTGTGAGGTGCATATCTTGATTGCAATCTACAGAAGACAAAATTGTTAAGTGTAGTATTACAAGGTGTACTACTGCCTGCTGTATAAAGAGCATCAATATTTGGTATGTTTTGAGATTGTAATTTTTCTAGTGCATATATATTACCTCCCCAATGAGTATATATAGCTCCCAGACCTTGTGCCCAAGCTATATAATATAACCTGGCACTTCTTATTGGACCTATTAGAGGTGGTGTATGCTTTAAGAATACAGCCATGAATCTTGTGATTCCACCTTCAACCTGAGCCTCATATACTAAATCAGCACTATTTAATCCACTTTGTGGTCTTGCAGATACAGAATTTTCTATCATTACTGCAAGAGGTGGACGTTGGAGAACCTTTGGATTTGTTACATATGATCCATCAAGAGGATCTATGTATTTTGGTGTAGTTTTGCTAGATTTACCTTTTGCTTTTACTTTAATGGTTGGAACAGAAGGAGTACTTGTTGGTCTAAATAGAATTATTAGAAAAGATAATATTCCTAAAAATATAATGATACCTATTATGAGAGATAAATAGAATATATATTTTTGATTTTTAGATAGATTAGTGTACCAATTCCTGAATTTTTTAAATTTCCTGGGTTTCTTTGGACTTTGAATTTCTTTGTCAATAAGATCTGTTGAATCAAAATTGATTTCTTCCATAATTTTTACAAAACATATATATTTCAGTATAATATATTTATATATTTATGGCAAATAACAATAGGAACTTAAAATATGAAATAGAGATAATGAAGGCTCACTCCAAGAAGACTTCTGATTTAGGTGTTAATCATATAGATACTTCTTATAATGAATTCTCTTATGTAAAGGGTTCATTGATAAAAAGTTTAATATATATATTACTAGCACTTATTGTTATATTTATAGTATCTTTATATACATCTACATTTACTTTTGACCAGAGCCTGAGAAGTTTTTTCCATATACACAGATTTTTGTTATAATATAATTGTATCTATAGTAGTACAAATACCCATGCTACTGACTTTAGTTGGTGGTAAGGAAAGTCCGAACTGGCCCAATTATATTGGGAAGTAGATGCTGTCGAAATGGCAGGAAGGAGTAATCTTTCGATTAGGGCAACAGAAAATACACCGCTCTTTATTGAGTAAGGGTGAAATGGTAGTGTAAGAGACTACCGCGTAAATAGTGATATATTACGGCATTGTAACCTCCATCTCCAGCAAGTCTTTATGACGCAATGAGGGATATAGAAATATTATCTCCTAGACAGATGGGTATATAAACAGAATTCGGCTTACGTGCTACTATAGCATACCCATTTAAACAAATATGAATTATGGTAAAAAGGAAAAAAGTATCAACAATATTAAAGCCACTTTTTATATCAATATTTGGTACAGATATTCCTATTTTAATAGAATTTTGGGATAAAAGTAAATTAGGTAATAGACAAAGTGATATAAAAGTATTCATTAAGTCTCCAAATTTTTTAAATAGAGTAATTTATGCTCCAAGAGATTTAGGATTTGGAAGAGCTTATGTAGAGGAGGAATTAGATTTTCAAGGTGATATTATAGAGTTACTTACAATTGTAAACAGACTAAATCCTCAATTAAAAATCAACCCTAAAATTATTTTAAGTACTATAAAAAGCTTAAAACAATTGAAGGTGAGTTTAAAGAAATTACCTAATCCAGAGGAAGAAGCAAATGTATCCGGAATATTTCATTCTATAAAAAGAGATAGACAATCTATTCATCATCATTATGATATAGGTAATGATTTCTATAGATTGTTTCTTTCTAAAACTATGACTTATTCATGTGCAAGATTTAGAGCTTCGAAAGATACCCTAGATACTGCTCAACAGAATAAATATGATTTAATATGTAGAAAATTAGATTTAAGGAAAGGAATGAAATTTTTAGATGTGGGTTGTGGATGGGGAGGAATGATAATCTATGCTTCCCAGCATTATGGAGTAAAATCAGTTGGTATCACAATATCTAAAGAGCAGTTTGAGTATACCAATAAATTAATAAGAAGACTGAAGTTAGAGAATTTAGTGGAGGTAAGATTACAAGATTATAGAGAATTAGTAAATAAAGAAAAATATGATGCTATTTCTAGTATAGGGATGTTTGAGCATGTAGGAGAAAAAAATTTAGAAAAATATTTTGAAGTTTTATATTCAATATTAAATGATGGGGGAAGATTATTAAATCATGCAATATCTAGGAATACCGATCAGCCTATAAAGAAGAATTCTTTTTTAAGAAAATATATATTTCCTGATGGTGAACTTCTGAATCTATATTCTATAGTAAAGGGGATGGAAAAATCAGGTTTTGAGGTAAGAGATGTTGAATCATTAAGAGAACATTATGCATTAACTCTTAGAAAATGGATTCAAAATTTAGATAGAAATTGGGAAAAGGCAGAAAAAATAGTAGGTAAAAGAAAAGCTAGAATATGGAGGTTATATCTTTGTGGGTCTGTTGTTTCATTTGAAAGAGCTGAGAGTACATTATTTCAGATATTGGGAGTAAAAATTGGAGATGATAAAAAGAGTAATATGGATCTGACAAGAGAAAAGTTTATTTAATAAAAGAATAAAACAATATATATTTTACAAGATTTATTCGTTTCGACCAATTGAATGATTGCATTCTAGGTTGTGATTATATTGTTGTTTTTTCATTTCTCTCTTTTCTAATTTAAGAGTACAGTATGTTTCGTAATCAATTCACATTGGTTTTAATATTTATTTGAGTGCAATCTTGTATTGGCCAACACTTTATTCTGTATTTAGCATAATAAGTGATATAATCTATAATATGGAGACTTTGGAACATTCACTAGGCTTAAATCAAACACGCGTTTATGGTCAACATGAACCGATGGTTACCGATACTGTAAGATTAGCTGGCGAATTATCAACTCCTCAAGATGTTAGTCGTCTTATTATAGATTTTGATAATGGTATTACGCCCTTACGAGATGTTGGTGGTATGTTTACTGCTCAAAGAATGGCGATACTTGAGGCATATCAATCAGGTAATATCGATATCGACAAGATGGAGAGTATGCATCCAGAGATGCTTTCTACACCAGTCATGAATTTGCATGAGCGAGTTGTTTCTGGTAATCAAGATCAACCAGTTGGTCATAACTTCTTTGTAAATGCGACAGGCTTTCTTGATGCTCATCTACCTTGGGCAGAACAATTTGACAATCTATTACGTACTCGAGCAGGTGTTTCACTATATGACATAGATCGATCAGATGATAAGCTAGGAAAAGATCGTCTATTGTCTGTAATTACTGATAATCACGACCGAGAACTTACAAAAACTCTTGCTGTATATTTGGCTGGGCGTTCTCTTGAAGGGGAGAAATATCTAAAGCATCACTATGGCCACGCACTGGAGAGTGCTAAGAATCAAATATACGTGACTACGCAACAGATTGGAGAAACTACTGGTATGCGTATTGATATGTTGGAGCGAGTGGCGGGACAGTTGTACAGAGCAACATTTGGTAGCTTTGACCATTTACATGGTTTAGTTACTTCAGACAATACTGGAGTTGTAGGCGATTATCTGCCTGGCTCATTACGCATAGAGGTACAGTTTGACGGGAGCATTAGATCTGCACGTTTGCGTGAAGGTTCTGATGCACATCATGTCATTGCACATGAACTTCAACATGCCAGCTCAGCACAAACAGGATTGCGCTGTGGTTTAAGGATAAGCAAACAGGGTCTTGAAGTAGATGAAGGTATGACAGAGTATCTCACACAACTGTCAATAGGAGCTCCAGGTATTGAGCACTCCGCAAATGGCACTATGAAAATTAGTTATGATGTGCCTTATAGAGAGGCAGTTTTTGCGATGATGGTTCTGCATGAACAATTCAAATTTGAAAAGAATATGTATTTTTCCACATTATTCAATGCGTACCATGGAGACGTGATGAGTCAAAGACAGTTGGAGTCGGCACTCTACGAGTTTTATCGTTTAAACCTAGTAATATCACAATCCCTAAGTTAATGAGATTTCGAATTTCATTTGATCTATAACTAGGTTCAAACAAAAAATTACAGATAAGACTTTTATAATGCAGAAATGCTACTTACCTGATATGTTTAGAAAATACTATCAAGTTGTTGTCAGTATCGTTAGTGACTACTTCACGTGCTTAATATGACTTCTAATTAGCTTCTGTTTGAAGCTTTACTGGTTCTGGATATACTACTTAATTCGTGACATGGTAACCTGATCTACCGCTTCAGTAAAGTAGCCATTGACTCAAAGAAAATCACACAACAAGAATTCTTTCAGTTCGTGTTTTTTAATAGCTTTTTTAATTGTATTTCTAGTAGTATTTAAATCTCTTGAGCTCTTAGATACATTCCATTTATTTGTTTCTAGTATTTCCAAAATTACTTCTCTTGCTGCTTAAGGGTTTATTTCTCTAAGCTTATTGTAGTTTAGTTGTATACCATTTATCATATATTAAAGTGTCTAATTTTAGTTGATTGATATTCTCTAACTTTAGACACTCTTTTATGTATTGTCTATATCCCCCTAACTGGTCACCATGTTCTGACCCCCGCACAACATAATGTTGCCATATTATACATATTATGATATGCTACATATGAAATAAATGAAGTATCTTATGAGTACAAAAGAATCAAAAAAGTATGAATTAATAATTGCTCTGAAACCTACTTTACCTGAAAATGTAAGATTGGGTACCCAAAAAAAATTAGAAGGTATGATCAAAGAGAATGGTTTTAAGATATTTAATACTGATGTATGGGGAAAAAGGTATTTAGCTTTTCCAATAAATAAACATCAAGAAGGGTATTATATTATCTATAAAGTAGAGAAGGATTTATTGCAATTTAGACATGATGATATAAGTAAGTTTTCAAAAGCCTTATCTTTACTATCTGAAGTGATAAGGTATGGTATTTTTTCTTTGAAGGAATATACTATGATTCAGAGTCAATCAAATATTTAATTTAGTTTTTTTATATTATGGCATCAAGATCATTAAATAAAGCATTAATTATAGGTAATCTTACTAGAGATCCAGAACTTAGGTATACTCCTAATGGTAATGCTGTGTGTAGTTTTTCTGTAGCAACAAACAGTTCATGGAAAGATGTAGACGGAAATGTTAAAGAAGTTGCTGAATTTCATAATGTTGTAGCATGGAATAAGTTAGCTGAAATTTGCTCTCAAATTTTAAAGAGTGGAATGAAAGTATATATTGAAGGTGAAATTAGAACAAGAGGTTGGGAGAAAGATGGTGTTAAGCATCAGAAAACTGAGATACGTGCAGTTGATATGAAAGCGTTGTCTCCGCTATCAAAATCTGAAGATGCAGATGTTGTAGATACTGGTGTAGATAAGGTCGATGTTCCTGAAACACCAGAAATTCCTGAGGATATTGACGCATCAATAGATGATTTACCTTTTTAGAATAAATATTGTATGGCAGTTTTTCAGAAAAAAAGAGTAAAAAAGAATAAAAAACCATATAATAAGAAGTTAAGTTGTAGTTTATGTAAGAATGGCATAAGTAATGTTTCTTATTTAGATATTTATAGGTTAAAAAGGTTTACATCTAGAAAGGGAAAAATAATTTCTAGATTTAAGAGTGGAAATTGTGCAAAACACCAGAAACAAATATCAGTTGCTATAAAGAGGGCTAGGGTGTTATCTTTAATGCCTTATTTAATAAAAGATTAATATTATATATAATATAATTTATATATGATATATGTCTGCCCATGAGTAATTTATTAAATAATAAATCCAGTTATGTATTAGATATAATAGTAGATAACTATTATATAAAGGGATTTCTCTATCTTGATAGGGATATTTTGGTATCAAAAAAAATTGTTATACCAAAAGATTTTTTTCATCCTCTATTTGAAAGAGATAATTTTCTACAATCTTTTATATCAAATATTTCAAAGACATACGAGACTTATATCACTTATTCTGGGAGTTTAAGAAAAACAGTTTATTCTACTATGGATAATTTGGAAAAAGATTTTTTAAAGGTTGTGGATAATTTTTATTACATAGATCAAAGATTTATTAATGAAAAAGCACTATATTTTTCAAGTAAAATAAATACTGATATCTTTGTTATCAATCTATCAAGAGATAGAATATTTTTATCTGGGAGTAATGGATATAATGGAGAGATTAAAGAATTTTCTGATCCATATTTCGATATTTTTTCGATAAAAAAAATATCTGATTTTCCATTAATGCAAAGTAAAATTAGAAAATCTCAATTGTATAACTCTATTATACGTCCTTCTTTAGATAGTAAAGATCTCACATATCTTGCTGTAAGCTCACTTTTAATAAGTCATTCTTTTTCTTCTTTTAATATTACTCTAGGGGACACAATTCCCGCAATAGTTTTATCTGGTGATATCTATGAGGTTTTTAAAAACAC
>JAMCRT010000005.1 GCA_023380695.1 Patescibacteria group bacterium | reverse complement strand
GTTGAAAAAAATATGGTTGTGGGTAATATTGTTGGATTAGGACTTACAGGAAGTTTTAAAGGTTTTGATGTTATAAATGAGATATAACATCGTTCATAGTGTACTGTGGAACTTTAGTGGTAGATCTTTCATAGAGTGCTATTGTAGTTCTATGTGGTATATGAATTTTTCTATTTTTTTCAACTAACTTAAATCCTAATTTTTCATAGTAAGATCTCAGCCCATAGTTGTTATAATGAAAGTCTATACGTAGTAAACTTCTACCATTATTGGTAGCTTGTTGGCTAGCCCAATCTAAAAGTTTCTTACCTAAATCTCTACCATGGTACCCATCTTTGATAGCTAACTTATGTACATAAGTAGCAATAGGTGGTTGTTTGCCCCATATCATTTCATCTTCTAGAAGTAGTGTCAATGTTCCTACTGGTATATTTCCTATTCTAGCAATATAAGTGTTACCTTCCTTGATATTGTGGAGTAATTTCTTAGAGCTATAAGGCTCAGTACCCCAAACCATATCACCATGGGATACTTTATACTGCAGAGCACTAGATAAAATATTTACAATAATTTGAGCATCTTCTTTTTGAGCCTGTTGAATAAGTAGCTTAGTATTATTTTGATCTTTTGTTGTTATAATAGATTCATTCATACCGTGTTAAGCTTTGTCTTAATTAACTTTACATCCATTAGGAGGCT
Source organism: Patescibacteria group bacterium (assembly GCA_023380695.1). Lineage (GTDB taxonomy): Bacteria > Patescibacteriota > Dojkabacteria > JAKAPS01 > JAJZLI01 > JAMCRT01. The sequence goes on along the minus strand of JAMCRT010000005.1, from coordinate 22,757 downwards.
GCGAGTGTTTACAGATATTGCTTTATGTACTACAGTCTTTGGTGAGTATCGTTTCAATATTTCTGCTATACGGTTTTCAGCTTCACAAAGGTTACCAGTAGGAGAAGATGTGAGGTCAGCCCAAGTAAGTGCAGCTTGGACCATGTCTGGTGGTTGAGGAAATTCTGTACTAAGTTTAGTTATAAGGTGACGTAACTTTGCTTCAGTCCCAGCTCTAGTATGCCAAGCAACAAGACGACAGACTTCTGTCGGCCAACCATGGGATTTTAGCCATCTTGCACCATCGAGATGATGAAACCCGGTACTGATTACTGATGGACTATATCCAATATCGTGAAGCCATGCTGCATCAAGTATGGTTGAGTTCCAAGGAGCATTCAGGATCGGCAAGATGAATGTTGCCTGATGTGCCACAGCGCGAGAATGTTCTACTCGTGTACCAACATTGGAGAGTAATTCAATTGCTAATGTAGAGGCTTTCATTTTGTAAATTCTATTGATTCATGTAAAGTCATCTAGTAAAGATATGATTTGATATCCATATTTGTCTATCTGTTTTTTAGACCAAAAATTAAAATCCTTAGTTTTTCCAACATATCCAACCTTTCTTTTTATTGTACGACCAGTTAATTCTTTAGTTTTTGGGTTAATTTCATTGAGTACTAAAGTGTCCCCAGGTTCACAATCCCAGTTAGCTAAGCGGCATTCAAATGTTTTTTCACTATTTAGAATCTTGTCAAAATATTCTGATAAGACTTTCTTTACTATTACTTTACTCATTATTTCATTCTTACTTGCTTTTATTATATCAGATTAGGTAATTGATTAAATCTCCATTAAATTAAGGTAATGATATGCTATAAATTTTTTAGATAATAATCTATTACATCTCTTAATTTTATTTTGATGAACCTAGATTGTTTATTTTAGCTGGAAAGCAAATTCTCTCTGAGATTATTAGGTGTGATGAATTATAATTTTTACTCTACATACATTTTTTGTCTGATATGTATATAAGAATAATTATTTGAAGATTTATTGTATTATCAAGGAAAAATATACTTATTTGACATAAACTTTAATCTTTTTTAAAATTACAACTTAATGGATGTAATACCAAATCTTTCACAATTTGTATCAAATATTACAGCACTGATTACAACAACAGTAGAAACAGTATTAGTGTTAATTGTAATAATTTTAGGAGTGCAATTTATATTATATGCTGGTAATCCAAATGAAAGATCAAAGCTTGTACATAGAATTATATGGATAGTTGTAGGCCTCTTTATTATTGTTGGTGCTCAGAATTTTACAGGTCTTTTAAATGCGTTGGTTTCCGTTTAGTATATTAATATTTTCATTTCTTTTTTTCAGTACACCTGTGTTAGCACAAGGGAATTCTAGTAATACTAATGTCTGTTCATCCACATCTAGTTTTTCTGTGCAAGGTATTTTTTGTGCATTAGGTTATTTTGTAGATCAATTTACTGAATTTACTCCAAATATTTTATCATCTCAAAGTTATGGTGGAGCACTCTCAGGGGTTGCTTACAGTCAATATGTGAATGGCACTGAATATGCAGCAGAAATTTTAATGCCACTTATAATTTTTATATATATTGCACATCTTATAGGAGAAAATAGTTTTGGAGCTTTCTCTATATCACCGATAGAACTTTTGAAAAATATAGTTTTTGCTATTATTGCTTTAATTGTATCTGTGTATATGCTTTCTTTACTAATTAATTTTATAAATGTTTTGGATAAATTTATTGTTATAAATATTATTGGATCATCTAGTGGAAATCTTTTTTCTACTATTATAAGTGATGTAGGTGGAATATCTTTTTCTCATGGATTTTTTTCAGGTGTTGTTAATATAATACTGTATGTGCTTTTAATAATAGCTTTATTTTTATTTACATTTCAATTATTGTAAGGTTTTTTATTTTTATGGATTTTAATATTATTATTTCCTTTTTCAATAATATTTTCTATTTATCCTCCTTTTAGAGGTATATTATCATCAAGTTTTGCCAAGATTTTTCAGCTTTTGTTTATTCAGCCTGCATTTCTTTTAGGTATTGCTATATTTGTAACTATTTTAAATACTATATCTTTGAATATATTAGAAAGATTAATATTAGGAATTATGCTTCTATTTTCTCTATCATTAGTGCCTCAACTTATAGGAGGTCTTTTTTCACATAGAATTTTTTCTGTAGGAGATAGAGTAAGAAATACAGTATTTAATTTTTTAAGAGATTAGAAATGGATAGTACAAAAGTATATAAATTAAGAAGTTTAAATTTTAATATGTTTTATATTACTGAAGATATAGTGATAATTGTTTTATCTGCAATTCCTATATCATTTATATTACTTTCTAGTATTCAGATAAATATTAAAATCTTTATATCATCATCAATTGCAGTATTTTTTTATTTTTTAATAAAACAGAAATATAAAGGAGATAAAATTTATAAAATATTGTATTTTATGATTTTATATTTCTTGAGACAGAAAAAATATATTTATATTCCTGATTCTTTAAAAATAGAAATTACAAAGTAAGTATATTTGTATCAGTTATATACAAATATTTGTAATTGATTAAATAAGTATGTATTATAAATAATTCTTATTTAATATGTATTATTGAATGAAAAAAGTTTTAGATTTTGAAATTCTAGAGAATGGTATTATTTTAAAAAAGTCAGAATATATTAGAATATTTGAGGTTTTTCCTAAGAATTTTGTTTTAGAAGAAACAGATTCTAAAAATAAATTTCTTTTATCTTTTAATCAATTTCTATTGGCTTTGAAATTTCCAGTACAAATTGTTGCTATAAACTCACAAATAAAAAGAGAAGAAATATTACAATATACAAAAGATATAAATGATGAAAAATTTAGAAATATCTACAAAAAAAACATTATAGATCTTTGTAAAAACAAAGAATTATCTTTATATACACAAAGATTTTTTATTATTTATAAGATTTTTGGAAGGAATATCGGTATTCCATTTAGTAAAGAGTTTACAGGAATAAAAAAAGAGATATTAATAAATGATAATCAAATAGAATTCCTTCTGAATAATATCTTTTTAAGATATAAAATTTTAAAAAGTAAAAAAGATATAATATTGTTATTTAAAAATTTTGTATGAAAAAATTTGTAAATATAGTTTATAAAAAAGATAAATACGGGATTATCCCGAAAACATTGATAGAGAAAGAAAGTTTTGTAAAAGTAAATGATTTTTATTATAGAACATTTTATTTATATGATTATCCAGATAAAATAGACCCATTTTTTATGAAATATTTTCTAAATCAAAACTATTTCTTCGTTATAAGTCAATATATTTATCCAATTGAGAAAGTAAAAATTTTCAATTCCCTAAAACATAGAATTGCAGCTTTATCATCTAAAAGACATTCACATCTTTCAAAGGGAAATGTAAGGGATGTATCTCTAGATTTAGAAATTAATAATCTTGAAGAATTTAGGGAAGTTATTGTATCTGGAAAAAATATGGGATTTGCTATTGGAACATATTTTCTATTACAAGGAAAAAAGAAGAAAGATCTAAATCACAGTACAATAAACTTTCAATCACTCTACAATGGTAGAAATTTTTTAATACACGAGTTAAATTTCAGACAGAAAGATGGATTTTTAAGCTCTATTCCATTAGCAGATGATCATATAAATTCAAACTTTATTATTGATTCCAAAACCCTATCTTTTTCAAATCTTTTTGTATCATCAAATGTATTAGATTATGAAGGAATAATTTATGGAATTGAGAGAGAAAATAATTCTCTTGTAATATTTGATATTTTTAAATTTGAAAATTACAATGGAGTAATTTTTGCAAAATCAGGTGCCGGAAAAAGTTTTTTTGCTAAAACATCTATTATACGAATGCTATCAAAAGGAATAAATACAATAGTTATTGATCCAGAAGGAGAATATAAAAATCTTTGTAAAAATATGAGAGGTAAATATATAAAGATTACACATAATTCGAAATTTCATGTCAATCCTTTTGATAAATCGAAAAATGAAACAATTGAGGAAAAGATTCAATTTATAAAAGGATTTTTAAAAAGAGTATGTTCTATCTATAATGGAAATGATTTGGATAAAGCTTTACTGACAGTTTTCAATAAATTTAGAGAACCAACATTTAAAGATCTGTATGATATATTAAAGAAAAACAGAAGTGTTATGGCAAATGAGGTATATAACATTTCATTTGGTTCAAATGCATCTTTGTATTCAGAAAAAACAAATATTAATATCAGAAAACATCAGCTAGTTGTATTTGATATATCATCACTAGATAGTGAAAATATGTCTTTGATGATGTATATAATTCTAAATTATATCTATGTAGAATTGAATAGGAAAGAGAAGAATATGGTGTATATAGATGAAGCACATAGATTACTTGAAAGTCATGATCTTACAAATTATCTAAAGTCCATTACAAAAAGGTCTAGGAAGTATAATCTTGGGATTGTATATATAACACAAGATGTAGGTGATTTTATTTCTACTGATGAAGGAAAATCAATTATTGCAAATACTTCATTTAAGATTTTATTAAAGCAAGAGAAAATAAATATAGAAGGACTTTCTAACTCATTTGCTCTTTTGGCAGATGAGAAAGAATATTTATTATCACTTAATATAGGAGAAGGTTTAGTTATAGCAAAAGATATACATGTTAACACTCAATTTTTTGCATTTGATTTTGAGAAAAAAATATTTAAATAGTCAATCAATCTTCTAGAGTGTATTCAGTACATTTATAGCCATTTTCTTGTCTCTCATATACAGCACAATGGGTCCCATCCTCATCACTTATACCTATTGTTATTCTATTTGGATTACAATGTCTTACTAGATTATTATTATATCTTCTTGATACTATCGTTAACTCTCCACTATTGTTAAGTTTTACAGATATCTCAGGTGAGACTAACACTTCTTCTCCATCTATTTCAAAATGAGGTGATTTCTCATGAGCTAAAGAATTTAATGCCATATTGATACTGTCTACAATGGCATCTTCCGGTATTACAGATTCACTATCAAATTTTATAGATAATTCTGGTGTATGCATGTTGTTTAAAAAATTAAAATTACAGTATATAGTTTATCATAAAACTTATTCATACGCAATAATATTATATGCAAAGTACATGATATTCCATCTATTTATAGTAGTCTGTTGTCGAGATATCTTTAGTAAATTTGTATAATATTTCTGAATTTCTAGTCTCATCAATAGATCTAGAATTTAAAATTTCAATTTGTTCTGGATCTGCTATTTCCATTTCTCTTGGTTCTTTTATTGTGTGTTCGCCTCTTGATACTCTGAAGATAATTCTATTTTCTTCATCTATTTTCACTTGTTTTATTCCAGATAATGGGAATATTACTGTATATATATTTTTAAATCTCCTCTCAATATATATACCTTGAGTTCTCTTAGGTGTAAACGATGAACGATTTGGGTTTGTAAATTGGCCATTTTGTAATCTCAAAATTACATGGTCACTAGATCTAAACATTTCATTTAGGCTTTGTATAATTTCTTCGTTTGTAACATATTGTATTTCTGCTTTTTCTTTTTCCATAATTATTTGTTTGGTATTTGATATGCTTTTACTATATATCTCTCTGTTCCAATTCCTGGAGGGATACAGGTCATTAAGGTGAGCATTTTCTTCCCTTTTGGTGCTTTAAGTACAGAAATATCTGTTGGAGATATTGTTTTTGATTCAAATATTTTATATTTATATACTCTCTTTTTATATTTTATATATATGAGATTTCCATTTTTGAGTTTTAAGATATTAGTAAAAATTCCTAGGAATGAATTAGGGTATAGATCTGCAAACCATTGTGGAGCTGAGTGTCCATATATATATATATTCCCATATTCCCCAGGATAGGCAGTACCTTTCATTTGAGCAAGTGAATTTACAAGAACATGTTCATATGCATTTGTGTTAAATCCATCAACATTTGCTTTTACAGGTACATTTTTTAAATTTATATTTGGAACAGATAGATAAAAATATCCGTTGAATTGTTTTGGATTATGGGTGTAACTTGCAGTTATTATCTTTTGAAAATAAGTAGCAGATGGATCAGCTTTTACTATTTTTACCTGATATTTATTAAAAAGAGTTGTATCTATATAGTATTTTATGAGAGGTGATGCAGCCACTAATACAAAGAAAATTCCAGTTACTATCAAAAATATAGAACCATAATTAAGTTTGAATTTTACAAATCTTTTTTTTCTGTTTTTCTTTACCTTAGAATTATCTCTAGTATAGTGTATTTTAGGAATATGTGGATTTATATTTCCTTTAATCCTTGATTTTTTATTTTTACTTTCTCCTTTAATATATATATAGTGAGACATAATGTATTTATTATAACATTGAATATGAATATTCACATATAATTTAACAGATTCACTCCTTATATGCTAAAATACATTTACCTATGAAAAAAGATTATTATGAAATACTAGGTGTCTCTAAAGATGCCACTGATATAGAGATAAAAAAAGCATATAGAAAACTTGCAGGAATTTATCACCCAGATAAAAATAAAGCACCTGATTCACATGATAAATTCAAAGAAATTAATGAAGCATATTCTGTATTATCTGATAAACAAAAAAGAGCAAACTATGATAGGTTTGGTAGTGCAGATTTTACTGATATGGGAGGTAATCCTAACGCTGGATATACATATGATTTTAATATGGGTGATATAGGTGATATTTTTTCAGATTTTTTCTCCTCTTCTGGTTTTGGATTTGATAGATCAACTCAAAAGAAAAGAGATTTATCTGGTGATGATATAGAATTGAATCTAAGTGTGGAGCTTGAAGATGTAATTTTCTCTGTAGAAAAAGAAATAGCATTTTATACTATGGTCAAATGTAGTAAATGTGCAGGAACTGGATCTTCAACTAAGGAAACTGAGAGATGTAGTGTTTGCTCAGGTACAGGTAGAGTAAAAAAAGTAACACAAAGTTTTCTAGGTAATATTGCAGTTGATGTTGAGTGTTCTCACTGTAAAGGTAGTGGAAATATTATAAAAAATAAATGTTATACGTGTTCTGGTACAGGAAGAATAAAACAGTTAAAAAAGATGAAAATAAAAATACCTGCAGGTGTTGAAGATGGTACAGTATTAAAATTTAGGAATGAAGGTGGGGCAGGATTGCAGGGTGGGGAAAATGGAGACTTATTCATACATTTGAAGGTTAATCCTAGCAGTATATATAAAAGGAATGGAAATAATCTTGAATATACAACACACATTAATATATCTACTGCAGTGCTGGGTGGAGTTGTTAGTATTTCTACACCTTATGGATTAGTAAATCTCAAAATACCGTCAGGAACTCAAAGTGGAGATAAGTTTAAAATAAGAGGGAAGGGAATTCCTGCATTTCATGGAAGAGGTGTTGGTGATTTATTTGTAACAGTAAAAGTTAATATTCCAAAAAGAATAGATAGAAGTAAGAAAAGGTTATTTGAGGAATTAAAGAATCTTGGGGATTAAATGAATTGTTTTAATATTTGAAAATCACTCAGAAGTATTTTTTTCATATTTGAGTTATATAGTGCAACTGCTGGATGATACATAGGGATTATTTTGTGGCTTTCAAAATTGAAAATATTCCCATGTACTTTTGATATATAAAATGTTGGGAAAAAATAATTCATTGAAAATCTTCCTAGAGTGCATATAACTTTTGGTGATATTATGTTTATCTGTCTTTGTAGATAATTTTTACATGAATGTATTTCATTTTCTGCAGGGTCTCTATTACCAGGAGGTCTGCATTTTACAATATTTGTTATAAATATATCTTTTCTTTTGAGTGATATACTCTCAAGCATTTGATCTAATAATTCACCTGATGCTCCACAAAAGGGAATACCTTTTGTGTCTTCATTTTCTCCTGGAGCTTCTCCTATAAACATAATATTTGTATTTACTGTTCCTTCCCCTGGAACTGCATTTTTCCTTCCTTTATATAAAGGGCATTTAGTACAAGTTAATATCTCTTTTCTTATATCATCCATTAGATATATTGTATATAAATGTATGGAATATATAAATGGGGGTGACCATCAAGAAAGTGGGAATATACAGTTACCAATAAGTACTTGATAGTACTAATTAGTATGATAGAATATAAGTAGTTTAGAAATAATTATATGGCTACAACAATACAAGTAAAATTAACATTACCAAAAAAGATAAAAGAGTATTATGATTCAAAAGCAACTGAATTTGATATGCAAACTTCTACCTTCATAAAATATTTACTTATAAAGAATATTGAAGATGAGGGTATTCCAACATATCAAGCCTCTAAATATACTGAAAAGTATATTGCTGATGGATTAAAAGAATATGAAACTGGAAAACTTGAAAAGTTTACTAGTCACAAAGATTTTACTAAAACAGTATCTTAAAGTTGATAATAAATTATTCATCAAAATTCACTAATCAGTATAAAGAATTAATAAAAACTAACAAGAAACTTACTCTAAAAATTGATAAGAAGATAGATTTTTTTATAAATAATCCTTATCATCCATCACTAAGAATGCGCACAGTAAATACAATTAAAGCTGGAGTGGCATTTTCATTTTGGATAGAGGGAGATCTGCGTATAATATTTACATATGTTGGAAAAAATGAAGTATTATTTTTACTAATAGGAAATCATAAAGAAGTTTATAGGTAGAGATAATTTAAAAATTAAATATAAAATTTTATAACCCAAGGCAGAAAACTCTAGTTTTTAAACATGGGAGAAGCTTCACTATATATATCTTTTTATCATACCGATATTTTTAGAAGTAAAGTATTAATTTTATCGGGTTAAAATAAAAGTAGGTTATTGGTATATATATGATTATTTATTGGAGGCGATGCACCTTATTTAGAAATATTTTTGTATTGGATTATAAAATTAATTTATGAATTTAAGCTTTAGGTTTAAAATAGTTTTCTACTGCAAATCTAGATTGTTGTATAAATATATTTTTCAATAAACTTAAATTGTTTATTTCATAAAATATTAACATTGCTTCTCTATACTCATTAACATCTACATTTCTAAAAGATAATGGAAAAGAATTATGTGATAGTAGTAATGCATTTGCAATAATTCTTCCTGTTCTTTTATTTCCATCTTCAAATGGTTGTATATAGCTAATTAATGGTATTGTAAGTAAAACTTTTTCAAACACATGAGTTTTATTGTTAATAATTTTACAATATTGCTCTAATGCCTCTTTTATTTGAAAAGCATTATCTAGTGGTTTATAGTTTGTTCCCGTTATTCTAATCAAACTATTTCTAATGTTTTTTGTCACACCCAAATTATCAATTAACAGTGAATGAATGTGTTCAATTATTCTCACATTTAATTTTGTAAATTGGTCACCATTCTGTAATATGAATTCTAACGCTTTTTTGTGATTCATAATCATTATTGCTTCCTCTTTCTTTTTACCTTTTGCTTCTATACCGTCTTTTAAAAGAGTTTCGGTTTCAAGTAGAGTATATGTATTACCTTCCAAGACAGAAGATTTCCAGCTTATTTCAATTATTGCTCTTTCAAGCTCTTTTTTCCGAATAACCTCACTTAACTGTTTTAAATTACTGTTAAAGGTTTCATTTAGAGTATTTAATTCAGATAATTCTTCCTTCGTCAATATTTCATTTTGAACCAGTGAAAATATATTACTATTGAATCTCTCTATAATTTCTCTATGGTCAATATCTTTTTTATAATATTCCTTAGCATTGATATTTCTGAGTAAATTATATTTTATACTTAATCTATAACTAGTGGCTTTGCCGTTGCCATGCTTCTCGATTAAATTTAAATTTAATAAATAAGACAGATCCCTATTTACAGTCATGAAAGAGACTTCTTCATCAACAGTCTTTAAAGAATCAATTATTTGAGATCTACTGAGCCACTTTTGAGTGGAAAGAATATTTAAAAGTTTGGATTGTCTTTTATTTAATTTCATAATATTTATAACATAATAACAATACAATCATAACATTTTGTTACATATTTGTAAACAATATGTTACGCAAGCATAATAAATAGTAATAAGAAAAAACCAAATTTATAAAATATATCAACATTTTATGGACATTTGCAATTGGGTTGTCGCATCCATCGGAGGCGATGTGCCTTATTTCGAACTATTTCTAGATTGGATTATAAGGCTGATAACGTGATACAAGATATAATCTTTTGTTGCATATAATATATTTATATACTAATTCCTTCAAAATCTTATATCATTAATATTGATTAAACCTGAATAAGTTCAGAAACATATGGCACTCTTAAATTAATAAAGAGAGAAAAGAAAAAACATATTATATAAATAAAACAAAGGATCTAGATCCAAAAGGAGGTGAATTATGAAACAAATACCAAAATTCAAAAATGAAGGTGCGGAAAGAGATTTTTGGGGTACTCATGACACAACTGATTATATTGAATCAATGGTAGAGGTGAAAGGTGATTTTATAAATTTAAAACCATCAACAAAAACTATTACCATAAGAGTTACAGAATCGTTATTAAATTCTTTAAAATTGCTCGCACACAAACAAGATGTTCCGTATCAATCCTTGATAAAGATATATTTATCTGAAAAAATAAAAGAGAAAACAAGATAAAAGCTTTAAACTGAAAAATAAATCCCTTTATCAAGATTATTTCTTGGCTTATTGATTTTTATATTATGTTGTCACATCCATCGGAGAGGGTGAGATTCGAACTCACGATCTTATTTATTTGATAAGATACTGTTTTTCGAGAACAGTCTGATAAGCCACTCTAGCACCTCTCCATATTGCTCCTAGTAGGATTCGAACCTGCAGTCTTTAGATCCGCAATCTAATGCTTTATCCAATTAAGCTATAGGAGCTTTATATATATTATACACTAATATATATACCATCTATTATCTGAGAGAGTTTTGGTTGTTTCTTTTTGAATTCTTTGTAAGGAAGGTATTCTTTTAATATATTTCTTATTTTCTTTATATCTTCATCTTCTATTATGTATACTAATCTCGCAGGGATTCTGTACTTTGTATCAATATTCAATATTGTATATTCACCTCTTTTTGAAAACCAAAAATTAGATAGATCTTTATATGAATATGTTTTTTCAAACCAAATTACATTTTGATCTGTTATTGTGTGTTCAACTTCATGTGGAGGATAGTTTGTCATTGCATAAATTACAAATCCTAAAGCTATAACTACAATGATTGTGAAATATTGTTTTATAAAAAGTAGTAGTACAATAATTACAAGGAGCCATAGAAACACAGTATATATCTTTTGTTTGTCCCATTTTTGGTATACTCTAGATGGTGCTTTCCATTGATATAATATATTTGCATTTTTCTTATTCTTTTTCTTCTCCTTTTTCAAAACTGTATCATATTCAAGTTCTGCTTTTAGTAGGTTTAATTGAGCTTCCAGTTTTTCAATTTTGTTTTCGTTTTCTTTGGTTGCCATATGAAAATATTACTTTAAAAATTATGCAAAAGCAACCATTTTTAGTTTTGCAATAATGGTATTTTATGTATAAGATAATAGTATGAGAGAAGATAGATTTTATAAAGATTCACTATATCCTTCAATATTTAACAAGACTCTAGATGAGGAAGCATTTGTTTACTCAATGCATCATGATGAAGTTTTAAGTATTTTAAAAACGGATAAAGATAAAGGCCTTACTCAAAAGAGAGTGGAGGAATTACTTGAAGAACATGGGGAGAATAAGATTGTAAAACAGAAAAATTATTCAGTACTTAAAATGTTTATAGATCAATTCAAAGATTTCATGGTTTTTCTGTTATTTATAGCAGCTATATCTTCATATATTGCAGGAGAAAGTATTGTAACTTACATTCTTTTCTTACTTATTATATTTAATGTTTCTGTTGCTTTTATACAGCAATATAGTGCCAGTAGAACTGTTGAGGCTTTAGAAAAACTTATATCTAAAGAGATTAAGGTTATAAGGGATGGCAAAATACAAAAAATTGAAACATCTGTTTTAGTACCTGGAGATATAGTAATGGTTGAAAGTGGAGATGATATTCCTGCAGACTGTAGATTAATAGAAGTGGAAAGTCTAGAGACATTAGAGAGTTCTATTACTGGAGAGAATGCACCCGTATCAAAAACAATAGAGGTTCATCCTAAAAAGAAATTATCTATTTTTGATGTGACCAATCTTATTTTTGCTGGAACTTCTGTTGTAAGGGGAAGGGGAAAAGCAGTTGTTGTTGGAACTGGTATGAATACAGAATTTGGTAAGATTGCAATGTCTGCACAAATTACGACAAAGGATAAATCACCACTTCAAAAAGAAACATTTAGAGCTGGTGAATTTCTTATTATTATTGCTCTAGCAGTTGCAGTTGTTGCATTCTCAATCAATTTTTTTTATGGAGGCAGATCTCTTTCATCAACCTTAATTTTGGCAGTTGGTTTAGCCGTTGGTATTGTGCCTGAGGGACTTCCGTCAACTCTGACTGCAGCTCTGGCTATTGCCCTAAGAAAGCTTTCAAAAAGAAATGTTGTGGTAAAAAAACTTACTTCAACCGAAACATTGGGAGCATGTAATGTTATTGTTTCTGATAAAACTGGGACTCTTACAAAAAATGAAATGACAGTAAAAAAGATATTTTATCTAAATGGTCAAGATAAGGATTTTGATGTTGAAGGTGTTGGGTATAGTAAAGAGGGAAATATATTGGGAAGTAAGTATATTCCAGAAAATGTATTATCTTTATTTTCTCTCTCATCAAATCTATGTTCAAATGCAATACTAAATTTTGATGATAAGAAAAACCCACTTATAGGTGATCCTTTGGAAGGATCTTTAGTAACTTTCTCCTTTAAAGCATTAAGTAATATTGATTCTTTAAAAAGTAAATACAAAAGAATATTTGAAGTTCCTTTTGATCCTGAAAGAAAGATGATGTCTACTGTCTATGAGTCACAAAATAAAAAGTATGTTTTTGTAAAGGGTGCATTGGAGAGTATTTTTAAGATATCAAATAAAATTATGGTGGATGGCAAAGATGTAACACTTACAAATGTATTGAAAGACAAAATGATAAAGAAATCAGATGAATTTTCTAAAGATACCATGAGAGTATTAGCATTAGGAGTCAAAGAAATAACAGGAGATAAATTAACAGAGTCAATCGTAGAAAAAGATATTACTATTATTGGAATTGTAGGTATACTAGATCCGCCAAGAGAAGAGGTGGGGGAAGCTATAATTAGTGCAAAAAAAGCAGGAATAAAAATATTTATGTGTACAGGAGATTCTCCTGAGACTGCAATAGCAGTTTCTAAAATGATAAATCTTACTGATGATAATCCAATAGTTATTACTGCTACAGATATAAAAAATCAAACGGACGAGAAATTGGAAAAAATATTAAAAGAAGGTAACGTTGTTTTTGCAAGAGCTACACCAATTAGTAAATTAAAAATAGTGCAAACTTTGAAAAAAATGGGAAATATAGTTGCTGTTACAGGAGATGGTGTAAATGATTCACCTGCTCTAAAAAGTGCAGATATTGGTGTTGCTATGGGTATTACAGGCACCGATGTTGCAAAAGAAAGTGCTGATATGATTCTTTTGGATGATAGTTTTGCATCAATTGTTTATGCGATATATGAAGGGAGGGTTGTATATGATAATATTAAAAAGTTTATAAGGTTTGTTGTGACAATAGATGTTGCAGAAATGATGACCATATTTATAGGGTCTTTGCTTCTTTTCCCTCCAGTAATGTATGTATTACAAATCCTTACAATAGATTTGATAGTTAATATATTGCCATCTCTTATCCTGGCATCAGATATAGCAGATCCTGATATAATGGAGAGACCTCCAAGATCAGAGAAAAATCATTTATTTGACAGAGAAACTATAGTTCCAATGTTTATTAATGGAGTATTTATTGCGATATTTGCAAATATAATATTTTATATTGTATATACTAAGTTTAATATATATAGTATGGCTACTACTGCAGCATATACAACGCTTGTAATATCTCAGGTACCAAACTTTCTATCGGCAAGATCATATAGGTTTTCTATTTTTGCATTTAAGATAAATACTTACTGGAAGATCTTTATAGGAGTGTTACTTATATTAATAGTACAAAGTATTCTTGTATATACACCTATGATAGAGGGGATAATTAAAACCTATCCTTTACCTAAGATTGCTCTAATATTCTATTTATTTGTAATCTTTGCTATATTACTATCAGAGGAAATAAGGAAATCTATTACTAGATTCATAGAAAACAAAAAGAATCTGTCCTATTGAAAAATTTTGAAAAACTAATAATATATATATATGTACACAATAATTAATGCTGAAGATTATTTTTATAGCCTTTATAAGAGAATAAAGGAATCAAAAGATAGAATATACATCCAAGCAATGTCTATTGAATTTTCATTACATAACAAAATCATATCAGATGAAATTATATCTGCTGCAAAAAGAGGGGTAAAGGTATATATCAATATTGATTGGTATTCAAAAATGTATACTGGAAAACAAATGAATAAGTTGCCAATTGTAAATAAAGATAAAAGAAATCTTACATATAAGATTAAGATAGAGCATACAAGAGAAATTCAGAGAATGAAAAAAGAGAATGTTGATATTGCATATTTAAATAAACCTACTAGTGTATTAGGTGAGTATATTCCTTTTATTGGTAGAAATCACATGAAGTTTACAATAATTGATAATTGTATTTATATTGGTGGCGCAAATCTTTCAGTTCAATCATTTTCTAATATAGATTTTATGATGGAGAGTTGTAATAAAAAATTGATTGATTGTGCTATCAATTTGTTTTTTGATAATAGAAGTAATCATACATCTCTAATATCTTCGATGCAGATTGCAAATGATACAACATTACTTATAGATTCTGGTAAATCAGGAGATTCAGTAATATATGATGATTCACTAAATCTAGTCAGTCATTCTCAGAAAAGTATTAAATATGTATCTCAATTTCTTCCTGATTTTTCACTGCTAAAAAAGATGAAACAAGCAAAAAAAAGAGGAGTGTCAGTTGATATTGTTACTTATCACAAAGGTTTAGCACTAAGTAAAGCTAAAGGTAAAATTGAACAATTGTTATTCAATATGTTTAGTGAAGATTTAAATGCCTCTCATATAAAAAAGTATGTACATGCAAAATTGTTAATAATAGATGATCTATATACTATATTTGGGTCTCATAATTTCTCAAAATTTGGTGTATTGTTTGGCACTCAAGAGATAGCAATCAAATCAACTAACCCTAGTCTTATATTATCACTTAGTACTTGGTTAGAAGAAGTTAGAATGAAAAATTATTAATTAAAGGTAGTTTGCCATCCTTGTTTTTGAAATGTTGCAAGGTAATTATTTGACTCAGATGCAGTAACTTCCAGTGTATAATCAATCAAAGAATAGTGCATTGCATTATTCTTAACAATTTTTACTTCTATTGTGGCAGCGCCAAGTCCATATTTTAGATAATATATTGTATTATTATCTATTATTGCTCCATATACAGTAAATGGTATATATCCCCAAATTTTAAACTTATTTATATAGAAATTAAGTACTGTATTGATTGATGACTGACTTGAGCTATTTAATATTGCAAATCCAGTAATATTTTCTATAACTTTATTATTTTTAAAAGTAGATACGTTTTTAAGATTTGTAGGATAATAATTAAATCCACTTTGAGTAATACTACTTATATATGAGTTATTTAGTGAATAAAGTGCACTGATCATTTCATTTTGAGTAAATGGGTAAGATCCAATATTAGGATATGTTTTTACTAAAAACAAATTGGATATAGATGTATTTTTAATTTTATTTTTGAGAATAAATATTTCTGTAAAGGTTGTATTTTTAGAAGAAGAATATGTAATTAAATATCCTTTTTTTAGAAAATTAACATGATTTGGGTATATCTTGTAACTCCATCCTCTTTTATAGAAATGACTTAGAAGACTATCTCTTTCATTTTGTGTATATGGATTTAAAATATAAAAGGAAACACTCTCAAGATTTGATGAATGCTCTAATGGTGTAAAAGTTTTTATAGTATCAGAATATGGATTCAGATATTTTATAAATTCCTTTAATTTTGTTTTTGAATAAGGTGAATAATTGGTATGAAGTATAGGAAGTTTTATTTGTGGATAAGTTTGTAAAAAAAAGTATGTAACTATTCCAAGATATATAAATGTTATTATAATAAAGAGAAAGCTTTTATGTGATTTCTTCATAGTGAAATTATACATTTTAAATCTTTTCATATCAAAGTTTTTTCTGGTATACTTATAAAATTATGGAGAGATACCCAAGAGGCTGAAGGGGAGGGTTTGCTAAACCCTTAGGGTTCTTTCAAGGGCCGCGAGAGTTCGAATCTCTCTCTCTCCGAAGTTATTTAAACTTGTATTAATATGGGAAAGATACATTCAATGGATGTGTTCGGTGAAGTTTTGAAAGCTTATTCTAAAGGAGATAGAAGTAAGTTTTATTTTAAAGATTCTTCTGGAGAATTATCTGAGCGTAGTCTCAAAAGATATTTTAGGAAAACAAACCAATTGTCAAGATTAGAGTACAGATTAATTAATTTGTCTTATGGTGATATTTTAGATGTTGGTTGTGGAACTGGTAATTATATTCCACTTTTGGCTAAGCATGGACAAGTATTGAGGATTGATATATCTCAGAATGTTATTGATGTTGCAAAAATGAATGGTTGTAAAACTTGTGTAGTTGCAGATATATTTAATTCCCATGAAAGAAAATTTGATACGATCACATGCTTTGAGAACAATCTAGGTATAGGGGAAACTATAGAAAAAACAAGTGAATTACTAAGAAAACTTTCTAGTTTGCTAAAAAAGTGATGGCCAAATTTTAGCTATCTCAATAAATTTACGTAACAAGGATTATTTTGTAATTAAACTTCAATCTGTATGAAAAAATAAGATCGGAGAGAGTTTTAATTGGGTACATTTTAATATAAAGTTTCTTTCTGATTTATGTGAAAAGGAAAGTCTTTACCTTAAAATATTACAAGGAAATCAGTATCAGTGTCTTGTAAGGATAATAAAAAAATAAATATTATTCATACTTCAAAATTTGATTATTCAATGTTAATATTATAAATGTATTATTGACATATACATCGCAGTTAATATACAATAATGTATATTAACTGTCATGTATGAAAATATTGGATACATATGTAAAATTAAAAAGTTCTGATAAGCAAATCTTTACGATTCAAGATATTAGGAATCTTATTGATATTAATGATAATCATTATCTATTAATTCTTATTAATAGGATGTTAAAAAAAGGAATTTTAGTAAGTATAAAAAGAGGTATCTATTATATTAAAGATAATGCACCTTCTAATTTCTCTATAGCAAATAACCTATACTCTCCTTCCTATATTTCTTTAGATACTGCTTTAGTGTACTATGGAATTGTTAATCAATCTCCATTCACAATAACATCCATATCTACTAAGAAAGCGAGAACATTCATATTTAATAATATAGAATATAAATATAATAAAATAAAAATATCACTTTTTTATACTGGTAATGAAAATATAAATTTTAATATTGCATCTAAAGAAAAAGCTATTATTGATAGTATATATTTTGCAGCTTTAAGAGGGAATAATTTAAATTTTGATGAATGGAATCTCTCGGAAATAGATGTGGATGAATTAAAAAAAATTGCATCATAGGCGGGAATCCAGTGTTTTAATAGATTATTTAATAGTATAATAAAATGATTAGCAATATAGATTTTAAAAAATATTCTTCTAGTTGGGGAATTGATGAATACACCGTTATGAGAGAATATATTCAGTTAGTTTTCCTTGGGGCTCTATATCAAACCAAAAATAGTGAAAAAGTTTTTTTTAAAGGAGGAACTGCATTAAGATTAATATATAATTCAATGCGCTTTAGTGAAGATTTAGATTTTGATTCTAAATTAACTTATTCAGATATAAAAACATTATTTGAAAAAAGTATTAAGGATATCCAAAATTTTTTACCTGGTATAAGTCTAATCATTATTGAAAATAAGTATGATAACTTTAAAGCAAAGATTAGATATGAAGATAATTCATTGCCATATCCATTAAATATAAGAATTGACGTCAATACAAAAGAAGAATGGTTAGAAAAAAATACATCTTTACTTGTATCATCAATCCCTATACCATATTCGTCTATAATTAAAGTATTCAGTGCTTCTGAAATATTGGTAGAAAAAATCAGAGCTTTAATAGGAAGATCTAAGGGTAGAGATTTATTTGATATATGGTTTCTTCTGGGTCGTGGTGTAGAAATAGATAATAGATTATTAAAAAAGAAAATGAGTTTATATGCGAAAGATATAAATTTAGAAGAAATAAGAAAAGTAGTTCTAGACTTTAATGATAAAAAATTAAAAGATGATTTGAATAAATTTCTTCCTTTAAAACAGAGAGTCATTATCCCTTACTTGAAGGAATCATTAATAAAATTGCTAGATGAGACCAAATCTATACAGACTTAATACTAATTATAGTATTTAGTCTTTTTCAATTCTATTTTTGGTGTGTTTTTGTATTAGAATCAATCCTCATTTCAGTGTGTTTTCGTATTGGACAAGACTTATATTTTACAAACCTATACTTATATAGTATAATATAAATCATGGAAGATTTTGATATTGTATCTGTTGGTGAAGTAGTCCCTACATTTAAAATAGATACATTTAACCCACAAACTAAAAAATTCGGAACATTTAGCTTTAATCCAGGAAAAAGTAATAAAAAATGGACTGTATTGGTTTTTTATCCTGCTGATTTTACATTTGTATGCCCTACTGAACTTGCTGACTTTGGAAATAAATATAAAGAAATAAGTTCTTTAAATGTAGATTTAATATCTATTAGTACTGATACTAAGTTTGTACATATGGCTTGGCAATCTACAGAAAGATTATTAAAAGATATAAAGTTTGAAATGGGTGCAGATCCTACTGCTAATTTAGCTCAAATGTTTAATGTATATGATTATGAAGAGGGACATGCTCTTAGAGCTACACTTATAATCAATCCTGTAGGAGTATTAGTTTCTGCAGAGATAAATGCATTTGATGTTGGAAGAGATGCTGATGAACTGGTAAGAAAATTAAAAGCATATATCTATGTATCAACACATCCAGGAGAAGCTTGTCCTGCAAAATGGTCAGAGAAAGATAAAACATTAAAACCTTCTGAGAAATTAGTAGGTAATGTTGCATCAGCTATATAGATTTAATCCTCTTAAATATTTTTCAATATATTAATAAATTTACAATTATAATTGTTGTGTAATATAATGATACAATTATTATCAAGGAGAGATGACCGAGTGGTTTAAGGTAACAGTCTTGAAAACTGTCAGGGGTCAAAAGCCTCTCGTGAGTTCGAATCTCACTCTCTCCGATGATTGTGATGTATTGAATTTTTGTTATATAGTTCACAGTATGTATTCAATATTATCTTCAATAAAAAAGTTTTGCCATTAGTGACAAATATTTTGGTTGATGAAGAAGAATATGGTGGAAGTGCTACAATGATATCCATTAGATATAGAGTTAATTCTCGAAAAGCGACTTACTTCGGAATATATACAAGATCATATGACAGAAGGTATTCTATAGCGGGAATAATATGTATTTTTATACTTTCGACTTCTTCTTCTGTTCTATACCCATCATAAATAATAATAGTGCCTTCATGTAAATTTAAAGCTTTACATGCTTTTATAAGCCCAGTTATTTCTCTGTTTTTTGTATTTTGCTCTTCAATAGAATAAGATACCTGTATTGCTTCTTTGGCTTTATCTTTTTCATATAAAATAAAGTCACACTCTACTTGTTCCTCTTTATAGAAATATATTTCTTTATTATTGCGATATAGACTTAAAAATAACATATTCTCGAATAATTTTGTTTTGCTATCAAAACCCTTTGAAAGTATTGCATTAACAAGCCCAGTATCAATAGAGTAAAATTTTTTGCTTGTTTGTTCTCTAATCCGAAGATTTCTTTCGTATTTGTTCAATACAAAAGAAAAGTAGATATTTTGGGTATATATAAGGTATTCATAAAGAATATCTCTTCCAGTTTTTAATCCAATTGATCTAAATGAGTTATAGATTTTATTTATTGAAAATTCTTTGCTATTAGAATTAACTAATTGTTTTAGAAACAAAGAAATTATTTCTAAATTAGTTATTTTATATCTTTGAATTAGGTCTTTAAAAATGACAGTATTAAAATGTTCTTGCAATAAAGCTATTTTTAAAGATTTATCTGATTTAACAATATCTGGAATTCCACCATAAAGTAAGTATTCCTCTAATCCATTCATCATTCTTGCTTTATAGGTAGAATTATAATAGTCATTTAATTTGTTCGTGATTCCTTTAAATTCTAAAAATTCTTTAAATGAAAGAGGAAAAAGTTCTACAGTATAAGTTCTGCCACTTAGTGTTGTGGCAATTTCACTACCTAATAGAGTTGAATTTGATCCTGTGATAACTATGTTTTTTGTAATAGATTCAAATATCCTACGAACAAATTTTTCCCACCCTTTTACATTTTGAATTTCATCTAGGAATATGTATACATCATTCATGTTTATATTAGGATATAGTTCTCTATATGCTTGAAGTATATAATCAAGCTGACTTGCCTTCAATTCATTTAACCTTTCATCTTCAAAGTTAATATATATTATTTGCTTTTTTCGAATACCAGATTCTATAAGTTTTTTTATTGTTTCAAAGACAAGATATGTCTTTCCTGCTTTTCTTGCTCCAATTACCGCTACAATATAATTTATGTTAGTTGGTATTTCTTTGTCTCTGGGTAATACTTCTGGTAAATCACTGTTGTGAAAGTTGCTTATTATTGTTTTTAAAGTATTTTTTAGTTCCATGATAATATTATATACAGATAGTTTCACTAAGTCAATGAAACTATCTGGAAATGTTTCATTCAATAAATGTAAACTTTTTGGACTATTTTAAGGAATGGTATATAAATTTAAGAAATAAATATTATTCTAAAGATGTTTTCCAGATATATATGAAAAAACAACAGTAAAAGAGAAATGTAAAGAGTCGCTTCTAATTGTGTTAATAAAGGTTATGAGCTTAGAATTAAGATAGCCTTTAAATAATTTAAACCGTTCAACCTAATTCTTAATAAAAGAAAAAAGTTCGAATATCGCCTATGGTCTCCCGATGGTTATATAGAATAAATGTTATATGATAAAAAAATAAAGATTATTAATTCTTAAAAATTTTATTTATTTAAGAGTTCTTATCATAAATTTATTCTGATTACTCAAACACTGTTTTACAATTTCAGGATATTAGTGGATAGACGAAGACTATGGGGATTTTCCCAATTGCTAGCTATACAGGGCAAACTTTATATTGAACAAAATTAAAACTAAAATTAAGATTGACCTGTTAAGCTATTTAACATGAACTTGTTTTTGTGTTAAATGTGTGCCAATCATTTTAACATGATTAGTAAAGATGTTCCATATAATAGTTTACCGCTAATTCCTCCAGATTTTAATTTTGATGATATTGATATATTAAAGGCAGTAAATGAAGCAAATAAATCATTATACAGTTTGAAATTTGCAGTAATGGAGTTAAAAAATCCATTTCTTTTAGTGAGTCTCTTATCTACAATTGAAGCAAGAGCAAGTTCTGAGATTGAAAATATAAATACAACTATAGCAGAGGTTTTTCAAGCCGAATTATTTGATAAAAAAGAAATATCTAAACCACAGAAAGAAGTTATATATTATAAAGATGCAATAATATACGGATTTAATTTAATAGAACAAAAATCTTTCTTATCTACAAATGATTATATAAACATTCAAAGAATATTAGAACCAAATAAATCTGGTATTAGGAAGTTGCCTGGTACAAAAATTGTTAATACTACTCTAAAAAAAGTAATATATACTCCACCAGAAAATGAAGATTTTATTAGAGATTTGTTAAAAAATTTTGAACTTTTTTTTAATGACAATGTTAATACAATAGACCCTTTGATTAAAGTTAGCATTTTACATTATCAGTTTGAAGCCATTCATCCATTTTATGACGGTAATGGAAGAACTGGAAGAATATTAATAGTTTTATATTTAATATTACAAAAAATATTACCTTATCCGATACTTTTTATTAGTGGATTTATTTTAGAGAACAAGGGAGATTATTATAGAAATCTCAACAATATTACATTTGAAAATAGTTGGAAAAATTGGGTGATATATATGCTTGATGCAATTAGGATACAATCTGAAGTAACAACTTCGATAGTACTAAAAATAAAACACTTACAAAAAGAGTATGAAGATAAGTTAAATAAGAAATTTGTTTTTTCCTCAAATACACATAAATTTATTGATTATATATTTTCAACTCCATTTTATACACAGAAAAAAGCAACAGAGAAGCTTCATATTAGCAGACAGACTATA
>JAMCRT010000004.1 GCA_023380695.1 Patescibacteria group bacterium | reverse complement strand
TATATATATTTACATAATTAATAAAATTCTGATATGTACCCTTAAATGATACAAATACATTAGTTGGTGTAATATTAGAAGATACACCAGGAATATTTACATTTTGTTTAAAACTTTTTGGTTCTTGTGCAGATGATAGAGTATTAAACTGTAAACCTGCCTGTATACCCAATGTCTGTACTTGACCTGATGTAATAGAGAATTTTAAATTTGATGGCAGTAACATATTAAGCATTGTAAGGTACGAATCTATCCTCTTTATTTCATTTTTTGATGAGAATGATTGTAATGTTTTAATCTTATTATTCATTGCATAAATCTCACTGGTATATTCTTTAATCTTGCTATTGTTATATGTAATCTCCCCATATTTAGGAATAAAAATGAAAAATACTGAAATCAGCAACAATATAATGCTTAAAATTGGGAAAAAATAATAAGCAAAAAACTTCTTTAGTGTTTGTTTATCAAATTTTATATTTTTTATGTTATTAAAATTAATATTCATAGATCTTATGACTTTTTATACTCTGTAGACATCCTAAATTGGACTGTTTTTGTTCCACTATTATTATATGTTATATTTACACCAGTAATCTGTGTATTGATAAAATATTTATTATTCGTATTTGTAGTAGAAAAATTCTGCATTAAATGTGCTACAGACAAGACTGAAGTGCTCAAACAATTAAATGAAATGTATCCTTCATAATTATATGTAAAATTCGATAATGTTATATCAGATGGGACAAGCTTCTGGAATCTTGTAAGAACATTCACTGGATTGTGAAATGTTTTTTGTATAGTATCATAATTTAAATACCTTTGATTAATATTATTAATTGTATTAATAGTTTTGTTAAATTTTGATAGGTTTGTTACATCCTTTCTGTATTCAGCTCTAAGTTTATATTCATTATTGCTTACAGCCTTAGAAGTTGTTATTACAAAAAATGTGGCAACTTCAACTATAATGATAACAACTGCACTGATCAAATCTATTGTATATGCTCTAGATTCTTTTACAAGTTCTTCTTTGTTTTTTTTAGGAACAAGATTTATATCATTTTTCATACTTTTAATGCAAGCCCTATAGCAACTGCATATCCAGGAAGTAGGGCAGGTAATTTATTTTTCAATTCTGGTGGTATATAAATCTTTGAATATGGATTTCCTACTTCTACCTCCATACTCAAATTTTGAGCTAAATATAGAACTAAATTTGGAAGAAGAGACCCATTACCTACAATAATCAATTTGTTAGGCACATCTCCAATATTAATTGCCTTATAAGAATTAATTGTACGCTTGATCTCATTAATCATAGAATCCATTATTGGGCTAATAGATCTATATATTTTACCTTCAATCTGGGATTGATCTAATCCATAATTTTTCTTATATTCTTCAGCTTGCATCTCTTCCATACCAAATTCTTGAGATATAGCTTTAGTAAGAACATATGATCCAATAGCTATTGTTTGATCAAACAATAATGTATTCCTAAATGATACAATAAATTTTGTAGTTTTAAATCCAAAATCAATAATTGCACTTGGAGAATTATCATTATATGATGATAAGCTACGAACTAATGACAATGATTCTGTCTCAATTAATACAGGAGTCAAATCTACCATTTTTAAAATATTTACATATCTCTCAATTAATAATTTTGGTGCAGCCACTAATAAAATATCATATTGCACAACACCATCTGCAAGAGGTTCTGATTGTTTCACAATAGACCAATCTACTTGTACCTCATCTGGAGCAATTGGTACATTTCTTTTTGTAGCCCAAAATACAGCTTCCTCTAAATCTGATTCCTTTTTTACAGAAATACGTATAATTCTAGAAAATATAGAATCATCAGGAATTGAAACAGCAACTTCTTTCGTTTTTATTCCTAAATCTTTTAAAACATTTTTAATTGCAAGTGCAAGAGCTTTTTTATGTTCTTCATTTTCACTACCAACAATTCCAAATGGAGTAGGGGTTGATCCTATAAATTCAAGAGTTGGATTTTTTTTGGTATCTTTTAGTTTTACTACCTTTATAGTACTCTCTCCAATATCAAGAGCAAAGAAATTTAAATTTTCTTTTTTTTTAGTAAATAACATAATTACGAAAGATAATTTTTAATTTCAGATACTAATTGATCACCAGTCAGTTCAGTCTTTATCAAATATCCATCTGCTTTTTCATTATACAAATCTTTGATAACAACTTCACTTGCAATATTAGTAATGACTACAACAAGAGGTGTACCATATTTTTTAGGATCATCTTTTACTATCTTCAAGAATGCATTTCCATTAACTGTCCCTGTTGGTAACATTAAATCAAGCAATATAAGGTCAAATTTGGTCTTTTCTGCAACAACCAATCCATCATCACCACTATATGCATATCCAACATAAAATCCGGCATCTTCTAACACCTCTTTATATAATTCTACATTATATTCAACATCCTCAACTATTAATATTTTCTTTTTATCATCCATAATTAATTATTTAAAATAATCCGTCCCATAGATACTAGGAATGCATCTACTATATCATAACCTGATGACAATGTACTAATACCGGTCCCATTCTCTCCAGGACCTTCTTGAGTAGTAGCATCTGAATTTGTATTTGCATCTAAATCATTATCATAAAATTGAGTTGAAGGTACAGTAGAATTAATGGTAATACTCCCAGATGAGATAATTACAAGTCCAGGACAATTTTGTACTGAAAATTGTGGATTTGATCCAGCATTAGGACAAGATGAATCTTGAGGATACAGATTAGGTGTAATAGTAACATTTCCACATACTAACACTACAGCACTACCAGAATAACTTGTAGGGCCTATATTGTAAGTTCCATCACAATTACTGCCTGTATTTATATAGAACCAATTGTTTTTACCGCTTGATGGATTAGTAGCCATAGAAGGTATAGAGCTAAATGAAGGCGTATTTGATGGTATAGCTTGAGGATTAATTAATCCATTGGAATATACATTTGCTTGAGAACATCCATGGATTTCACAATACAATGTTGCAAAGAAATTAAAATCATATACAGGAGATAGATTACTACCCCGCGTTATTCCAACATTTCCTTGATATGTAACATTTGTATGAGATCCATTCTCTAGATTTACAATTCCCGTTGCCCATTCAAGTAAACCTGATGCAAAATCTGAGTTATTAGGTATTGTAACATTATATCCACCTCTAGAATATGTATTACCATTACTGATTTGCATCCATGGGGCATATATATTCAATTTATCTGTATATACTGATGGATTATAAATAACATTTTTGTTTCCAGGATTTGAAAGATTTAACGTTCCAATATGAGATATTTTAGCTCCCAAACCTTTTCCATTAGTATATGCTTTTATCCAAAATTTAAGATTTTTAGGATTTGTGTAACAATTATACCCAATATATGCACTCCCATTTTCAGTTGTAGTATTCAATTGGTCACTGGTAGGACCAGTAGAATTTAGACAATATACATATATTGCACTTAATTTAGATATTGATTTACCATCATAAAGATATAGCCAATTATTTGTTGATTGTGGAGTAATTTTCCAATAACCATCTTTATTATTATTCTGACATTCTCCAAAGTTATTTT
Source organism: Patescibacteria group bacterium (assembly GCA_023380695.1). Taxonomy (GTDB): domain Bacteria; phylum Patescibacteriota; class Dojkabacteria; order JAKAPS01; family JAJZLI01; genus JAMCRT01. Next base: position 5,635 of record JAMCRT010000004.1, on the reverse strand, counting down.
GATTATTACAATTGGTAGATACTGTATAAATAACAGCTCCATCTGGATTACCTCCATGTTGTTCTGTATTAAAAGGCAAAGATGTATTAGCTGTTAAAATTAAATTAAATGGCTGTGTATCAGTATCTGGATGATGTAATTGCGGAGATCCACTCATAACAACCTGATATTTACTATAACAATTATTTACAAGTTTATACCCAATATTAGCTTTATCTATACCAGCATCATTACTTCCTTGTTGCAGAGTCTTTAGCACTGAATTGTTTATTGTAATAGTGGTATTTGGGCTTTGTGACTCCATAGAACAGTTATACGTAACAGTTGATGGAGGATTCGGAATTAACCACTTACTCTGGTCAGATTTATATTGAGGTTTTTCAGTAAATTGATTTAAAACATTGGTATTTTGACACTCAATCCAACCACCACCATTACATGATGGAGTAGTGTAGTATGTAAGAATAGCACCAGTGCTACCTCCAGGAGACACATCTTGATATGTTTGATGCAAAGTCATAGTCACTGTAGAATCCCTTAAATCTGGATTTACAGGACCTGCAGACCCACCATTACAATTATTCCCTGAACTTGTATATGCTGAAATATTTACACCTGATAATGCAGACCCTGTAGTTCCATTATCATGTGATAAAACAGCACCATTATTTACAGATACTGTATTACTAAAAGATCCAGGACAGGATATACTGGTATCCGTAAGTCCAGATAGATATCCTGGATTATTAGAATTTTCATATAAAGTCACAGGGCCTCCATTGACATATGTAGTCGTCTGATAACTAGAAGGACTCGTAGTAGCTGGAGGAGTATAATAATTTGTACAAACATACTGTGGATAACCATTAAGATAATAATAATACCCAGATACACACTGTTGTGCATATGTTGTAGTACATGTCCCTGTGTATGTCGTAACATAATATGGAGAGGAATTACTTACTGTAACCTTATATGAATTACCATCACCCTTAGGAGTAAGTAAGATACTAGACTGACCTGCATATATAGGACTATTAGAAGAATTTGGATATGAACATGAAGTACCTTGAGCAAAAACACTTATATTACTGTATAAAAAAAACAATAATATAGATACCAATAGAACAATGAAAATACCCAGTAGTATTGTTATTTTTTTATAATATAAAATGTAACCTTTCATTTATATTATTATATAGAACATACAATAAATTTCAATCACTTATAATAAATATTCATATTATTGCTTAGAATAAACATAATTCTCAAGTGTTACACTGCTAACTAAATTCAAACACAATCGTGATCCATATGATACAAATTTATGAAGAGTACATCCTTGCATATATATTGTTATATATGGGGCAATTTTTGGGGTAAAACTAATACTACTTGATTCGCTCAAATCATAATTATAGTAATAGAAATCTAATTTTGTAATATTTAGCTGTTTAGGGCTTGTTATTTGAATAGCACTATTGCCTGGTGCTATATATCCTATATATGAAGATGATATCCCATTAATACTAACATTAGAGAGGTAAAATGTTGCAATTGGCTTTCCCAATATATTATTGATAACAAATGGATTACTCAATGATGGATTTTGCATCTCTGAATTAATTGATGTAAGAGTTGATGTAGACCCATTCCTGATAATTTTCCTCATATAACTTAGGGCATATTGCATATTATTTTCCATGGAAAATTCGGTATTTACTGATACATTAAAAGATAGCGTATTACTTATAGAATCCGCTATAACAATTGCAAATAAAGAAAAAAGAGCTAATACTACCAATGTTTCTATTAGTGTAAATCCTTTACTCGTATTATTATTTCTAAATCTGTTTATGAACATACTATATTTGTTAAATTCTCTGTATTTTTTAGATAATTATTTAAAGATGAATCGTGGGGAATATTTAACCCGTCCACTGTTATCTGTGGTGTAATTTGTTTTTGAAGTCCTGGGTCATTATAATACCAAAAAACATATCCAGTAATAGTAGTCTGACATGATGAGTTAGAATCCGCATATAGAAATATCTGCATAGGATATTGAGATCCCAATATATTTGAGATATTACTATAAGAATTAGTTCCAATTGTGTTAAATACTTTTGATATACTTGATATACTCAAACAATTTTGAGGACTAGTCTCAAAGCGGAATATTCCAGAAGAAGCAGTGCATGATATTTGTTGAGGCGTATTGCTGTTCCAAGATATATTACCTTCATTGGCCCAAACATGTGCATAAGACATTTCATAAGATAGAACTTGTTGTGCTACCATATTAGCCTCATTCATATATGTCTGATGTATAGATAAAGACTCTGCATACAAAACTGATAGTATAATAAACCCCAAAATAGTAATGGATATTAAAAGCTCTATTAAAGTAAACCCTTTATTATTCATACCTTATACCTCCAGACCCAATATTATCTGCATTAGATGCATTATATACATCATTTATATAGACATTCTCTTGGTACCCTTGATAACTAAAAGTAAGTGTAGAACTTACACTATTTCCCAAAGCACTTGCAATAGTCCATGTTCCATTATTATATATATATATATATCCTGAAATCTCTTCAAACATTGGAAATGATGAAGCCGAAATTTCTACTCCTGGGCTCAATGCATGAAAATATGTATACCCTGTTGGAGTAATACTATTATTATTAAATCCATTGTTCCCTCCTATACATGAAGATAATGGGGATACACTACCAGTATATGTATTTGTACTCACATTGTTATATAGTGAATTGTTCAAAGGTGGTACAGTATTATTATATGTAGGAGTGTTATTAGAATTCTGATCATTACATGAACTTCCTAGTTGTATATCTTTTACTGCCATAACAACATCATACCCTAGACAATCTGAAGTACATGAACTACTTACGCTGTTTGCTGGAATAACATAAAATCCATATACCCAATTCGTAGTCGTTGTAGAGTTATTTATTAATACACCCTTACCATTAAAATTATGCACACCAGATACAGCTTCTGATCGTATAAAATTGAGTTTTGATATGAAATTTGAAACAGATGATTGTAAAACCTGCTGAGATTGCAAGCTTTTAGACCCAGTAATTGCAAAACCAATAAGTATCATAGAAATCGCAATTACTATTAAAAGTTCTATTAGAGTAAATCCATTATGTTTCATTATTTAAACTATAAATAAATAATGAAGAACTTGCAATATATAAAAACTGAATATTATATATATAATCATCGATAAAGATAAAAAAGGTGCAAAAGGAATATGAGATTTTAATTTTTTTACTTTAAAGACTAACAAAATAACTCCAACAATTGATCCTAAAATAAAGGATAAAAATATTACAAATAGAATTTGAGGATATCCTAAGATTAATCCCATTAGAAATGCGAGTTTCATATCTCCTCCACCCATACCATTTCCTCTTGTAATTAAGATAATAATAAGGAAAAATGCTGCAATAACAAATGCAAATAATATATGATTTAATAATATATCAATTGAATAATATCCTAATATAGTGAATATTAAAAAATATAAAAAGACAATGAAAGATAAAACATATACTAACTTCCCTGATATTTCAAAATATAAAAAATCAAATAAGGCAATATATATAAATGCTGATATTAAAACAATATCGTATAGAATATTTATTATATTTATAAAGTTAGGTAGAAAAATAAAAGAAATACCTACAAAATTGAAATACAAGAGAAAAATAATCCCAGTTATAATTTCCATCAAAAGATATTGTATTGATATATTTTCTTTACAATACCTACATCTACCTTTTAATACTAAAAAACTGAAAATTGGAATAAGATCAAATAATGAAAGACTATGCTTACAATGTGGACAATAAGATCTTCCTTTAACGAAACTCTCCTTACCTCTAACTCTCAGTACAGTGGCATTTAAAAAGCTCCCTACTATTGCACCTAATAAAAATGAAAATAATAAAATTACTAGTATCAATATACTCATATAAAATTAATATCGAAATAAACTCAAAACGATAATATCAATTTAAACTAAGAACAGGTATAAGTAATTCCTGATGAAAATTTTATTGAATTAGGTCCAGTTTGAGTATATGGTGCATTAGACCCATTTGAAGTATATACAAAAATTGTTCCATTTTCCAAACATGCACCAACAAGATACCCTGTTACAGAACCACTAGGAACACTAGCATATGGAGTTGTATTCTGATATGGTGTGTATAAATACAATGTATCACTATTAGTTGTTGGTTGACCACATGATGAACTTGAAGTAGAATAAGGATTACAAAAGCTACTAGAACCGCTACACCCTGTACTACTATATGTCATACCTGATGGTACAATGGTTGGTTTACATAAATTAGATGAAGTTGGATACGGTAGCTGTGTACTATTAACAGGATTAAAAGTCACTGATCCAGAACTTGGCACACTAATACTATTTGGATACGATTGACCATTTGCACCATAATAAGTCTCTAGTAATCCTGCTATCCCTTTAACTGCCGTTTCTCTTGCAGAATTTCTTGCATCAGCCTGCGCTGCACCAAGACCAACAATTGCAATAGCAATAAGTATACCTATTATTGCCATAACAATCAAAAGTTCAACCAATGTAAATCCTTTGTTTTTCATATATTACTCTTTATATAAATTATCTAATTATTAATTTAACAATATATATATAAAAAATCAATATATATTAATTTTTACTTTATCTAACAGTTAAAACAAGCATATTATTTATTTAATAACATTGCCAAGATTATAAATAGGAAGATAAACAGCAACCCCTATGAATCCTACAATTACACCCAAGAATATAGTAATCATTGGTTCTAATAATTTTGACATATTTTCAATTAAATCTTTAGTTTCACTCTCATAATACTCTATAACCTTTGTTAAAACTTCTTCCATTTTTCCAGTTTCTTCCCCAATAGCAACCATCCTCCATAACAGTGGTGGAAAAAATGAATATTTTGACATTGCAGTAGACATTGGTCTACCCTTTTCAACATCTATTGCTATCTCCCTTATCCCAGATTTAAAAACCTCATTAGACATTGAATCTGCAATGAGATTTAATCCTACAACCAAAGGGACTCCCGCTTTAATAAGCAAGATAAATGTTTTCCCAAAATTAACAACTTGAATTTTAGAAATCAACCCACCAAATAAAGGTATTTTTAGAAAAATAGCATCTGTTGTTTTTTTACCTTGTGCAGATCTCCTATAAAAAATGAATCCAAAAACAACAACAACTAAGACAATAAGAATAATAGGCCAATAACCTATAACAAATGTACTAAGTGTAATTACAAACTGTGTTGGTGCAGGAAGCTTAGCATTAAAACTCTGATATAAAGCTTTCATTGGAGGAATCATCTGTGTTAAAACTAAAAATATGACAAATATTGCAACGACTATAACTAAAATAGGATAAATCATTGCACCTCTAAATTTAGATACTAGATTACTTTTAGTCTCAAGGTCAGTAGCCATTCTATCTAAAGTATAATCCAGAGATCCTGATGTTTCTGCAGTTTTTAATAATTGTATTTGTATATCATCGAATAATTTTCCATGACTTGCAAAT
>JAMCRT010000003.1 GCA_023380695.1 Patescibacteria group bacterium | reverse complement strand
ATTTACTCCCGATGTATTGGTATTTCCAGAATCTGTGTATAAGGTTGTAGAGCCCCCACTTACTGGTGCTAAAAATTGTTCTCCTCCTGATGTAGTCCCTTTATATACTGTATATCCTGTTGCACCATTTACTGCTGTCCATGAAATCGTAATAGGATATGCTGTAGTGCCTTCAGCTGCTGAAACCTCTGCTGATGCAGTTGTCTCTCCATTCGGTGTTGTTGCTGTAACCTCATAATAGTAGGTTGTAGATGCTGCAAGATTAGACCCTACACTCCCTGTAGTCCCTACTGTGGCACTTACTCCTGTAGGTACCGGTACTGGAGTATTTACTGTCTCAGAAATATACTGTGATGGAAATGAACTTGCAACAGATGCAGGTGTGTTATCCTTTGCTACTACCTCATAATAATAGGTTCCTGGACTGAGCTGCCCCCCAACATTGGAACTAGATGATACTGCAAGTGATGTAGGAGTACTAAGTCCTGATATATTCAAATCTGCAGATGTCAGTATAGTATTACCATTTATTGTATTTATCCCTCCATTAATATTTCCTACATTAATACTACCCTGTGTTGTAATATCTCCACTAAACCCATTCATACTCAATACATTGCTACCACTTACACTGTTTGTTAGTGATATGTTGCCAGTTACCACTGATATCGAGTATACTGTTGCAACAACAGCACTCCCATTGTATCCTCCTATCTCATACAAATATCCGTTGTATTCCACTGATGTTGCATTATCTGTAGCAGCAGGAAGAGAAGTTGTTGCAACCCATGACCCCAGTGTTCCATTGCTATTAATAGGTGCATAGTCTACTGTTGCAACAATACCACCGTTATATCCTCCTATCTCATACACATATCCGTTGTATTCCACTGATGTTGCATAAGCTATAGCTGCAGGAAGAGATGTTGTTGCAGTCCATGATCCCAGTGTCCCATTGCTATTAATAGGGGCATAGTCTACTGTTGCAACATAAGCACTCCCGTTATATCCTCCTATCTCATACACATATCCATTGTATTCCACTGATGTTGCATAAGCTGTAGCAGCAGGAAGAGATGTTGTGGCAGTCCATGATCCCAGTGTCCCATTGCTATTTATTGGTGCATAGTTCACAGTTGCAACAGTAGTGCCAGAACAAGATGAACATCCTCCTATCTCATACACATATCCGTTGTATACCACTGATGTTGCATTACCTGTAGCTGCAGGAAGAGAAGTTGTAGCACTCCAGCTACCTATACCCCCTCCACTATTGATCGGTGCATAGTCTACAGTTGCTGTAAGGCAAGAAGAAGTAGCACACCCACCTATCTCATATATGAATCCGTTATATACTACTGATGTTGCATCAGCTGTAGCTGCAGGAAGAGCTGTTGTTGAACTCCATGCTCCCAGTGTTCCATTGCTATTTATTGGTGCATAGTCCACTGTTGCAACATTAGCACTCCCGTTATATCCTCCTATCTCATACACATATCCGTTGTATACCACTGATGTTGCACTATTTGTAGCAGCAGGAAGAGAGGAAGTTGTATTAATATTTAAACTTCCCGTATTTGTATTTTCTGGATTTAGGGTAAGATTTGTTGTACTCTCTATTAGATTAGATGAACTGTTTCCTAAATCTATACTTCCTCCTGTTACAGATAGTGTTCCACTAAATGTACCATTTCCATTGTTTGTCAGTACTCCATTATTCGTTATTCCCGTCACTGTACTACTTCCATTTACTATCAGATTGTTGTTTAGAGTCGTATCTCCTGTAATAGTATTACTTCCAGTGCCACTGACTGTCAGGTTTCCTGCAGTTGATATATTTCCACTTGCTCCATTTATACTAACTGTGGTTCCATTTACACTATTTGATATGTTTAATGCATTGGTTACTAGTTGTAGATCTGTTAGTGTTCCTCCACTTGTTCCTGATATATGTAACTCACTTGCTATATTAGTTCCACTTGCAGGAGGTATATACTCCATATATGCTCCATCTGTTCCTGATGTGCCATTGCTATTAAATTCTATTACTCCTCCTGCTATTCCTGATCCTGCAGAGCCTACTCCTATGGAAGAGTTAGATGATCCTACTGTATTTATTCCCCCTTGCAACTCCATAAGTCCTGCCTCTGTTATGTAATTTGAAGAATTGAAAAACTCTATGTTTCCCGTCCCTCCTCCACCATTCAGAGTAAGTGTATTAGTGCCCTCTACATTAATCTGTGGATTCGTTCCTGATAGTGTTATGTCTCCTGAACTATTAGTTACCACTACCTGTGTTGCTCCTGGTGTTGTTGATGCTCCATATCCATTAAGCAGTGCACTATCCATCGAATATGCTACCTGATCTATTGGCTCAAGTGGTGTCATCTGTCCATCCCAACTACTCCCATTGTATACATTCACCCCTATATAGAAATTACTCCCATTCTCAAATATACTCCCTGTAAGTGGTGAATACTTCCCTAGTTCTGCATTAAATACTCCATTCTCTACTTCATTGGATGGAGTATTACTAGATGAAAAATATTGTACCTCTCCCCATAATGCTCCATTCAATGTTCCTGAACTTGTTCCTGCACTACTCATACTTCCTACCGTTGGTGTACTTCCCGGTGTACATGTAGTTGCTGTTGTAGAATTGTATATACAAAAAGCTATATAGTAGTTTCCTGTTAATAAATCTCCATTACTGTTCTCCAACCTTCCCTGATAATTAAGATATGGTGCAGGGGATGCATGTATCATACCTCTACTAGGTAATACAATAAATATTACCCCTATCACTAGAAGTATTAAAAGAAGCTTTGCTGTCCTCATATGTCTACCTTATATATTATAGTATACTTATGTGTCTTTGCAATACTCTTTATCCTTTCTTTGCTAGAATATCTATATAATCAGTATTTTTAACTTTTGTAAGAAGCCTAATTAGAATTGCAAATAATGATATCAGGAGGAGAAACACACCAAAATCTAAATTATAAATATAATTATTTCCTAAAAACCACAATTTCTTCTCTAATATATACAGTATTGAAAATACAAAAAGGAATATTCCAATATCATACCCTTCCTTTATAAATCTTAAAAGAATTATAAAGACCAAGACTAGTATTAATATTAAAAAATAATATATATCTTTCGTAAAAAAATATGGAATATATAGTATATTAAGAAAAATTGCACAGAAATCAAAAATATCAAAATAACTATAATTTTTAAGCTTTAAGAATATAAAAGGAGTGAGAATAATAATAAATATTCCAAGATATGAGAAAAATAGTAATCCAATAGTAAAAAGTATAAAAGTAATTACTATGTAATCCCAAAAATCATTATCAAAAAAAATATGCTTTCGTACATATAAAACCCAAAGTACAAAAACTGCAATAATAAAAAATATAAATTCACTAAACATCAGACAATATATCTAATACTAATTGACTGTTATCAAAAGAAGTAACGGAAGCAAGATATATATCTCTGAAAATATTATCAAATACAGATAATATATCATCTTTGGTTACAGCATCTATTCTTCTCTTTTTCTCTTCTAATGTAAGTATCTCTCCTATAAGTAATTCTCCCATTGATAGAGAATATGCAATTCTATCAACAGTCTCATATATTTCAGATAATCCTGCCTTTATAAATTCCTTTGCTCTTTTAATATCTTTATCATCAAATTCCCCCTTTCCGAAATCTTTTAAAACTTTTATTATAGAAGTTAAAGCTTTAATGAAATTTCTATTATCTGTGCCAGATGAAATTGTAAATAGACCTCCATCAATAAATGGTGTATTCGATGCATTTATATCGTAAACCAAACCTTTTTCATTTCTAAGTATTTGAAAAAGTTTAGATCCAAATCCTCCTCCAAGTATTACCGATAAAACATTTAGTGTATATATCCTATCATCAGTATAACTAAATCCTTTCATGCCTAATATGAAGGTTGATTGCTCAGTTTTCATATCATATAACAAAACCCTATCTTTATCATTAAACTTCATTTTAGAGAAAGTATTTGTACCTTTATTGATACTTGAAAAATCAAAAAACTCATTTATGGTAGATTTAATATCCAAAGATGAGATATTTCCTGCAATACTTATTATCATATTGTTTGAGAAATAATGTTTATTTATAAAAGATAAAACCTTTGATCTATCTATATCTTTTGTACTCTCTATCTGTTTATCTAGAGATACTCCCATTATTGTATTTTTAAAAATCAACTCATCAAGTAAAACCCATGCTCTATATTGAGGATTATCTTTATACATTTTTAATTCTTCTATAACTACATTTTTCTCAAGATCAATATATTGTTCAATATACAGAAGATGCAGTATCATATCAAGAAGTATCTCTATAGCTTTTTTTGTATTCTCACCTGGAACTTTAATATAATATGATGTAATCTCTGATCTAGTAGTAGCATTCATAGATCCTCCAATACTTTCAACCTCAAATCCAATCACCTTATTATTAGGTCTTATTTTAGTGCCTGAAAACATACAATGCTCTAAAAAATGAGCCATTTCAATTTCATCGTAATTTTCATATCTAGATCCAACCCCAACACTCACATCTATAGCAGTAAAAGGACTATCTTTAACATCATAACTTAAAACTCTAAGACCCTTATCAAAATTATATTTCTTCAATCTATCATCCATAATTTTTAACCTCTTGATACATATTCATTATTTAATGTATTTACCTTCACTAAATCTCCAATCTTTATAAATAATGGTACCATTAAAGATACTCCAGTCTCAAGTATACTTTCTTTAGTAGCTTTATTTGCTGTATTCCCAGATACTGCATCTTCTGTATATTGAACTTTTAGAGTTACTATATTGGGAATTTCTATATCAATTAGTTTATCTTTTAAATACACAGCAATTACTTTATCCCCACTCTTTAAATATTTATTCTCCATTTTAAACTGTATTGTCTCAAAAGTAACACTATCCATAATATAGATATATTTCTCATCATTATATAAGAAAGATGCACTACGTTTAGATACATTAGCATCTTCAACCTTATCATTATTGTGAAATCCTTTTTCTACAATAACTCCACTTTCAATATTTCTTACCTTAACCTTTATTGTTGACCCACCTCTTCCCTGTTTCATATTTACATATTGTAAAACTATGTATACACCAGATTTATCTTGAAATACAGTTCCTGTTTTTAATTCGTTTGCAATCATAATAAATTCCTGAAATTTAAAATGCCGAAAGAGGGAATCGAACCCTCATGAGGAAAATCCTCGCAGGATTTTGAGTCCTGTGCGTCTACCAATTCCGCCATCTCGGCAACAATTAACTAAATATTATACCATTTTTGTATAAAATAAGTACTGTCTAGAAAAATGATAAATTCAATTATGATACAAAATCAAAAAAATTATCTTTATTTATAATAGAGATAGAATTTTCTTTGTAAGTATTTAAAAATTCAATATATTTCTTAAATTTGCTGTAATTATATTTAATTTCAAATCCTTCTAATCTACCATTCACATCTTCTATATAATCTATTTCTTTTTTGTCATATGTACGCCAAAAATAATTATTTATTTGTCTTCCTTTATTATTATTTTATTTAATTCTCTCAGATATAACAAAATTCTCCCATAAAGCTCCTGTATATTGTCTTAAAGATAAAACATTAAAATTTTTCATTATTGCATTTCTTATACCTAAATCATAAAAATAGATCTTTCGTAATTTACCTATTTCTTTTCTTAAATTTCTTCTATAAGGTTTTAATGAAAAAATTATAAAAGCTTTTTCTAATATTTGTATATATCTTGATACAGTATCTTTATCTATATTTAAAAGACTTGCAAGCTTATTATATGATACTTCTGATCCTATTTGAAGTGCTAATGATTGAAGTAATTTAGTTAAAACTTCACTATTTCTGATATTTTGAAATTGTAATATATCTTTAAATAAGTAACTTGAAGCTATTTCCTCTATTTTTATTTGTGAATCTAATATAGATCCTGAAACAATTTCTAGATACATTCCAAATATTAACATATCTTCTAAAAGACGAGTTACCTCTATATTAGTTTTCTTTTCTAATATTTCTTCTATTGATAATGGATATAGGTGAAATTCAAATTTCCTACCTGTTAATGGTTCACTAATACTATTTGATAATTCAAAAGATGAAGATCCTGTAGCAATAACCTGCACTAACGGAAAATTATCAATTATTAGTTTTAATGTTAATCCAATATTATTTACTCTTTGAGCTTCATCTATTATTAAAAATGTATTATCACCTATTATCCTCTTTATTTCTGTAGATGTTTTATTTTCAAGAGAATACCTTATATCTGGTTCATCTGCATTTAAATACAAGGAATTTTTATTATATTTTTCTTGTATTTTTTTTACTAAAGTTGTTTTTCCCACTTGTCTTGCTCCATAGATTATAATGGCTTTCTTTTTGAATAAATTATTTTCTATTCTATTTTGTATTAATCTTTTATATTCCATAATCTATAAATTAGGCGTATATATACCCCTAATTTATAACTAATTGAGAGAATTCAAGTAAATGTATGTGTCACATACAATTTTTTTTGAAGAAATACAATTGGATTTGGATAGGATTATATCTGGAAGAGTAAAGGATCTTGAAAAAGTGTATACTCTACAAATGTGTATTCTCTAGAAAATGAACAAAATTATATTCCCCCTGACATGTATTTGGTGCATTTCGGTTATAAATTAACGTGAGAATTCTTGCACATTGTTTTGTAAACATACCAAAATTGTCCTATGAATAGGATACTACTGATAAAAGAGGTTTATTAAGGAATATAATGGTGAAGAACTTGACATTTCTTCACCATCGTAATACCATACAACTATGGGCAACGAAAGAATGTCACAAATTTTAACATTTGTACGCAATCAACTAACACAATCAGAGATCTTGCTTAAAACACTGACACTAGATACACAAGGAAGAAAATTGGCATATAGAAGTGTTTATTCAACCTTGAGTGGTTATATGCAAACTTTTTTGGAGAAAAGAGGCGAACCACGTTGGATTGCGATTGCAGGACTCCGAGGTGTTGGAAAAACAACACTTCTTGCACAACTGTATACGGATTTTCAAGTGAAAAGTGATCAAAAATTATATATTCCATTAGATCTTGCAGAAGATTTAGGTTTTAGCTTATCTGAACTATTAATGGCATACGAAAAGCTCTTTGGTACAACATTTGAGCGACTAGAGAAACCAATATTTCTCTTTCTCGACGAAGTACAATATCAAAAAAATTGGGCAGTAACCATCAAAACACTTATTGATAGAAGTAGAAATGTCTTTGTTATAGCTACTGGATCATCAGCCGTTGCAATTCAAACAAATGCAGATATTGCCAGACGCATGGTTTTAGAAAAACTGTATCCTCTTGGATTTAATGAGTATATCTATGCAAAATTTCAAAAAACAATGCCTTATGGACTAAGTGAAAAAATTAAGAATGCACTTTTTTCCTCAAAAACAGCACAGGAAGTCTACAAGATGCTACAAAAAGAGAGAGCAATTGTTACTACCTTTTGGACAGACATAGAACGATTTGAAATAGATAGGTATTTTAAATACGGTAATTTGCCATTTGCATTGGGCCTTGATAATGAACAGCTTGCATATCAACAGATACGAACAATTATAGAAAACATTATTAATAAAGATATACCCGCACTTAATGCATTTGATAAAACAACATTAAATAAATTGAGTCAGCTATTATATGCAATGGCAGGTGCAGATATAGTTAGCATACCAAAATTATCTACAACTATTGGATTAGATCCAAAAACAGTAATTCAAGCATTGGAAACTTTGGAAAAAACAGAAGTTTTGCTTCGAGTATATCCATATGGAGCACATTATTCTCAGGTGAAAAAACCATCAAAATATTTATTTACCTCAAGCGCATATCGTGCTATGTATTATAATCTCGTTAGAAGTGTTGAACAATACGACGAATATAAAGGAAAATTGCTTGAGGATATTACAGGTATGTATTTGTTTAGAGAGTTTGGTAGAAATATTGGTATATCAATAACTTATGATAGCGCAGAAGGTGGAGCAGATTTTATTCTTTCTCTAAACACACAAAAAGAAAAAATAGTGCTAGAAGTTGGAGCAAGAAAAAAAGGTTTCAAGCAAGTGATAGCAACACTACAAAAAGTTGGTGGAAAATATGGACTTCTTGTATCTCAAACAGATTTATCCTTACAGATAAACAAAAACTGTGTTTCAGTACCTCTTGAATATTTTCTGTTGATATAAATTTTCCCCCTTCAGTTCATATAATAACGATTTTCAGTACTATCTTCTAAATTTTTACAATTGATAAATATCAATTCCATACAGGTGGCTGCTTCTTTGACATAAACATACTTTTGTGCGCCTTGTCTTCTCCAATAAAAACGGTATTCATAAATATCCTAACTTCTTTACTTAATATATTATTTATACATATATAGCAAATAATATTTGTATCAGAATTATTAATTTGTGAATAAGTTCAGAAACATATGGCACTCTTAAATTAATAAAGAGAGAAATGAAAAAACATATAATCACAACCTAGAGTGTAGTTATTCAATTGAAAAAGACATTACAAATCCAACAACCATTTATGTATAGGTTTTATATCTATTTCCTTTCCATCAATAACCATATGACTTTCATCATCTTGAGATATGATAAGTGCTTTTTGTATATTCATCTCTTTCATACCTTCAACTAAAGCTCTAATCTCTCTATTCTTTGTATTTTGATCTTGTAGAGTCCAACAAACTTGTATCATATCAAAAATATTATTTTTTCTAGTTATAAAATCTATTTCAAATCCATTTTGTGTTTTATAATAATATATCTCATTTTTCCTTCTACAAAGTTCAATATATACAAGGTTTTCTAATAATTTACCATTATCAATAGAAGTCTTAAATGCTATTGTATTTAATAATCCTATATCTATGGTATAGATTTTCTTTGGAGCTAAAAACTGCACTTTTAATGATTTATTGA
>JAMCRT010000002.1 GCA_023380695.1 Patescibacteria group bacterium | reverse complement strand
CAATAAAAACAAAAAAAGCAAATATTAAAATGTACATATTTATATCTCAAAATATAAATAAAGATAAAGAGAAAAGATTAGAAATGGCTACGAAAGATAATAAATTAATTGATATAATAAAATCAAAAAGGCCATTATCCGATGCAATTAAATTTTCAAAAGAGAAAAACATTGAACTATTATTTAGTACAGATAAATAATATGCTATAGAAGGATTTAAAAGTATTGGAGAAGAATTAAAATTAATAAGAGCAAATGCAATTTTTATACCAACAAGCAGTGGAACAACAATAGAGGGAATATCAAAAACACTAGATAATATAGAATTTCATATAGTACAAACATCTAAAATTAACACTATATCTAAACTATTTGATAATAATTTTAAAAACGAAGAAACCTCTCTTGCAGATTCCATAGTTGCAAGACTTACTAAAAGGAAAAATAAGGTAGTAAAGATAGTCAAACAATCTAAGGGATGGGGATGGACTATTGAAAATAAAGAAGTACAAAAAGCAAGAAAACTTTTAAGTGATAATGACATATATACATCATATGATAGTGCATTAACTGTTGCAGCACTCTTTAAAGCCTTAAATAGAGGATATAAATTTAAAAAAGTAATATTGTTATTTACAGGACCTTGAATAATTTAAAAGATTTGATTAAAAATCAAAACATTATATATGTAACAGTAAATCCAGAAAGAGCTCTGGGGCTCGAAAAAATTCTTCATCAATTTTATATTGTATCTCTATCAGATTCATATATATTTGAATTTTTAGACAAAAACAGATTTTATTCACTGCAAAGACAAATGCCAAATATCAATATTAGAGAAAACTCAAAAGAATTATTATTACAAAAAAGTGTTTCAGAGTATATAAAAAATATAGATAATCCTTCATTTATGTTTTTTAAAATTACTAAAGGAGTAGAGGAAATTCTTAAAAACAAAAAAATTCTAAATACAAAATCTATTCTTAATAAAAAATTTGAAAACAAGCTAAATCTAGTAGAAAATTTCAAAGATATGATACCACAAAGTTTAACTTTTATACCTAAAGATACAACATATAGTAATTTAAAAGAAAAATTTGGAAATCAATTTGTCATACAATTTATAATTGGGCACTCAGGAGAAAATACATATTTTATCAAAAACAAAGATGAATTTGATGAAATAAAAAATAAATATCCAAAAAGATTTTCAAAAGCAGTGAAATTTATAGAAGGTAATACATATACAATAAATGGAGTAATAACGAGAAATGGAATCATTGTGTTTAATCTATCAAAACAAATTACAGGAATAGAGACACTAACCAAACACAAAGGCGGTACTGTTGGTAATGACTGGTTAACAAAACTACCAATTCATATTAAATTAGACCTTTTAGAAAAGATGACTATTATTGGAAAGAAACTACAAAAGAGTGGCTATAAAGGTTTATTTGGTGCAGATTTCATATCTGATAATAATAAAACTTATTTAATAGAAATAAATCCAAGAGAAAATGCATCCATACCAACCTTTACAAAAATACAAATAAAAAATGGTCAGATACCTTCAAAATTAATTCATATATTGGAATTTCTAAATATTGAATATAGTATAGATATAGAAAAAATAAACAAAGAAATTTTTGATGATGCAGATTTAAGACAAATTATAATAAGGAATACTACTGATAATACAATAACTATTAAGAAAGACTTAAATGGAGTATATAATACAGATTTAGAAAAAATAAAAGATGATTATGATATATCAAATATAGACAAAAGGCAATTTCTTATAATATCAGCAAAAGGAGCAGTAAATAAAAATATGGAAATAGCAAGAGTACAAACAAAAGAAAATATTGATACTTTTATAATAGATAATATTAAAAGAATGTTATAATAGAAAGACTAAGTTTTTTCCAATTGAATAATGATACTGAAATTAAAGCGGTCACAAACCACTTTAATATTTTTACATATTCCTCTCTCTTTGACAAATCCTGAACAGTTACCATACAGACCCTTGACTTATGTTTTTTATGCAGTATAATATGTATAGTGCATAAAATAAGCAATTTTTGTGCAGTATATTTAAATAATATGCTAAAAGATATAGTTTTAAGGCAAAAAATAAAAAAAGAAGAGTTTTTAAAACTCAAATATGTGAATAGAACCAAAGAACCGTTTGCTAAAAAATGGCTGAATTCATCTCTTATAAAAGTGGTTTTAGGCCCACGTAGAGCGGGGAAATCAGTATTTTCATTGATGCTTTTAAGAGATAGCCCCTTCATGTATTTTGACTTCGATGACGAAATGCTGGCTGGTGAAAAAGGATTTACCACTGATGAATTAATGAAGGAGCTCCATGCCACTTACGGCAATGTAACAACCGTTCTTTTTGATGAAATTCAAAATTTGCCTAATTGGGAGCTGTTTGCAAATAGATTGCATAGGGAAGGATATAATCTTTTATTGACAGGGTCGAATGCTTATCTTCTTTCAAAAGAGCTTGCCACACATCTTACCGGAAGGCATATGCCGATAGAGCTACTTCCTTTTAATTTCAAAGAATTCCTGCGAGCCAAGAATTTTGAAATAGATCCTGAATACAAATCATTGCCACAAAAACACGGAGAACTTTTAAATTTAATGAATCAATATTTATTGAATGGCGGTTTCCCCGAAGTGGTGGTAAGTAATCTAAACCCAGATGATTATTTAGAAGTTCTTTTTGATTCGTTGCTGTTTAAAGATGTTGTGAAAAGACACAACGTTAAGTTTTCAGCACAAATAAGCAATCTTAGTTCGCATTTGGTAAATAATTTCGCTTCACCTTACAGCTTAAATAAACTAAAAAACGTATTATCTTTTAAAAGTGTAAACACGACAGATAAATATATATCTTATTTGGAAGAAGCGTATTTGGTTTTTTCTTTATTGCGTTATTCTCCAAAATCTGTCAACCGTATAAAATCTCCAAAAAAGGTTTATATTGTTGATAATGGTTTTATAACTGCAAAAGCCATTCAACATTCTCCGGATAAAGGGAAATTGATGGAAAACTTGGTTTTTACCGAACTTGTAAAAAAGGGAATAAACCCATACAGGGAATTATTTTACTATAAAACCCAAAATGACAGAGAAGTAGATTTTGTCGTGAAAAAAGGATTGGAAATATCAGAATTGATTCAAGTTTGTTATGAAACCGTCAATCCTGAAGTGGAGAAGAGAGAAACAAAGGCTTTGTTGGAATCTTCCAAAGAATTAAAAGTAAAAAATCTTACAATTTTGACATGGGATGAAAGTCGGGAAATACAAAAGGATGGTAAGATTATACGTTTAAAACCATTATGGGAGTGGATGATGGAATAAACAAGATTTATGTCAAACCCTGGAGATAAAAGATGATTATGATATTACAAATATAGACATGCAACAATTCCTTATAATATCAGCAAAAGAAGTTGTAAATAAAAATATGGAAATAGCAAGAATGCAAACAAAAGAAAATATTAATACCCTTATAATAGATAATATTAAAAAAATGTTGTAATAAGAAAACTATTCACATTTAATATAAGGTATAATATAATTTACAAACATTAGAAACAACATATGTCTAAAATAAAAACAGTAGAAAACAATCCAAATTTTTCTAAAATTGAAGATACAATAATAAAGTTTTGGAAAGAAAATAAAATTTTTGAAAAATCAGTAGATCAAAGACCCAAAGAGAATACATTCAGATTTATTGATGGTCCTCCTTTTGTAAGTGGTGATCCACATTATGCATCACTTCTCCCATCTATTGCAAAAGATGTTATACCTAGATATTGGAGTATGAAAGGTAAAAAAATAGAAAGAATATTTGGATGGGATTGTCATGGACTACCTATAGAGGAAAAAATTAATAAAAAATTAAACATACAAAAATCATCTGATATAGAAAAAATAGGCGTAGATAAATATATTGAAGAATGTAGAAATTTTGTAAAAACAACTACTAATAACTGGAGATGGTATATAGATAAAATTGGAAGATTTGTAGATATGGATAATGCATATTATACGATGGATCTCGATTTCATGGAATCAGTAGTATGGGGATTTTCAGAAATTTATAAAAAAGGATATGTATACAAAGGAAAAAGAGTATCTCTATATTCTACAGATAATGAAACACCAGTATCTAATTTTGAAGTTGCAATGGATCAAGATAATTACAAAGATATAGAAGATTTATCAATATTTGTAAAATTCGAAATACAAGATAAAGAATTATTTAAAGAATATAGCAATAGAAAAATATATGCAGTCGCTTGGACTACAACTGCATGGACTATACCGTCTAACTTTGCATTGTGTGTAAATAAAGAATTTACATACTGCCTAGTAGAATATAATGAAGAATTATTTATAGTTGCAAAAAAAAGAATTCCTTTTACATTTAATGTAGATACAAATGAAATAGGAAAAAGTAAAGATAAGGTTGTAAGAATATTAAAAGGTTTCAAAGGAGAAAAGCTAGAAGGTATAAAATATAAAAGTGTATACAATTATTTCCAAAATGAAAATCCTAATGATTTTAAGATATATTTATCTGAGAAGGTTGAATTAAATGAAGGTTCCGGAATATTACATATAGCACCTGCATTTGGTGAGACAGATTTTCATATTGGTAAAGAACATAGTCTCTCAGATAATAGTGATATTAATAGTGCAGGAGAAATGATAATAGATCCATTTAAAGGGATATATCTGCGTGATGCCGTTCCTTTAATTGTAGAAGATTTAGAAAAAAAGGAATTACTTTTAAGATCACAAAATTACGTACATAGACTTCCATTCTATAGAG
This sequence comes from Patescibacteria group bacterium, assembly GCA_023380695.1. GTDB lineage: Bacteria > Patescibacteriota > Dojkabacteria > JAKAPS01 > JAJZLI01 > JAMCRT01. Next base: position 1,146 of record JAMCRT010000002.1, on the reverse strand, counting down.
GTAATAATCCATTAATATATATGAGTCAGGATGCATATTTCATAGACATACAAAAAATAAAGAAAAAAATGATAGATCTTAATAAAAATATAAATTGGATTCCAAAACATATAAAATATAAAAGATTCCAAAATGTACTAGAGTCATCTCCTGATTGGTGTATATCAAGAAATAGATATTGGGCTACAATCATTCCAATATGGAAAAATAATAAAGGAGATGAAATAGTCATAGGCAGTATTAAAGAATTACTATTATATACTGACCAAATTAAAAAAAAGAATGGTGAATATTTCTTTGACGATAAACCTTTTGAATTTCATAAAGATATATGTGATAAAATAATACTGACTAAAAATGGAAGTAAATATAGAAGAATTCCTGAGGTATTAGATGTATGGATGGATTCTGGATCTGTACCATTTGCAGAATATCATTATCCTTTTGAAAACAAAGATTTATTTGAAAAAAGTCCTGAATCTGATTATGTTATTGAATATATAGGGCAAGTAAGGGCATGGTTCAATGTACTCCTTAGAGTATCAACTTTAATATTTGATAGAGCACCTTTTAAAAATGTATTGTGTACCGGAGTACTTGCAGGAGAAGATGGAAGAAAAATGTCAAAATCATTTGGTAATTTTCCTGACCCAAAAGAAGTATTAGAAAATATTGGTGGAGAAGCACTTAGATTATACCTTATGTCATCTGTAATAATGACAGGAGAAGATATGAACTGGTCTGATCAAATATTGAAAGATCAAGTTAAAAACATATTATTGCCACTATGGAACACATATAAATATTTTACTATTTATGCAGACCTACATAAATGGAACCCTATAAATAGAAAAGAATCTAAAAATATTCTAGATGTATGGATATTATCATATATGGACTCTATTAATAAAAGTTATCAGAAATTCATTGAAAGTTTTGATATTCCTCCTACAATAAAATTATTACAGGAATGTATAGATACTATATCTTCATGGTATATAAGAAGATCAAGAAATAGATTTGTGAAAGGAGATAATGATGCATTATCTACGTTATATAATGTACTGATATATCTTTCAAAGATTTTTGCACCACAAATGCCATTTTTAACAGAAAGGATATATCAAGATATAGCAGTAAATTATA
>JAMCRT010000001.1 GCA_023380695.1 Patescibacteria group bacterium | reverse complement strand
CAACACTATATGGTATTCCACTCTATACACCACATTGGCTTGACGTCTCGTTTCCATTTCTTCTATTGTACCACCTGACTTAGGAACCCGATACACCCCCGTGATTACTCACGCGGATCTGCTTGGACGATTAGAATTCATTCTTTCTATTTATAATAAGGAATTATGGCCTTAGGATTTGGTATTTGAAATTTATAACCATATTTATATTTTAATAATCGGTACTCTGTTATGTTTTTATCTCCTTTTATTTTTTTAATTTTTAAATTATAGAAATAACCTCTTCCATATTCTATTTTCACTAAAGTAGCTTTTACACCTTGCTGTTTTAAATAATTATACATACTAGTTCTTCCTTGTGAGATTCTTTTCCAACTGGTATGATTATTTCCTGCCCATATAAAAGTTTTTTCATTATTTATATTATTTCTTAAAATATCTTTTGCCATGATTTTATCTCTTATATCATTTCTTGGATCATTTGATTTTATAATATCTTTATATGAAGCATTATCATATAAAAATATTTTAATGTTTTTCTTTTTTAGTTTATATACTAAATTTAAAAAAGATTTATTTATTCTTCCATCAATCAAATATTTATATAACCTTTTATCATTTTTGAAATCAAATTCACACTCAACAACATCTTTCTTTTTTATGAAGTCAAACAGTTTTTTATTCAACTCTATACCTACTTGTGAAACATTCAACATATTTATTAAATATTCATAAATCAAATAATTTTCTTTTATTCCATGAACTTCTCCACAAATTATAATATTAGTTTTTTCGAAATCTTTAATTAGAAGATTTAAAGCTTCTCTACTATTTATTTGTAAAGTTTTAGATAAATTAAACATTCATTTATTTACTATGAAGTCTGCCATTGCTTTTGATATAGGCAAATCTAATTTATTTTCTACCCAAAGATATTGGCCATTTGGATTCAATTCTAAAAAATATATTTTACCATTTTTATCTTCCATAAGATCAATTGCAGAATAATTAAGATTATAGCATTTATTCAATCTTAACAGTGTAGTTTCTATATCTTTTGGCAATATATATTTTTCATAGGAAAGATTTTTATAATCAGTTCTAAAATCTATTTTTGCTTTTTCAGATAAAGGATATATCTTTGCACTAAATATTTTTTTCCTACAATAGTAACTCTAATATCAGAAACTTTATCTATAAATTCTTGACAAATAACTGGTGAAAAATTCAAGTTTATTTTTGAAATATCTTCTACATGTGTAAGAGTAGATTTTATTAATCCTTCTTCTAATCCAAAATTTTGAGATCTAATACTTTTCATTATAAATTTATTTTTGAAATATTGAGAAATAATTTCATTTCTATTTGTTATTATAGTTTTTGGTATTGACAAAGAATTATTCTGAATACTATTTAGCACTTTTAGTTGATTAATTTTATAACTTGCATTTTGTATATCTAATATATTGTTAACCCATTTTTTTATCGAAATATTTAATATGCTACCTAATAAAAAATTCTTTTTTTCTACTTCCGCAATATTAGATAGATTTACATTTTTTAAATATTTTTCTGATCTATCTAAATATTGAGGTTTTCTCCACCAACATATATCATAATTTTTTATTTTTCTTTTATTTATATAAAAACTATTTTCTGTATTATTGAATATTTCAATATATCCTTCTTTTTCAAGTTTCTCTATACCAATAACATCAATAGACCAACTATATTTATCAATAAAACTGATAACCTTTTTGACATGTAAATCATATTCCTCTGATACTATAAGAATTTTTTTCATACCTATTTTTTTATCTCGATAATATTAATATTCTAAAAGAAATACTATAGTAGTAATAACTGCCTATTTTAAATAAGCAGTTATTTAAAATAGATTTTAGATTAATCAATCTTGATCATCACAATTGTTAGTTCCTGCTCCTGTATAAGTTGCTGATCCTAATAAAATTTCTGTATCTTGTTTATCTGTGTCCTTCAACCATTCTAAAGGATTAATATTTTCTAATGTTTCCATAATAATATCACCTCCTTATTACTTTCTTATACTAATTTTGATATATATATATATATCAAGTATATGTATACATTCTATTGTAATAAATATTATATAGTATATACTTTTATATATGGAAACATTACAAGATAAACCTAGTACAAATATTGAGAATTCTTTTGATTCTCAATATATTAAAATACCATTTGAAGGAGCAGAATTCAGAGTCCCTCATTATATAGCAGGAGAAACATATATTTCATCTCAGGAAGATACAGAAGATAAAATAACATTTAAATCTCACAGTAATGATAATCCAGCAGAAACATTAGAAATAATATATAATGCAAATGGAATTTTGGAATGTGTTCAAAAAATTACAAAAGCTGGAGATAAAATAACAAACAGGGAAACCATAGGATTTTTTCCAAATGGAGAAATTGCTTTTTCAATATCAGCAAATGAGATAAGTAGTGCAGATTTCATAAATACAAACTCAGAAGATCTATATAAACAATATAGAATTTATAGAGAGATTTAATATTATATAAATGTTATAATTACTACAATGGAAAATGAAACAATAACACAAACACAAGGGCAGAGTACATATACCCAGAATCAACCTCAAAATCCATATACACAAAATAATAGTAGTGCAAATTTAACTGATGAAATTCTTACAAAAACATTGAATATTCCTACGATGGTAATACGAACACCTGTATCCCCTGTAATGTATAATATACAAGCAAGATCTATCGAAAAAGTCACAAAACATTTACATGGTATTACAACATCATCTGAGGTTATAGGAATAAAACCCATTGATTCTGTAGATATAAATGAAGGTATAATATTTGGAAAAGTCACAATTGTGCATGAAGATAAAAGTGTGATAATTCTTGATAGAATAAACAAATCAAATGCAAAAATAATAAAAGATTTCTTCACAGAAGTAGTAGAATTCCAAAGAAGAAATATGGTAAATATAACTGGAGATTAAATTCCTTTCAATATATATTCTTTACTATTAATTCTGTGTTCTAAAAAATTTTCTATAAATAGCATACTTATAAGTAATGCTTTATTAAGACTGCCATCATCCTCTATTATATGCATATTTAAATTATCAGAGCTATAGATTTCCCTCAATATATGCAAAGTACTACCAGTAATAAAATCTCCTCTGAAACATTTAATATGTGATATACCATTTGTTGAAAATGAGAAATCCTTTTCAAGTTTTCTCTTACATACAAAACAATCCTCTAGATTAATCAAAGATCCTTCCAAATTTAGTAGATGTATATTGAAAAATATAAGAGCTAGTTTTGGATTATCTTTAATTGTAGAAAAAACAAAAAGTACCATTTCAAAAATATTACTCTCGTCTTGGCCTTCTCTTTGTATTTTTGATAAAACCTCACAAATATAGAATATATAGAAAGGATTTTTTTCTTTAATAATATAAAAGGAATCTATTAAAGTTACACTAGTTAATATATTAAGTTTCTTCCCTTTAATAATATTAAATCTTATATAATTGCCAATATCAATAAGATTAGCTCTTTTCCCTTTTTTAATAGATCTTCCTACAACACTTATAATTCCATTTCTAGTAAATATCTTGATAATCCTATCATCTTCTCTATAATAAAGAACTTTTAAGATAATACCTTCATAGAATATACTCATCTTATAAATTTACCACTGTATCAGTAGTCATGAAAAATGATTTATGGATATTTCCATAATTTACATGTACCCATTGACCTTTTTCTCCAGGTTGTTTTTGTATCAATAATTTATGAATATTGATACCTGAAGGTAGCTCATAAGTAGCAGACATTGTACCTGTAGTTGGAGGCACAGATTTAGACAATCTTGAATGAATTCTTATATGGTTACCAAATACAGATTTATCTACTATATAGTTATTATAATTTTGTAAAAATCCGTCTGTTCCTTTCATTGTCATAAGCTTTGATCCAATTGGTGTATAGAATCTGACCCAAGATAAGTATGGACCAACTAACCAATCATCATAAATTGCAGGATTTACCCAAGTAATTGATGAAGTTTGTACATACCTACCATTAGATAATTTAGAAATATTTATATTTATAGTCTCACCCATAAAATAATTATCCTTTGCACCTGCAAGATTTGCTTCTACAATCTGTAAATAGTTACTATTTATCTTTTTAGGAATAATCCCTCCCCAGTTGTATTTAGCTATAAGGCTTTCAGCACTAGGATTATTGAAATATATAAGTATTTGTTTCTGATTTAGATTTTGCAGGACATCATTTAAAACATTTGTGACTGTACTACCATGAGAGGAGAATACTTTTTGTATTAGTATATGCATCATAATAGAAATAAACGCTTTACGCTCTGATTGAGGTAATCCAGATTTCTCTGCCATATATTCCATATAATAGTTAGCATTTTTATTTGTAATTAAGACATTGTTATAAACTGAAGGCATCCTGATTCCACCTACAATTTTAATTAAAGAATCTACAAACCAAGTATTGACGAAAATTACTCCATCAATATGAGGAGCATTTGGAATTGAGTTATAAAATGAATAAATATTTTGGACTGTAGTTGGTACATTAGGAGAGGTATTTGCATCACGCAAATGCCAATGATATGTAGCATTATATACATACAAAGGCTTAGGTGCTAAAGGTTTATATCTTACAACATTAGATAAGTTATATATGTTATGTGCAGTAATAGTACCAAGTTCACCATTGTTAAATGTCACAAAACCATATGCTGTCATAAATCCTCCCGTTGGTCTTATTTCACCAGAGTTTTGGAACATTAAAAGATATCTTGTAGGTGTTGGAACACCCAATGCATTTTCTATAACAGTAATAGATTTATCAAATGTTGGTATATTATTTACAAATCCACCAAAAAATGTCTTTAGAGATCCTATATTTATTCCTTTTCCTTTTGTAATGGATGATGGAATATATTCAGGATTAATCTTTTGAATATTATCATTTGCATTAACAAAATCTGGATATACAGACTGAAGAGCTGGTGCAAGAGACGGAAGAGCATGAATTACTGCATAGATTTTTTGTTTTCCAGTAAGTGGATGTGCATTATCTGTAGTTTTCGTACTATAACCAAGTAAGGGAGCTATTTTATTAAGTGATGGGGTAATATGGTTTAGTGCTTTTATAACATCATATGATCCATTGGCTATATACATTCCATTGTTATAATAATTATCAAGATACGGGATATATCCTGCATATGATAATTGCAATAGATTAGTTTTCATCTTTCCTATAGTGGTAACAACTGATGGTAATACACTTTCTATTCCAGAAAGATCCTTATGCGATTTATATAATTCTATTTGATGAATTTCACCTTTCAGGGAATCATAATTTCCCTTTAGTGCAAAAACAGGAGATACAAGATAAAAATATAAAAATTCTACTATCAAAATAATAGATGATATGAGCATAATAAACCAACTCTTTTTATAAATTGGAAGAGATGCTTTGCTATATTTTTCTAAACTTATAACAGCCATAATTCTAATATGCACCCTTTTTTAATAAAACTGCGAATGGAGTTTTAAATATTATTACTAAATTTTTTCTGATGGACTTGTTCCTAGAATATTCTAAATCAATCTCTATCCTTTTGTCAAAAGGTATCTCAGATCTCCCAGATATTTGCCAAACACCAGTAATACCAGGCTTTATACTAGTAATTTCTTGAATATGATTCTTAAAATCAGGATTGGATTTCATATAAAATTCAAGTTCATCAAAATAATAAGCTCTAGGGCCCACAATAGACATATCTCCTAAAAATACATTGAAAAATTGTGGTAACTCATCTATGCTATATCTTCGGATGAATTTTCCTATTTTTGTTACTCTGGGATCATCTTTTAATTTATAATTATTATTTTTATATTCATGATACAATTTTTTATATTTAGGATCTTCCCTTAATAGACTGTGTGCATTAACAATCATTGATCTAAATTTATAGAATTTAAATGGTTTATAGTGCAGGCCTACTCTTTCTGGTACATCTGCAAAAACAGGACCGCTAGATTCAATCTTTATTAATATAGCTATGACAATCATAAGAGGAGAAAAAACAATAATTGCAATTATTGAAATTATAATATCTAATATTCTTGTAAATACTTTATACAACATGATCTTTATAAGTTTTATCTAACACATATTCTCTTAAATTTTCAAGAAATTTATCTTTAGAGAATTGTAATGCATTTTCTCTACAATTAATAGCATCAAAATCCTTACTATTAAAATTTCTCAAAATATCTATTAATTCTCTCTCACCATTAAAAAATAAGCCTGTTTTTTTATTTATTACTGTCTCTTTCACTCCACCTTTATTTAATGCTATAACACTCTTCCCGCACGCTAGAGCTTCTATAGGAGTAAGCCCAAAATCTTCATTTGTAGGAAATATTAATGCTATAGATTGTTTTATATATTTTATAAGTGATAAATCATCTACATTTCCTACAAAATCAATATACCCTGAATCAGATATTTTTAATAACTCTTTTTTAAAAGACCCATCTCCTATAATCTTGAGTTTTACATTTGCTCTAATACATGCTCTTATTGCCATTTCTATATTCTTATATTTTTCAAGTCTTGATACTACAAGAAAATAATCTTCCTCTTTAAAAGTCTTGTCTGCATTGAATAAATTCGTATCTACAAAAGGATATATTACAACAGATTCTCTTCTATAAAATTTCTTTACTCTTTTTTGAACTTCCAATGATATTGATAACACAAAATCAGCTCTGTTTATTCCCTCAAAATCCTTCAATCTCAAAAAATTATTCAATACTAAAAAGGGAATTTTTAATTTTTTAAATTTATCTTGTGTTGCAGTATTCATATTATATAGAAATCTTGGAGGAGTAAGTATATATGCTATATGAACTACATTTTCTGGAACTATAATGCATTTTGCAAAAGCAGAACTCAAAGATATTACAATATCAAAATCTTCAAAGTTAAATGATTCAAAAGCTATGGGATAAAGTATTGTACTAAATTTACCAAATCTTTTAAAAAAATAAGAATATTTACTCTCTACTACTCTAAATTGGGAAAAATATTTTAGCATAGTCTCTTCTCTGTAGAATGAAGTAAAAATAGTAGCATCAGGGAATGCTTCCATAATACCTAAAAGCATACGTTCAGCACCTCCAAAAACATTTAGATAATCAGTGACTATAGCTATTTTTTTTGTATTTTTCATATGATATTTCTATAAAATTCTCAATGTTTTCTCTGAATTTATCGGCAGAAAACTTGGATGCTATACTTCTTAATTTATCGCCGTCAAATCTCATTGCATCAAATCTTTCAATGGACTCTTTCAGTGAAGATACAGTTTGTTTTTTAAATAGTATCCCAGTACTGCCATCTACCATATAATCTAGTACCCCTCCTACTCCAAATGCTACCACTGGTTTTCCACAAGCTAAAGCTTCAATAGGAGCAATTCCAAAATCTTCTTTTGATGGAAATATTAATGCTCTGCACCCTGCATACTCTCCGAGTAATTTATCATCTGTTAGAAATGATAGAAATTCTATATTTTTATTTGCAATACTTCTGAGTTTTTTCACATATTTTTTATCACCAGTCCCTACAATATGTAAAGGCTTTTTTAACTGATTAAAAGCTTTAATAACAATATCTAATCTTTTCCATTCTGCAAGTCTTCCTACATATAAAAAATTGTCATTTCCTATACTTTTTACCTTTTCAAAATGTGCAGTGTTAACGGGAGGATGAATTACAGTGCTATCTCTTTTGTAAAACTTCTGTATTCTATCTTTAGTATAACTGGAATTTGCTATAAAGAAATCTACCCTACTGGATGCTACACTATCCCACAATCTTAGATATGATACTATAAATGGAATTACTAATTTTTGTACTTTAGATAATTTTTGCATCTTTATATAGTCCATATCCCATATATACCTAGAAGGAGAATGCATGTAACATATATGCATTGTAGAGGGTGGAGTAATAATACCATGTGCAAATCTTGTGGATGAAGATACTACAATATCAAAATTGTCAAAATTAAATGATTCAAAAGCAAGGGGATACAAAAAAAACATTTTTTTATACAATTCATTTTTAAAAGGTATTTTTTGCATAAAAGAGGTATATAGATTATCTATATCTGCAAACTTCTTTTTATCTACAATTGATGTAAATAAAGATGGATTTTTTAATATATCAATAAAGGAAAATACTACATTTTCAGCACCTCCCCTTTGAAATAAATCATCATGTACTAAAGCATATTTCATAGTAATTATTATATATGTTTAACGTTTGAATTAAAACACTTACTTGAATAGGCCCATTATACTAAATGAAAAAGTTTATAGCTCATTACTAAAGAAAATCGGTAGTGAAAAATTAAAATTTATGAATAAACTTAAAAAGCTCCTCTTCATATTGATTCTATTTTAATTATACGAAAAAACTATACTTTTGTAAAATTTATGTATATAACCTAAACACTAAGTTGAGTTTTTCCATCTTTTATAATATATTACAAGCATGTCAAACAAAATAATTATTTATTCTCACGGTTTTGGAGTTGGTAAAGATGATAGGGGTTTATTTTCAGATATCGCAAAAGTACTACCTAATGAAGAACACTTTATGTTTGACTACAACACTATCGACACAAAAAATAATACCCTGTTAGTTAGTTCACTAAGAACTCAAACTAAAAAATTAATTGAAGTCTACAGATCTGTTAGAAAGAATAACCCTAAAGCTACAGTTGATCTCATCGCTCATTCTCAGGGTTGTGTTGTAGCAGCTTTATCCCTCTTAAAATTTCGAAAATCTATTTTCTTAGCTCCTCCTGATAGTTTAAACGCAGAAAGAATGATTAAGGTTTTTGACAGGCCAGACGCCAAGCTTGATTTCAATGGGGTATCGAGAATACCCCGTAAGGACAGTAGCACAACACTAATCCCAAGTGATTACTGGAGTAGTATACGTTCTTTAAATCTAATAAAAGCTTTTGATTTATTTAGCCAAAATACAGAATTAGTGGTTATAAAAGCTGATGATGATGAGATTGTCGAGATGACAAATTTTACAAAGTTAGATGACAGAATAAAATTTGATCATTTAAAAGCGGATCATAACTTTACAGGTAAGTCAAGAAATCAACTCCTTGACATGATTAAAAAAGAATTAGGTATCGCTTAAAGTTCAGAAATCCAACTGAAGTACTAGCCAATTTGTAATATACAACCACAGTAACTCATTAGTTTCTAAAATAGGGCTATGCTCATTACCAAACCAAAAATTTGAACTCAGGACTTCTTCGGAAGTTTATTAATTTGCGCTTGTTTATATATTTATAAAATCTATAATGGCGATATGAAACAAAGTATTACCCAAGAACTAGATTATGGTTGTGGCGTCGCCTGCTTTGCCTTTATTTGCAATATGACTTTCCAGCAAGCTGTAATCTTTCTAGGTAAAGAATATAGCGTCAAACATGGTTGGTGTCCAAGTGATCTGGTAGCTGCGTTGAATCGCTACGGTCTTAGTTATAAAAATTACTATGTTCCCAAAAAGCGAAAGACTATTTATTCGAATGGCTCAATAGTACTTATAGAAAGATCCTCTTCATATCCAGTTGGACACTACTTAGTCTTCCATGATAATCAATGGATGGATCCGTGGATCAATCTACCAGAGGATAAAATATTGAAAAATGCCAAATCTGGTTTCAGATCCGAACTCCCAGGCAAAGCCATGTATGCTTTAATACCAACTTAAGCTAACATAACCTTCATTCTCATCATCGACAAGAGGTCAATCGTAAGACTTAAAGTTCCGAAATCCGACTAAAACCACATCCAGATGAAAAGGTTACAAAACATATGATATAATCATAAAGGTGGAAATACGTGAACTTGCACTAATTTGCAGTTGGGTTCAAATCGCCACCTGTTTTATTAGTAATATTTCCTTTAAATTCTTTAATTGAGAGAATTTTATATTCATCTATACACCTCATTATGAGTTCCTATATCAACAAAAGTAATTTCATCTTTATAAATATAAATTATTCTTAAATCTTCTTCTACTGAAAAACTCCAATAATTACCATACTTACCTGTTAATTTATGAACTCTTAATGATGAATTATTGATATCAGTTTTAAATAATTCAATCTTTAATAATATCCTTCTATATCTATGTATATCTTTCTTCTTATATTTATTCAGTTTTCTAAGACAAGATTTTTGAATTTTAATTTGCATCTACTGAGTCTACCAATTTATCTAATTCATCAATAGTGCTAAAAGATTTCAATTCTCCATTTTCACTAAGAAATATAGCCTCTTTCACTGATTTATCAACCATTTTAGATGCAACATATTCAGGATATGTACTTTCTTTTATATCTGTATATAGAAGGTTTTTAACATAATTAGTTAAACTAAGACCCATTGACTGAGCTTTCTCAGTTAATAAACCTTTTGTAACCTTAGGTATTGTTACTTTTATTTGACTAGAATCTGTATCCATACTTTCATATTAAATAAGCACTAAAATTGTATCAAAATTGGTGACATATGTCAACATCTTATGCATTATATCCATATAAGATGTTGATATATGTGCCCCATACAATTTGATTGACAAAAAATATAAATCCTACATAATAAAGTAATAAAATTAGTTGAATTAGAAAGATATGAGAAAAGTTTTAATTTTAGGTGGTGCAGGATATATAGGATCTGTTACTTCAGCACAGTTCAAAGATAGAGGATATATACCTATAGTTGTAGACAATTTATCTCAAGGAAGTAAAAATATTGTCAAGGATGTAAAACTATATAGATTAGATATTAATAAAGAAAATCTTCAGTATGTATTTGACAAAGAGGGATCAATTGATGGGATTATTCATTTTGCAGGATTGATACAGGTAGGAGAAAGTATGAAAGATCCTTCTTTATATATAAGGTCAAATATATGTACAGGAGTAGATATACTGGATTTTATGAAAGAAAATAATATAAAGAATATAGTATTTTCATCATCTGCTGGGGTATATGGAAATCCTAGAAGAGTACCAATAAAAGAAGGAGATATAAAAAAACCAATAAATGTATATGGATTTACTAAATATTCATATGAGAAAATATTAAAATTTTATGATCAAATATTTAGAATTAAATCTGTATCTTTGAGATATTTTAATGCTGCAGGAGCATCAGATAAATATAAAATAGGAGAAACACATAAAAAAGAAACACATCTCATTCCTTTAATAATTAAGAGTATACTAAACAATAATGAATTCACAGTTTATGGAAATACATATGATACTAAAGATGGATCTTGTATAAGAGATTATATACATGTTAATGATCTTGCAAATGCTCATGTATTAGCACTTGAATATCTAATAAGCAACAAAAAAAGTAATATATTTAATCTTGGAGCAAACAAGGGATATTCTATATTTGAAATTATCAGAGAGGTTGAAAAAGTAACAGGGGAAAAAGTAAATTTTAGTATTGGAGATAAAAGAGAAGGAGACCCTAGTATACTAATTGCAGATTTTAGTAAAGCTAAAAATACATTACTCTGGGAGCCAAAATACAGTATTACAGATATAATATCAAGTGCTTATAGCTATCATAAAAACTACGAAAACTAGCAAATTTATGATATACTTACATGTTTTATAGATTATATTGAAAGATATGAAATACATAGGAATTGATTGTAGAGCAATAGAAGAGAAACCTACCGGTATAGGAAACTATATTAAATCTGTTATCCCCGAAATAATTAAAAGAGATAAAAGTAATATATACTATTTAATATTTAACAATAATAATGTATATAGAAAATACAAAGATAAATATTCCAAGTTAACAAACGTAAAAGTAGTTACAATAAAATCAAAAACACAAAGTCCATTATCTCAATTTACTCTACAAAAGGAACTTAAGAGATTTAAATTAAACCTGTTTATAACAGATATATTTGGAAGTGTATATTTTATTGGAGTGCCATATATATTAATAGTTAACGATATTATTGGAGTAAAAAATCCAAAATTTGTGAGCTTCAAATACAGATTATATAACGCAATACATTTAAAATGGAGCATAAATCACGCAAAAAAAATCTTTACTCTTACAAATGCAACAAAGAATGATATTTTATCTTATATAAATATCAAGAGTAAAAAAATAAAAGTTATAGGAGCTGGAATTACAATGCCTAAGATATCAAATATGGAAAGCTTAGATATTAGAAAGAATTATAATATACAAAGTGATTATTTCGTATATATAGGAAATGATAAACCACATAAAAATATTAGAGGATTGGTAAATGCCTTTATAAAATATAAAAAGAGATTTAAGAATAGCTCAGAACTGGTACTAATAGGAGTACCAGAAAATAGTAGCGCACTTATAAAAAGAAAAAAGAAATATATTAAACCTCTGGGTATTGTAAAAGAACAGGAGAAATTATATCTTTTAAAAAATTCAATAGCTCTAGTTACTCTTAGTTTTGATGAGGGATTTGGTCTACCAATACTTGAGGCATGTTATGTTGGAGTTCCTATAATATGTAGTAATATTGATGTATTTAGAGAAATATTAGATGACACACAGACAATTTTTGTGAATCCAAAAAGCATTATGCCAGTAGTAAAAGCATTAAATCTATTATATACTAATAATGATAAAAGAGATGAACTCATAAAAAACAATAGGAATCTGATAGAAAAATATAGCTGGACAAAAACTGCAAAAAAAATTATAAAAGAGATAAAATAAATATATGAAATTAAAATTGCCCAAAGATATATTAATTATTCATATAGTACGAATAGCTCTGCTACTAATATTTATACCCATATTTCTCAGTTATACACACAATATTATAATTGGTAGCATCATAAATCTAATAATACTCTCTATTATATTCAATGAACTCATAAAAATCAGTGGAACAATACTGATATATAAATATAATAAAGATAAAATCATAATAGGATCTATACTCTCAATTATAGAAGGATTTATTATACTTTTTATAATATATAACTCCCAAATGTTATTAAATGGAGGATATATATTAATACTGTTATCTCTTTTCTTCAATTCATTGATGTATGATTATGAATCTGTACTAATTGAAGGTATTGTTATAGGTATATCATATTTTTTCCTGAATCTTTCAGTCTATTTTGTAAGCAATTTTAATTATTATGCAATAAGATCTGTCATTATAATATTTGTGGGAATTTTAAACTATTTAATTACAAAAAAAATATTTAAAATACAAGATACAGTAACTTCACAAATTGATGTAATGCAATCAAAAGATGTAGAAGATCTGAAAAATGCATTCACTGCAATAGCATCACATAATCTTAGAACACCACTTGCAACTATTAGAGGATACTTCCAATTAATGGAAACAGAATCTGATATAGGAGTACAGCATAAATATCTTGATTTAATAAAAACAAATATTGATATATTATCAAATATAACAGAAGAAATATTGGGTATACTTACAATAGGAGAAGAAAAAGAGAAAACAACTATTCATCCAAAACAAATCATTAAAGATATAATAGATTCATTTAAAGAAAAGACAACAGCAAAAAAAATTGATATTCAAATAATAGAACATAGTCAAATTCCAGATATTGAAGCTAATCAATATCGATTTAGACTGATCATTGAAAATATTGTAGATAATGCAATTAAATACTCTAAGAATAATTCATCAATAGAAATACATTTATCATCTGACATCAATAATCTAGAAATAAGAATAAAAGATTATGGTATAGGAATAGCAAAAGATAAATTAAAAAATATCTTTGATCAATATATTAAGGCAGGAGATCCTTTAGTGTCCAATTTTGAGGGAATAGGATTAGGATTGTATATGGTAAAAACAATTATTAATCTAGAAACAGGATCAATAGATATAAAATCTGAGGAAAATAAAGGAACAGAGGTCATCATTAAATTCCCTATACAAAATGTAATATCATCACTTGAAAGTCTTTAACTTTACTTCGATTTAAAATTGAGATACTCTTATAAATAAAGATCATGTTAAAAAAATTCTTTAATATAACTAAAGCAGATTATGCAATATCTACACCTGTTGCATCAGTAATTTTCACAAGAATTATAATCAAAATTTTATTATTCTTATCTGCAATATATTTTCATGTAAGTTATCAAGATTTATTTATTATTATCCTTATATTTTTAATATCTGAAATTTATAGAAATATAGGGACAATACTTTCAGTAACAGGAAAACTCCCAGCAGATACTGTTGGAGCAATTGTATCTGCAATAGATGGTGCTTTGATTATTATACTGCTTGCATTCACTGGACTTTTAAATACAGATTTATATCTCTTTATATTCCTATCAATAGCATTTGATACTATAGAATATGGAATTAATGCATCTTTCGCAGAAGGAGTAACAGCATCATTTACATATGCTGCATTTATGATATATACAAACATAAACCCTCTTTTTCTTCTAGTAAAGATATTTTTAATACTAGCACTTGCAATAATCACCGGATGGCTCTCTGAAACACTGAAAAATACACAAAATGTTTTATATAACACTATTATTAAAACAAAAGAGGAAGAGAAATTAAATGATGTTAAAAATGAATTTGTAAATATAGCATCACATAATCTCAGAACACCTATTAGTATTATAAATGGATATTTAGAACTTTTAACGAATGAAAGACCAGGAAAAATTAACAAGGATCAAAAAGAATATTTAGAAACTATTACTGAGAATATAGAAAAACTCAGACTTTTAATTGAAGATTTGCTCAATATAGTACTACTACAAAATCACTCAATTAGCATAGATCCATCACAAAATAATATATTTGATTTTATAGATGCCATAGTAATGGAAATGAAAGGTACAGGAAGGGTTAGAGGAATTTCTGTCAATAATCAAAATGACATAGAAAAAAATAAAACGGGAATATTTGATTCTGATAAAATTAAAATTGCTATAGCAAATATAATACAAAGTGCAATTTATAATGCAAAATCCAATGTTAGTGTACATTCCTTTATATTAAAGAAAACTTTAACAATTGAAGTTAAGAATAATGGAGTAGGAATGACCAAAGAAGATATAAAAAATATATTTGATGAAGAAGATGATATATTTAAATCTATACAAACATTACAATCAAAAAAATTAAGTGTTTATATATCTAATATTATTATTAAGGCACATAAGGGTAATATAAAAATAATATCAATTGAAGGTGTGGGTACAACATTTAAAATACAGATTCCATTATGAGCAAAATTTTAATAGTTGAGGATGAAAAAGATATAAGAGATATATATAAAAAAGAACTTCAATATTCAGGATTTGAAGTTATTGAAGCTCCTACAGGTGAGATGGGGCTAGATTTATTTTCAAAAGAAAATCCAGATCTTACTTTGCTAGATATAACACTACAAGATTCATCTGGAATTGATATATTAAAAAAAATGAAAGAAAAGGACAGTACAAAAAAAATTGTAATGATAACAAACCTAGATACACCCGTAGTTATTAATGAAGCATATGATAATGGGGCTGATGGATATATAATAAAAATGGAGACTTCTCTTTCACAATTAGTTGATGAAGTTAAAAGATATACTCAATAATGCCAGAGCAAAACATAGACTTAGGAAAGATAAATAAAACGATTACAGATAGGGTCAATGTATTCTACTGGCAAACAGATCGGGCTGTTGACCTAGAGCAAGCAGGTCATATTTGGGCTGATCGTCATCATTATTTCCAGGACCAGCAAATAGTAGAAGATGTTAACAGAGTACTTGGGAGCGACAAACTTACAGAAAATGAATCACTTCAATCTTTAATAGCCCTAAAGAATGGATAAAACAAAAAAAATAGATCATAGGAAGAAAATATGAATAACCTTTTAACACTTCTACTATTAGGCATCTCTGTTGGCTTGGGAAACTTTGCAGCATCTATTGCTATTGGAATGAGCGGTGTGAGTCGGTCAGTTAGAACCAAGATTGCAATTGTATTTGGATTATTTGAAACAGGCATGCCAATAATTGGCTTAATTATAGGAAAACAAATTTCAAATTTATTTGGATCATATGCCAATTATATTGGTGGCGGTCTTTTATTGTTGGCTGGAGTTTACGAGTTAGTGGGATCTTTTAAAGATGATGATACTAAAGAAGTAAAAGTAGTAGTTAAAAATAATTTTAAGTTAATTATGGCTGGGTTAGCTCTTAGCATAGATAATCTTGTTATTGGGTTTAGTTTAGGGACTCATAAAGAACCTCTATTATTGTCAGCAGCCGTTATTGGCTGTACAAGTGTTGTGCTAGCATTAATTGGTCTTGAACTTGGACACCAGTTAGGGAAAAAGATAGGCAAATTAAGTGAGGCTCTAAGTGGTTTAATTTTAATCAGCGTAGCGTTTGCACTTATTTTTAAACTTATATGAGTATGCTCAACTAACTAATTAGAAAAACACTGTGATGACTGCATAACTTAACAAAGCAGATATATGTCTAAAAAATATTCATCAATAGCAAAAGAAACTCATCATGATATAAAAAGATATTTGAGTATACCTTGCTTCAAATAGTGTAGTAATTGTAATATTATTACCCTGACAGAATCTGTGAATTCTACCTTCATTCTATCCAATTCTATTTGACTTATACCATCTTTATCACATTCAGTGCAATTACCATTGGTCTGAATATTTATTTGAGCAACAATCTTGTATTAGCCAATACATTTTCTTGATAAAGGGTATACTTTAATATAAAATCTCTTGTAATGAATCCTGCAATTTTATATATTACAATCATTTTATCTCTAGCTGTTATTGGTGGTTTTATAGCAAGTAAATTCAATCAATATATAACTGTAGGATATATATTGATTGGACTTACAATAGGGTCCATTATTACATCAATAACACATTCACAAAATGAGATACAATCACTTGCATATATTGGAGTAGCTCTTCTTGTTTTCTCATCAGGGGCAGATTTTTCAATAGACAAAATAAGATCTTATAAAAATGACATTATTAAAGGATCCATAATTCAAGTTTTTATAGGAAGCATACTATCTATTCTTATAATATCAATATTTCATATAGCACTAGAAGATGCAATTATTATAGCAATTGCTCTATCAATGAGTTCAACAATTATTGTTACAAAGGTATTAAAAGACCTAGAAAGGAATTACTCAATGGAGGGAGAAATTACTACTGCATGGTTAATGTTACAAGATATACTTGCAATACCAGTAATAATTTTTATAACAAATCTAACTATACACGGTGGAGGAAGTATAGCAATTCCAATTATTATAGCAATACTCAAAAGTATAATCGTATTAATAGTAATATATTATTTAGGATTAATTTTTATTCCATACATACTTGATAAAATAGCAAAAACAGAAATAAGAGAATTAATGCTACTTGCAAGTGTGTCTATATTATTTATTATCATACTCATATCACACTTTGTAGGAATATCATCAATTATAGCTGCATTTATAGCAGGGCTTATTATATCTAAAGGTATTTTAAAACACCAAGTAACTTATGAAATAAAACCTTTAAAGGATATATTTTCAGTGTTTTTCTTTGTATTGATCGGATCTCTTATTCCAATAATATTTCTTATAGAAAATATTATATATATTGTTATACTTGCAGTAATTATATCCTTTATAAAATATATAGTAACATTTACAATTCTTAGAACAGAAAAATACCATTCATTAGTCTCATCTATAATATCATCAAATCTATATGGTGCTGGAGAATTTTCTTTTGTCATAGGAACTATCGCATATTCTTCAGGGCTACTATCCCTTTATGGATATCACATTCTTCTCTCTATAACAATTCTAACTATGATAACAACTCCTTATATAATAAAAAATAACATTGAACTTTATCATAAATCTAAAAACTTTCTAAAAAAACTACCATATATACCAGATCATATATTTAGCAGTACACCTCTTCCAAATATTACAGAAGATAAAAAAGCAGATATAATAATTGCAGGATATGGAAGAGTTGGAAAAACTATTGTTGATATATTAAAACAAAATAAAATAAAATGTTATGTTATTGATTTCAATAAAAACATTTTGGAATCAAATAAGAATGATAAAATAGTAAATTTTATTTATGGAGATGCAGATTCTATGGATATATTAAAACTTGCTAATATAGAAAATGCGAAGATACTTATTATTACAACTCCAAGCATTGAAGTCAATTATAAAATTACTCAAATAGCAAAACAACTTAATTCTAAGGTTAAAATTATAGCAAGATCTCATTTAGAAAAACATAAAGATATATTAAAAGAATCAGGAGTAGAATATATAATTGAAGCAGAAAAAGAAACTGCATTAACAATTACAGAACTACTACTTCAACACATAGGAAAAAGTAGGAGAGAAATCAATATGATACTGAATAAATAGAAAGTCTGAAGTTAAGATAAATAAATAAATTTTGTTGAATAAATAAAAATATTGAGATATAATTTAAATATGAAAAATGATAAAAAGAAAACTGATGAATTTAATTTAGATCATAGACACGGAGAGCTAGGTTACATAGTAATGATTGCAGGTCTTCTGATTATTCTATCTCAGTTTAGTGTTTTTCATATGCTTATAGATTCTCGCATATTTTGGGGAATTCTATTAATTGTACTTGGTTTTATAATAGTATCTAAGAAATATCATCATTAAATATGCCTCAAAGAAATTTAAATAACAAATTAATATTTGGAGTATGTGCAGGATTATCAGATTATTTTACAATTGATGTTACTGTAATCAGAGTGATTTTTGTATTAGGAATATTAGCTGGAGGACTTTCAATATTAATTTATATTATTCTTGCATTAATTATGCCATCAGATATCAGCAAAGTGAAACAAGAACCAATTATTGAAAATAATGATAAAAAACTAAAGAATGGAGCTTATCTATTAATTACCATTGGTATACTTATTATTTTATCTTCATTTAATTTTTTTGCCATAATAGAAACTAAGATATTTTGGGGTATAGCATTTTTACTATATGGTATATTAATTATTATAAAAGGAAAAAATGTCAAGTTTATTGATATAATAGTAACATTTATTATTTTACTAATACTAGCAACTCTTACAAAAGATCTATTATCATATCTTTCTGTTAGACTTCCTTACCCTGCAAATACATATTTTTAATATGAACATAGAAATATTTTTTAATCTTATACAACGAGTATATACTGATTATCCTATTGCTTTAATACTTGGAATATTTACCTTTATATTGGTAAGGAAATTTCTAATAAAAAATGCATTAATCAATTTCCTTTCATCCTTTCTGGTATTTATTTTTATACTGATATTTATTTATCCTTTACTTTTATACATGCCACTCTATATACATGGTATATCTTTTATAAATTCTGGGATTACTCACTCAATTGATACATTTATTAGTATTCTACTACTTCATAAATCATAGATCTTTAGGAGTAATAAGACCAAAACTTATTCCATCATCCCTTATATAAACCATTGCATATTTCCCAGTCTCAATATTTTTAAATAAAAATGATTTATGACCCAGCAGTGTCATTCTTTCAATGGCTTCTTGAGGATGCATAGGAGTATTATCTGAATATTCTTTTACCTTTATAATAGGTCTATAATCTTCAAATGATTTATCATCAATATTTTCATTTTCAAAATCAGTCCAAGATTTTTTCCCTTCAAAATAATCATGACTCTTATCATGTACTCTTTCTATATTAGATTTTAATGTATGTATAGTAAGTTCAACTAAGTCATAAAATTTAGACCCACTCTTTAATGCTCTAATATGTATATTATTATATGTTAAGGAAATTTCAATTTTGTAAAGTTTCGTTTTTTCTTCAATGATTTTTACATAAACCACAGTATCTTTATCTAAAAAATGTCTTAAAGATTGCAGTTTATCATTAATAAATGATTTTTCTGCATCAGTTAGTATATAATTTTGAGTCTCATATTTTATTTCCATTATATGTTTTCTCCAATAAATTCTTTATTTCCCATAAAAGATACTAATACATCAGGTACTTTAATTCTACCATCTTTCGTTTGAAAATTCTCCATTATAGCAATCAATGGTCTAGTATTAGTTATACCGGTGGCATTTAGCGTATGTACAAATTTTATTTTACCATTTTCTTTATCTTTATATCTAATATTAAGCCTTCGTGATTGATAATCAATAGTATTAGTATTAGACATTACTTCCACATATTCATTTACTGATGGGACATATACTTCTACATCATATTTTTTATAAGTCTGCATACTTACATCTCCAGTACACATATTCAAAACATGATATGGAAGATTTAGATCATTTAGGATTTCTTCTTCTATAGATAACAATTCTTCTTGTATACTATATGAATCATCTTCATTAGAGAAAACAACCATTTCAATCTTTTCAAATTGATGTACTCTTTTTATTCCTTTTACATCTTTTCCCCACGAACCAACCTCAGATCTAAAACAATGAGATATACCAATATATTTAATTGGTAAATCTTTTTCATCTAAAATTTCATCTTGATGATAAGAGATAAGAGGAACCTCTGATGTACCTATCAGATAAAGGTTATTTTTATCTTCAATATTCTTACTCTCCAATTTATATATTTGGTCTTCTTCCAATGGAAAATATCCAGTTCCAAAAAGAGCTCTCTCTTTTACTAATTCAGGGGGTATTATAGGAGTAAATCCTTTAGATATCAGTTTAGATAAAACAAAATTAAATAGGGCAAATTGTAATAAAACTAAATCATTTTTTAAGTAATAAAATCTTGAACCTGATACTTTCGCTGATTTATCAATATCTATTAAATCATTCCTTATACCTAGATCTATGTGGTCTAATATTTTAAAATCAAATTTAGGCATTCTACCTACCTTTTTGACTTCTATATTACCACTCTCATCTATACCTTCAGGCATATCATCTGAAATTAAATTGGGAAGCTCTAGTAATTTTCTATAAAGTAGATCTGATTTTATTTGCAATTCTTCCTGTATTTTTAAAGATTTAATTTTTAAGTCTTTTCCTTGCCTAGATAATTTATCTTTTGATGATAAATCTGTTTTAATCTTGTCTGCAATATCATTTCTTCTTTTTTGAATATCATCAAAATTTTTCTGTATTTCTAATTTTTCATCATGTAATTTTAAAATTGAATCTAAATTGATATTAAGACTTCTTTTTTTTATATTGATAAGGTATTCATCTTTGTGATTCCTTATATATTCTATATTAAACATACAAGCATTGTATCAATTTTAAAGTTTCCTTACTAGTACATGTATTGGTTATATATATTTAACAAATTCATAAAACATAATAAATCTTAAAGAGATAGCAATGCATAAATTTCATTAGTCTGTAATTGATAGTTTACTTATATTTAAATATTTCTGTTGGGATAATAATGGTTTTTCAATTTTCAATACTTCTTAAATATTGTATAAATACACCAGGTTCTAAGATAGTAATATCTAAATCTTTTTTTATTAAATTCAGATCATAATCTTTGATATTATATGTTAATAAAAATCTGGAATGAGATTGTTTTGCTGCTATTACTATATGTGCATCATTAATATCATAAACATATTTTCCAAAAAGTTTTTTTATATCACTACTTTTATAGTCTAAATCAGTAACATTTAATTTAGACTTTAAATCTTTAAGTTTATTTTGAATTTTCAGTCTTTTAGTAACTATTTCTATTTCTTTAACTGAAAAGTTGGATATATAAAATTCCGTAATATTTAAACTTTCATTTATTAAATAATATGATGCTCCAGAAGATGACAGGAAAGATGAAATGATAACATCAGTGTCTAAAAAAACTTTCATAAAATTATAGAGATTTTCTAACTAGAGATAATTCACTTTGTATCTTATCTATATTCTTTTTATCCTCTTTCTCTTTTTGGTAGATATCATAATCCATTCCACTAAAAACAAAGAATATGGAACTTCTAGGAATACGATATACTCTTCCTAATTTTTTTGCAATAATATCTCCTTTGTTTATTAGAGAATATACAGTATTAGTACTAACCTGTAACATTTGAGACACTTGATCTGGCGTATACATTATATTGTCTTTTATTGGACTATTCATGACTATATGGTACTATATATATCTAAACATTACAATAGTGTGTATTGATCAATACGTAGTATTTACAAAATGAAAACAATAACGTATATTATATATATGCACAAGAAAATAGGATTTACAAAAGAAACAAATTTACCTACAGATGAATTAAAACGTAGATTACAAACTGAATTTCAAAAAATGGGATTTACCCCAATATTTGATATGAACATGAAGGATCTAGCAAATACTAAGTTACAACAACATTTTAATGAATACTATATATTGGGCTTTTATAATCTTTCATATGCTTTAAATGTAATTGATGAAAATCCAATAGCTGGATCTGCTGCAATAACTAATATAGTGATTTATGAGATACAAAATAAAAAATATATCTCTGTTATTGATATTCATAACCTTGAACATGATAAAATAGGAAAAATTATAGACCAGATAAATAATACTGTAAAGGAAGTAATTGATAAAGTTTAATCTATTCCCACTTGAAAACAAATATATTAACAATAAAGAATATAACTATCCATATTCCCATTCCTAAAAAATCTCCACCTAGATGAGGCAAATTATATCCATTAACATAGATACCTCTTATTGCATTAATAAGATATGTTAGAGGGAAATATTTACTAATATCTGAAAGCCATGAAGGAAGAGTAGATATAGGGAAGAATAAACCTGATAGAAACATCATAGGCAGTGTTATTACATTAGTAATAGGCATAGCAGTTTCTACTTTATTTGCAACTGAAGATATAATTAATGCAAGCATTATAAACATTAGAGCACCTACAATTATTACCAATGCAAGGTCTACAAAACTTCCAATAGGAGAGATATTGTAAACAAGTTTTGCTACAGCTATAAGTATTGCAGCCTGAATAATTGCAAATGCTAATCTAGTAATAGATAAAGAAACAATAAAATCTGATTTTTTAAATGGCGTCACAGAAATCCTCCTTAGAATTTCTAAATCTCTATAACTTATTAGGATTGTTACTACTGCAAAAAGTACTCCTTGCATGATTGCCAGAGCTACAATACCAGGAGTAAGGAATATTATATAACTAAGTCCTTGTCCTGAAATATTTTTCTCAGAAAATGTTATAGGTGAATGACTACCTAATTCTTTTGATAAAACTTGATTTTTAATATTAGCTATTAGCAAACGAATATATGGATATGTTTGATCATTTTTATTTGAATAAAAGGTCACATTTACAGAATGAATAAAATAATGAGGTATAGGTAATGCTATCATAGATCTATTTGTACTCCCAACAAGTGGACACATTTCCTTTCCAGTGCATACAGGTTTAACATTTTTACTAGTAAACATTATTAAAAGATCAATCTTTCCATTTTTTACTTTATTTCTAGCACTGGAGACATTATTATCATTTATAAGAGATACTCCCTTTATTTTTGTAAAAATATTTTTATATTCACTAGCTATAGGGGAAGTACTTTTATTAGATAAAATATCAACATTTATATTGGTTTTACCTACATTTGTATTAAACAGTCCAAATATCAACATGATAACTAATGGAAAAAACAAAGACCAAAAAATATTAGACTTGTTTCTCATAGTCATCTTTAAACTTGCAATTGTAAAGTAATAAATCCTTTTCATATATTTTATTCTCTTAGGTGTTTGCCAGTCATATTAATAAATACATCTTCTAGATTAGCTCTATTATCAGATACTATCTTCTTACTAAATCCAGTCTTTATTAAATTATCAATTAATACTCTTGGTGTATTGATAACAAGAATATGCCCCGAATCCATTATTGCAACTCTGTCCGCTAAGGTTTCTGCCTCATCCATAAAATGTGTTGTAAGAAAAATAGTTTTTCCTTCTTTCTTTAAATTTTCTATAATACTCCACAAATGTCTTCTAGATTGGGGATCCAGTCCTGTTGTAGGCTCATCTAAAAATAAAATTTTAGGATCATTAATCAATGCTAGAGCAACAGCAAATCTTTGTTTTTGTCCTCCAGATAATTCAGTAAAATATGTATCTTTCTTATCCATTAATTCAACTTTCTCTAGATACTCTACTGCATTAATATTAAGATCATAAAAATGACCAAACAAATTTAGTAATTCTATTAAAGTAAGATATGGGAAAAAATTATTACTCTGCAGAGTAACACCTATTATATGTTTTATATCTTGCATATTATTATCTATATTAAAATCACCTATAAAAACTTCACCTTTATCTTTTTTATGAATTCCTTCAATTATCTCTACAGTAGTTGTTTTCCCTGCTCCATTAGGACCAAGAAGCGCAAAGATCTCACCTTCCAGTACCTCAAATGAAACGCCATCAACTGCCTTTACAGTATTTTTATCATATGATTTATATAAATCTATAACTCTAATAATTGCTTTATCTATTTTGCTCATATAATCTCAATAATTTATTAAAGAAAGATACATATTTTTCTTCTACACTAAAATATGATTCTTCTTTAATATCAGGTTTAAATATAAATCCATATCCAGGATCATCACTAATGATATTTCTAAGAACCCTATTTTCATTTAAAAACATCCATTTATCTGCACTCTTAATATTTTTCTTTTCATTTTCTGTAGGGATATCTATACCAAATCTTTGTAATATTGTATTAAATACTTCTTCTTCTTTTTGTCTATAAACATCAACTAATCCAGAATGCTTTAATGGTGTAATTATATCCTGGAAATATGCTTCAGATGCATCATGCAAAAGACCACATAACTGCATTTTTATATCCATACCATTATCTTTTAAAGCTTCTGATACAAATATACAATGTTGTCCAACACTATAAAAGAATTTTATATGCCCATTAAATCTCACAATCATACTAATTGAATGAGCAATATCTTCTATATTAATATCCTTTTCTTTGATATTTAGGAGATCAATCTTAAGCCCAGTATATGTTGTAATATTAAATGACACAGTATTTATATTATCATTTATCTGCCAAAAATAAAAACACACTACATATTATTTTTTATATGATATACAAGTATTCCAAAAGCAACAGAAACATTTAATGAATTTTTTTTACCATACATTGGAATTTCTACTACTGACATTGAATCTTTCAATATTTCATCCTCTATTCCTGATACTTCATTCCCCATTGCAAGACAAAGTCTTTTTGGATATTTAATATCCCTATAGTCTACACTTTTTTCTGTCTGCTCAGCAGATATAATAGGAATCTCTTGCTCACGCAAATATTTCAATACTGAGAATATATCTTTTTCATATTCCCAATTTACAAAATTAGTAGCACCTAATGCTGTTTTTTCTAATCTAAAATTAGGTGGATAAGGAGAATATCCAGATAAATATATTTTTTTTACACCAACAGCATCTGAAGTTCTAAAGATAGAACCAACATTAAAAGCACTTCTTACATTATTTAACAATATATACAACTCCATAACACTGACTACATTATATCAGAAATAAAAAATACCCTATAGAATAATGGGTATAATGGGGAAGAGTATCTTAAAACATTGATGTTAGTAATTTATATTATTTATATTTCTACAAAATTTAAAAATTACAAATCAAAACTGAGTATAATTATTATCTTTAATCTGGGAGTAGGGTAGTATAAATTATGCTATAAAAAAAACAGAAAAATTAATGTGCTCTTTCAAATCAAAATATATAATTATAGATTTACATATATAGTAAAATTTTAAAATGTAATATGTTACAATTCTTCAAATGATTACTAACAAAGATAAATTAATAGAAAAACTCCAATCTGAAAATATGGAGCTTAAAAGACTTGTAAATAGGCTTGAAAGAGAAAATAAGATAGATCATCTTACGGGTTTGTATAATAGGAAATATTTAGATAATAGATTAATATTGAAATTAGAAACTTTATCCAAATATAACTTTCCTTTTACAATAATTGCACTAGATTTAAATAATCTAAAAAAAATAAATGATACATATGGACACCATAAAGGAGATCAATACATTTTGAATTTTTCACATATGTTAAAATATCACACGAGACCAAATGATATTATAGTAAGAATGGGAGGAGATGAATTTATTATTTTAATTACTGAAACGAATGATATATCAAAAATCTCTACTGACATTATTAATCGTTTAAAAGAGCAATCCAAAATAGAAAATATTCCGTTTTCATCTGGATTTGCAATATCAAATGAAAATGCACATAATTTTGAATTAACATTAAAAAAAGCAGATGAAAATATGTATACAGAAAAAAAATTGTATTATAAAAATCTAGAGTGATTATTGATTTTTACCATGACAGTTTTTATATTTTTTCCCTGAGCCACAGAAACAGGGAGCGTTTCTACTCACCTTAACATTACCTGAATTTAACGATGTATCATTATTTAAATTTTGAGCCATCACAGTATTTTCTACTTCCACTTTTTGTACATATAAAACCCTTCTTACAAAATCATAATCTACCGTGTTAATAAATTTATCAAACATAACAAATGATTCTCTTTTGTAAGCAACAAGTGGATCTACTTGTGCATATCCTTGAAGTCTAATACTTCTTTCTAGATAATTCATTGCATCAATATGATCAGTCCAAAGATATGATAATATTTGTAGATATAAATCTTTTATAATTTGTCTAAATATCTCATCAGTAAATATATTTTTTTGTTCTTCTAAAGCCTCTTTTACAACTAATAATAACTGATCTATCACTTTTTCCTTTATCACAACTTTTTTGTTTTCAAAAATAAGGGATATCCATTCATCTGTATTGACTGATGAGTGAGATAACAACTCTTCTAAGAATTCTTTCGGTACTATTGCATAAAAATCAGTTAGAATATCTCCAAAATCATTCAAAGAAACGTCATGTCCACTAGAATGAGAGTCAACAATCATAGATATTTGAGTATTCATCTTATCCATAACTAACTGTATATAATCAAATTTAGTATCTGTTAGTGATTCTAAAAATTTCCTTCTCTTCATAAAAACTATTTCTCTGTGCTTAGATAAAACATCATCATATTCTACTAAGGATTTTCTAATATCAAAATTATATGACTCAACTTTTTTTTGAGCACTCTCAATTTGTCTCGTAATAATTTTAGATTCAATTGGTAAATCTTCGCTAATACCTACTCCACCAAGAATTTTTGCTACACTATCTCCACCAAAAATTCTCATTAAATCATCATCCATAGATACATAAAATCTTGTAGATCCTGGATCCCCTTGCCTTGCAGCTCTTCCACGTAACTGATTATCAATTCTTCTGGATTCATGTCTTTGAGTACCAATAATATGCAATCCTCCAAGCTCTTGAACTTTATCTCCCAATACAATATCTGTACCACGACCTGCCATATTTGTTGCAATTGTAACTTGTCCCATTTCACCTGCATGAGAAATAATCTCAGCCTCCATTTCATGATATTTTGCATTTAATACTGTATGCTTCACTCCATTACTTGATAACATCCTAGACAAATATTCTGATGTCTCAACAGATGTAGTCCCAACAAGCATTGGTCTTCCTGATTTATGAACTTCTACAATCTCATTTATAACAGCTCTAAATTTTGCATCTCTGTTTCTATATACTCTATCTGGAAAATCTTGTCTAATATTAGGTTTATTCGTAGGTATTACAATAACCTCAAGTTTATAAATTTTGAAAAACTCTTCAGCTTCTGTAAGTGCAGTACCTGTCATTCCCGATAGATACTTATAAAGCCTAAAATAATTTTGGAATGTTATTGTTGCAAGATTTCTACTCTCTTGTAAAATCTCAACATTTTCTTTAGCCTCAATTGCTTGATGTAACCCTTCTGAGAAACGCCTATCCGGCATTAATCTTCCAGTGAATTCATCTACTATAACAACCTTGTTATCTTTTACTATATATTCATCATCTTTTATGAAAAATTCTTTTGCCTTTATAGCATTTTCTAAATGATAAGTTGTAGAATAATCACTCCATATATCATCTACATTTAATAATCCCTCTATCTTATCTATTCCCTCTTCAGTAAATGTTACTGATTGTGTTTTTTCATCCGTTACATAATCCTTTTCTTTTTCTAAATTCTTTACCATATTTGCAAACTGAATATATTTGGAAGTCTCACTTTCAACTGGATCAGATATGATAAGAGGAGTTCTAGCCTCATCAATTAATACGGAATCTGCCTCGTCAACTATACAGAAAAACAAATCCCCTTGAACAAAATCATCAGCTGAAAAAACAAGGTTGTCTCTCAAATAATCAAATCCAAATTCATTATTGGTACCATAAGTAATATCTGCATTATATGCATCTTTTTTAGAACACTCTACTAGAAGATCTCCGTGTGTATCATTTAATTTATGTTCATTTGATTTAAATAGTTTCTCTATATCACTATCTTTCCATCCTTTATTTTTCAAATCATCAAAAGATGCAAATTTAAATGAACTCTCTGATGTAATAACTCCTACACTTAAACCTAAAAATGTATATATATATCCACACCATTGTGCATCTCTTTTTGCAAGATAATCATTTACTGTAACTGAATGAGAACCCTTTCCAAATAATGAATATAAAATCAAAGACAGAGTAGCAACTAACGTTTTTCCCTCACCTGTACTAAGTTCTATTAACTTACCTTGAGTTTGTGCAATCCCTGCAAGAATCTGTACATCAAAATGTCTATGATTCAAAGTTCTTTTAGCAGCTTCTCTTACAATTGCAAATACTTCAGAAAGATTATTCTCTATAAATGAATCTATCTCATCATCTTTAGTATTTCTTGCTTTTTCTTTTATCTCACTAAATCTTTTTTTTAATTTAGAATCATCAAGTTTAGATATGGAACTTTCTAACTTATTTATCCTTTCAAGATAGGGATATAATTTTTTTAATTGCCTTTGATTACTATCAAAAACACTTCCTAATATTGACATAACAACATATATTAATTCTTTACTTCTATAATATCATAAGTGATAGAACTTTGCTCAGTTGTAGCAACAACCTTTTCTCCTTTCTTTTTACCAATTAATGCCTTACCAATAGGAGAGTCTATAGATATTTTACCTTCTAGAGGATCTGCTTCATTTGACCCAACAATAGTAAATGATTTTTCTGTATTTGAGGAGCATATATATGAGACAAAAGATCCAATTTGCACAATATTAGATTTTAGATTTGCATGTTCTACAATTTCATAATTATCTAATATATACATAAGCTCAGCAATACGTGATTCATTAACTTGTTTTTCTAATATGGCAGCAGAGTAAGCACCATTTTCAGATAAATCACCCTCATTTCTTGCTCTATTTATATCATCATTGAGCTTTATTATTTTTTCTTTTTTATCTTCATATTCCTTTTTAAGATCATCTAATCCTTTTTTAGTAAGAAGAATCTTTTGAGGAACATTTTTTCCTTTATTTTGCATATATTTATTAATATAAATTAAAAATTATTAGGAAATTACACTTCTAAACTGACATAAATATTTTATCATATTTAATCATTAAATTAAATCACTATCTTGTAGCCGTATACCAGATAAAGCATTTTCTGCAACAGACACTGCTTTTTCAGAATATCCAACATGATCTTTCCAATAATCTGAACCCGTGTTATTAAATTCTTTAGTGGCTACCTCTAAAGCCTTATTTGCCACCTCTAAAGCATCCTGCCAATATTGTATTCTTTCTCCTTCCAACACTACCAATATTATATACCTTCAAAGAAAAGTTATCAAAAAATTTGAATTACTCATAATGATAGGCTAAACCTGCAACTGTTATAGCATTATCTGAGCATAGATCAATTGTTGGAAAATAATATTCAAAATCATTGTATTTAAGAAATTCCTCCCTTAATCTTTTATTTGCAGCAACACCACCTGAGATAGTAATTGTATTGCAATGCAAATCTCTTGCTACCATTATTGTTTTTCTAACTAAAATATCCACTACAGCATATTGAAAAGAAGCTAGAATATCTTCTTTTGATACATTGTCTTTGTTTTCCTTTATAAAATATAGAACAGATGTTTTAAGACCAGAAAATGAGAAATTATAGTTATTCTTTTTATCCATTGCTCTTGGGAAATTTATTCTATTTTCATCTCCATTTTCTGCAATCCTAGATACAACAGGACCTCCTGGATATCCTAAATTAAACATACGTGCAACCTTATCAAAAGCTTCCCCTGCAGCATCATCAAGTGTAGTTCCTATAATCTCGGTTTTAATTGGTGATAATACTTTAACAATTTGAGTATGTCCACCAGATACTAACAGCGATATATGAGGATATTTTATTGAAGGATTTTGCATTTGAGGAGCATATATATGAGACAAAAGATGATTCATATTAATTATTGGTACCTTTATTCCTGTAGCAAATCCATAACTAAAAGATGCTCCCACTAACAGAGATGGAATAAGTCCGGGATTTACCACAACAGCAACCTTATCTATTTTTATATCTTTATTCCTCCTTATAATCTCGCAAGTAAATAAAGGAAGAACTTCCATATGTTTTCTTGATGCAATATCTGGTACTACACCACCAGTAATACTGTGGTCTTGAGAAGATAATAAAGAATCTACTATGTGAAAACCATCTTTTACAATGGCAACCCCTGTATCATCACAAGATGTTTCAATTCCTAAAATATTCATAAATCGTCCATATATAAAGGAAGTAAAGTTAAAGGACTGTCAAATTGTTTTTTTTGTAGTCTCTCTTTTATAATACTGAAGAATACATTATCATCAATCTCTTCATAAACACTAGATTCCTTTATTAAAAATTTATCTTCTGATTTTATATATACTCTCCCCCTTCCTGCATTCAATATTAAAGGTTTTTTATCCCTTGATAGAATATCAAATCCAGATACTCCAATAACGGGAATCTTTGAACCAAAAGACAGACCAACAATATATGCAACAGATGCTCTCGTAGAACTAAATGATCCAGGTCCAATATTTATACCAATACACATTATTTTAGAAAAATCTGCTTTCCTAAAAAATTTATCCAAATATTCATATATATTGATATTGGTTTTTATCTTTTTTAAAAACAACTTATTATCTTTGTATACATTAATTTTTATACTTTTTGAATTTGTTCCATCAATTAATATAACCATTATTAATTTTTACTAATCTTCTATTCTTAGATATAGTTTCAATATATATATCAACTCTTTTTAAATGCTCTATTACATCACTACACTTATCTGCCCACTCTATTATAACTACTCCATTATACAATACATCAAAAAAACCTATATCAAAAAGCTCTTTACTATCATCTATCCTGTACCAATCAAAATGATATATATCAAATTCTTTTCCTCTATAATCAGATCGAATAACAAATGTGGGAGACAATATATCTTTATTTATTCCCAATGCTCTACCAAGTGCTTTAGTAAAGGTAGTCTTCCCTGCCCCTAAATCACCATATAGGCAAATTACTTCACTACCAGATAATGACCTTGCAGTATCTATTGCTAAATTATTTATATCTGTCAGTGAAAGATTTTTATAAATATCCATAATAATTAGTAATATTATCATACTATTATATATAATAAATTAAAATATCAAAAAAGATCTAATTGGTTTAGAGATTTAAATAAATGGGTCATATACATACTCTTGACAAATTCATACTAATCGCATAATATGATTAATATGAATACAGTTTACTTACAAGAAATTACAACTATTAGGGAGAGAGGCCAGATGACTATACCTCAAAGGATTAGAGAGGCCTTAAAAATTCCTATTGAAGGAAATGTCCTTGTAAAGATAGAAACTACTAAATCAGGATTGAAACTTGAAAAACTTCCTAATGCATCTCCTCAGGTTATGAAAAAATATGTAACAAAGGATATTGCAGAAGAAAAATGGCAACAATTATCAGAAACTGCTAAAAAACCCAATATCAATCTGACAAAATTTATATCAGATGACAGGAAAAAACACTAACCACCATGGATAACACTTTTGTATTAGATGCCTCAGTTGCAGTGAAATGGTTTAATCAGAAAGACGAGAATCTGGTAGAGAATGCCAAAAATATTTTTATAAATCTTTTAACTGGGAAAATAAATATTATCATACCTGAACTTTTAATACTTGAAGTTTTAAATGCATTGATTCGTAGAAAAAAGATAAAAGTAAAAGAATCTGAGAAGATATCTGCAGAGCTATTCTCATATCCATGGACGATAGAACCTCTATCTTATTCATTAATGCAGGAAACTATTAAAATAAGTACCGAATATAGCCTTACAATATATGATGCAGTGTATATAACCATTGCAATAGAAAAAGATATCAAACTCATCTCACATGATATTAAAGGACATTTTTCTAAATTTAAAAAATACTCTATACCACTGGAAAATTTCTAGAAATAATGTCCCTTCCTAAACATTGGGGAAGTCAGGAGGAAATACATTAATAAAAATATCAATGTTGTGATTTCATCATTACCTCTAATATAGATGCAATATTAGATGCATCATCTACACCTCTGTGATGTGTACCAATAAGTGGTAATTTCAAATAATCTAAAGCCTTCTGCATTCCCATCTCTTTTGTATTGAAAAAAATAGAGAATACTGTTTTCGTCAATTTCCATTCTCAATCTTAATGGTTTGACAACATGTGTTACATACATTGTATATATAATTTTATAATTAGTGTTATAATTATTTCAATTTAAAAGATATGACAGGATCAGAAATATTACTTAAAAGTTTAACTTCTAATAACATAACTACAATTTTTGGATATCCAGGTGGAGCTATAATGCCAATATATGATGCACTATCAAAAAATCAACAACTAAGGCATATTTTAGTTAGACATGAACAAGGAGCTATACATGCAGCAGAAGGATATGCAAGAGCAACAAATAAAATCGGTGTATGTTTTGCAACATCTGGGCCTGGTGCAACAAATCTAGTAACTGGACTTGTAGATGCACTAATGGATTCTGTTCCCATACTTGCAATAACAGGACAAGTACAATCAGATCTAATAGGAAAAGAAGCGTTTCAAGAAACAGATGTTGTAGGTATCACCTCTGTTATAACAAAATATAACTTCCTTATAACAGATCCCTGCATGATAGAGGATACAATGTATGAGGCAATAAAAATTGCAAAATCACAAAGACCTGGCCCTGTCCTTATAGATATCTCAAAAGATGCACAAACTAATGAAGTTACATCAAGAAAAAATATCTATCACATACCAATTGATATGAAAAAAATAAATGAGAAACTTGTTAGAGATGCATGTGAAATAATAAATAACTCCAAAAGACCATTAATACTTGCAGGGCATGGAATTAGAATTGCCAGTTCATATAGTGAACTACATAAATTCTCAGATAATGGAAATATACCTGTGGCTTGTACACTACACGGTTTATCAGTGATTAATGAAGGCAGTCCTAGATATATAGGAATGCTTGGAATGCATGGCAATTATGCTCCCAATATGGCAACAGCAAAATCAGACTGTATCATAGCTTTAGGAATGAGATTTGATGATAGAGTAACCGGAAGATTAGATGATTATGCTAAATCTGCAAAAATTATCCATGTAGATATTAATAAAAACGAATTTGATAAAAATGTAAAAACTCATATCAGTATACACACTGATCTTAAAGATTTTTTTAAACTTGCAAATAATAAATTAAAATATCAAAAAAGATCTAATTGGTTTAAAGATTTAGATAAATGGAGCACACAAGAGAAAATAAAGGTCTTGGATAGAGAAGAGAAAAATAATAATCTTACATGTGCATACATCATAAAAAGATTATCAGATATAACAGATGGAAGGGCATATGTTATATCTGATGTAGGACAAAATCAGATGATTACAGCAAGATACTATAAATCTAAAATTCCAAATTCCTTTTTTACATCAGGGGGTGCGGGAACAATGGGATTTGCATTACCTGCAGGTATAGGTGTAAAAATTGCAAAACCTCAAGAAGAAGTATGGATAGTCGTTGGCGATGGAGGTATACAAATGACATTACAAGAACTCGCAGTAATAAAACAAGAAAATCTCAATATTAAAATAGCTATAATAAATAATAGCTTTCTAGGAATGGTAAGACAATGGCAAGATATGTTTTTTGATGGGCAATTATCACATGTATCACTCAAAAATCCTGATTTTATAACATTGGCCAAAGGGTTTGGAATAAAAGGTGAAACTGTAAATTCAAAAGATAATGTAGATAATGCAATCAAAAAAGCACGTAAATATAAAGGTGCATATATCATAGAATTTAAAACCCAAAAAGAGGAAGTCATCTTTCCTATGATTGAACCTGGAGCATCAACTGAAGAAATTAGACTAGAATGATTAAAAATAAATACACAATTACAATTATAGATCAGGGAAATACATTAATGAAAATAGTGTCCATCATAAAACGGCTGGGTTTTAAAATAGAATATATGGAAATAAAAAAACAAGATCAATATATATCCACAATTACACTTACTTTAAATAAGTCTCAAAACACAAATCTTTTTCAAAAATCAATAACAAATATAGTTGGAGTTATAAATTTAGAAATAAAAATATCAGTAGGTTGATATTTATAACTACAATGTATATAATACGTAGTATGGATACAGTTATAAGTGTTAGAGTAAATAAAGGAGTTAAAGAATATGCAAAGGAAGTTGCTACATCTTGTGGTCTTACTCTTAGTGCTGTTATAAACTCTTATTTAATACAAATTGCGACAACTAGGCGTATTGAAATTTACTCTCCAGAACCTATGAGTACAAAACTTTCAAAACTTATAGGGGAGGTAGAAAAAGAATTAAAAGAAAATAAGGTTAGTAAGAAATTTGACAATGTTGATGATTTTATTGATGACTTAAAAAAATAATTATTTATGCAAATCCAATACCTTCCTAAGTTCAAAAAACAGTTTCAGAAATTACCTTTGAAAATTCAGAATCAATTCAGGGATAGGTTAAAACTTTTACTTGTAGATCCCACAGATGCTAGACTGAGAGTTCATCCACTGAAAGGTAATTATAAAGGGTACTGGAGTATGAATATTAACGGGGATATCAGGGCTCTATATATACTACAAGGTGAAACATTAATAATTTTTGCACTTATTGGTTCTCATAGCCAACTCTATGGGTAATCAAAATATATTATCTATCTTTTCTAAAACTTATTATTATAGATAAAATAAAGAAATTCATTGATATTTTCTTGAAACCCTAAAAATAATTAGACTTGCAATTAAAGCAGATAAAAATGCATAAAAATATGCATCCGATTGATTTATAACAAATAAAAACCCAATAACAAGATTTGATATAAAAAGACCAATACTTCTAAACATACTAAGATATCCCATATTCGTAGATTTTTTATCTGAGGGGATCAAAGATACTAATGTAGGTTCATATGTTTCAATAGCACCCATACCTATGCCAAGTATTATTATTGCAATATAGTAAAATATAAAATTCAAATCTAATAAATATATACATCCTATAAACAATGCACCAATAGCAGATGTTAAATATCCTAGACTCCATATAGCTTTCATAGGAGAAATTTTAAGACTCCCTAATATATATCCTGAAAATGCTGAAACCAAAAGATAGATTCCATAAGCTAGTATTGCAAGTATATATGTATTACCAACAGACACTATTGTAAGTATAGGAAACCCTAAATTAAAAGAGCTAAATCCATAAAATAGTGTTGCTATAAATAAAGATATAAGGATTATCTTATCTATATTTACATTGATATTTTCTTTTTTCTCTATAACTTCCTCTACTTTGTTCTTATTATCTATAAAGAATAGAAGTATTGTAGATATCAAAATTGGAATTATACTTATTATAATAATATCCTTTATACCTATTCCAAGAAAAATAAAAAGTACAGAAAATGATATTGCAAAAACTCCTCCTAATATATCTAGGGCATGTAAAAATCCAAACACCTTTGATCTATATTTGCTTTTACTTGACTCTGATACTAATGTTCTTCTTGCAGGAGTTCTAAAATACCTTGCCCACCAAGCAATAATATATAGTATTGATATTATCCATATACTATGAAAAATAACACTCAAAGACATCAGGGGAATAAGAGAATTTCCAAGTATTACAATATATTTTTTGTTAAATTTATCACCCAGTAATCCTCCTAAATATGAGAATAAAGATCCTATTCCAAAACTTAAAGCCGTTATAATACCATAAATATATACAGGTAAATGTAGTATGAAAACTAAATAGATTGGAAATAAAATGAGAACTGCTTGATATCCAAAATCTGCAAAAAAGGCAGATAAAGATAATAACAAGATATTTTTATTTAACCACCTATCCCTCATAATTAGGTTATTCTATCATCATATTTTAAAGATAAATCAGACGGAAGATCTTCATCATTAAGGATTTCTCTGGCTTCTTTAGCAAATCTTATTGCATTAACTACGCTGTTACTACTTTTAATGTTCATTAATTTTTCTAAATCGTCTAAGCTAATAACTGCTACCTGAGGAGTCTTTTGTTTATATATTACAATGGGTTCTTTAGTTTTCTTGATCCTCTCAAAAATCTTAGGATAATTGTTAATAATTTCTCTTGTACCAATAGTTTGAACGTCCATATCATTATATTACAGTAAGTATAACAACTTGAAAATGTATTGATAATAATATTGTATAAAAGATAATATACCAAAGATCAATATTTTCATAATCAGATTTTACTGTAAATTTTCTATTTTTGATCTAGGTCAGTTTTAAATGCGTGATTTCATCATTACCTCTAATATAGATGCAATATTAAAAGCATCATCTACACCTCTGTGATGTGTACCAACAAGTGGTAATTTTAGATAATCTAAAGCTTTTTGCATTCCCATCTCTTTTATATTGAAGAAAATAGAAAAAACTGGTTTTAGATTTATATGAGATCTAAATGGATACTTTATATTATAATATTTACATTCTTCTTCAAATATTTTTCTATCGTAATCTCCCCAACTTGCCCATATTCTATTATGACTATCATACTTTTTATAAAGTATTAAACATGCATCAGAAAATGTAATTCCATCCTTTTCTATCATATCTGAAGTTATAGTAGTCAAATTAGTACAAAATTCACTTATTTCTGAGTGAATAGGTTTGATTAATATAGATTCTTTTGAAATTTGAGAAAAATCAGATAAATTAACTTCACAAATACCTATCTCTATAATCTCACTAAATTGATCCTTGGGTGCAACTTTATTCTCCCAACATGTGGCTTCTATATCTATAATGTTTATTATATTTTTATTATGTATGTTAGTCATAATTTAAAATATATAGATTAATATTTTAAAAATTTATTTTACCTTTATATAATTATTTTGTCTATTTGCATGTTCCCTTCTTGCATCTTTCACAACATCATTGATATCTTTTCCACTATACAATGGTGAATATTTTGAGGCCAAAGAATCAATACTGATTGTAACAGGCTTAATTTTTATATCTTTTTTGTTAACAACAAATACGATTTTGTTAACATTTAAGATTTTTCTAATTAGAGCAAGAATAGTAGATACAGCTTTTTCTAAATATTTATATTGTATTGGTTATTGATTATTTCATTCCTCTTTTTACTCATTTAAGAGTCTTATATGTTTCGTAATCTATTTAACAATACTTGAATACATACAGAAGGTGTACATTATAGTACACTTTCTATCAACAATATAAATATAGTCAATATCAAGTCTTATTATAACGCCCAACTTTCTAAAGCTCAAAAATTTATTTTCAGATTATAATCTGAAAATATCTATATTCAGGTCATAGTCTGATACAACTCAATTTTATATCTTTTCTCTTAATTATTTTGCTATATATACAAGCATATAATATAATTATTACATGGAGATAATTGATTTTATAAAGACAAGACCCTATCTTGTATGGTATTCTAAATCTTATCATACTATGTCAGAAGGTGTTATTATAGAATCCGTGTTAAACTATGGAAGCTGGGAAGATTTTCAAGAACTAGTAAAAATATTAGGCATTAAAAAAATAGCACTTATCTTTAGACAAAGTATTAGTTTGGAAAGATGTAATTATCGCCCTGAAGTAAAAAATTATTTTACTCTATATTTTAACCGCTATGCATAAAACTATATTATCAGATGAAGAATTTCAATTACTCCCTGTTCTAGAAAATTATTCTAACAATTTCTATCTGGTGGGAGGTACTGCTATAGCTTTATATCTAGGCCATCGCAGATCTATTGATTTTGACTTAGCATCTTCTACATATATAAATGCTAACACCATAAGAAATAAACTCCCTAAAACTAGTAAAATTGAGAATGTAATGGTTGATAATAAAGAGGAATATTCAATAGTATACTCTGGTATAAGAATTACATTTTTCTATTACCCATTTCACATAAAAACTTATAAAAATATAGAGATTCCAATATCTATGCCAGACTTACTTTCACTTGCAGCAATGAAAGCTTATGCAATAGGGAGACGTAATAAATGGAAAGATTATGTAGATTTATATTTTATAGCAGAAAAATATGGATCTATAAAACCAATCATTGATAATGCTAAATTAATATTTAAAAATGAATTCAATGAAAAAATTTTCCGTTCACAATTAGCATATTTTAAAGATATAGATTATTCTGAAGAATTAATATTTATGAAAGGATTTAAAATAGATAAGAATATAATAAAAAATAAGTTGATTGAGTATAGCCTAATATATTAATTACAATTATATCATCCATAAATTTTATTTTCAGTCTACACCCAAGATCCAGAATATATGTGACCTATACAAAAATTTGGCATATATATACAATAGGTATACAATGTATATATTATAAGTAGCGTATTATTAAATATAAAAACAGATTCTGAAACAAAAGAAGAGGTTAAAGCTTTTGCAAAAGAACTTGGGGTATCTACTACTGCATTTATAAATATGATTGTTAAACAAGTGTTAAGAGATAGACGTGTAGTACTTAGTACTAGCTTAGAACCAACTCCTTATCTTGAAGAGATTATGCATAAAGCAAATTTTGACTACAAGAATGATCATAATATAATTCACACTAATAGTCCTGCAGAAGCGTTAGTTTATCTCGATGAATTGATGAAAAAATAAAAAGAATGGATGCAGATTTTACAAAGACATTTGAAAAACAATTTAAAAAATTACCTGTACAAAAACAAAAGAAAGTAAGGAATACTATAAAATTATTTTTAGAAGATATTTATAGCCCTTCACTAAGAAACCATGTATTAAAGGATAAATGGTTAGGTTATTACTCAATTAGTGCAGGTGGAGATTTGAGATTACATTTAAAAGTCATTAATCAAAATAAAGTGTTATTTGTGGCAGTAGGTAGCCATAGTCAACTTTATAGATAAAAATATAATGTGTATATCTCTTATTTTAGGAATCTATAATTTGAATATACTGAATATAGTATGATTGTCCATGGCTATCAATATTTCCTTCATTATTTCCATATTCTATATAAACATCAACTATATCTCTCAAAATTTTACCATTAATACTTAGTACTAATTGACCATTTTCATTCCTTAGAGTCTCTATCATACTAGTATCAATATTGATACCGTTAATACTGGCGATACTATTAATAGTGAGATTATTCTTTTTTGTTCTTTCTACTTCTAATTCTTTAATGAAATCATCTAAAGTTATATCTACCCCAGCTGGAGTCATTGTTGTCATTCTTTTGTACATAAAAATCACCTCCTTTGAGGAATTTAAAATTATAATACGATAATATAGATAGAAAAATTTCTTGGCAAATCCTGAACGGTTACCATTAATCCTATTTATAAAAAACAATGTATGATCTATAATAAGGAAAATGGAAAATCAAGCAAAATATATAAAATTTCTTGAAAGACTCAACACAAATTGGAAGGATTTTAAAATCAAAAGAAAAGATTTTCTTGTACAAAATGAAAGATTTGGTAAAACCCCAGAAAAAGTTACAGAAAATATATTATCTTATCTGTTTACGGAAGTACTTGATTGGGATTTGAGAGATATTAACTATCAGGTAGATTATGCAGATATAGAAATTACAAAATTAGGTATCAAAAGAATTGTAATTGAAGCAAAAAGACCTGGAGGAATAACATGGAATATACTTCAACTTGAAAAACATATAAATCAAGCTTTAAGATATGCATACAAACAG
Source organism: Patescibacteria group bacterium (assembly GCA_023380695.1). Classification (GTDB taxonomy): domain Bacteria; phylum Patescibacteriota; class Dojkabacteria; order JAKAPS01; family JAJZLI01; genus JAMCRT01. Next base: position 2,435 of record JAMCRT010000001.1, on the reverse strand, counting down.
AAAATATCAACCATAGGAGTCTGTGATGGCAATAAACTATATATTCTAAATGTAGAAGGAGGATCAACAACCCCAAGAATTTTTATACCTCTAGATGCTGAAGAACCACATGAAGACTTATATTATATAAGCAAGAATGGAATTGACAAGAAAAAAACAATATCCGTAAATTTCAATAAAGATAAAGAAGAAAAAACTGTACATAACCAAAACTCAGAAACTAATGATGAACTTTTAAACAAACAATATAAACTGCCAGCACGTTGCTTTGCATATATTGGTGATCCTAATAATCCTTATACATGGAAATTACCATACCTTGAAAACAACGGAACTATCCGGATCAAAAGACTTCAAAGTGCAATACAAAGTATTGTTACAAATTTCAGAGGAGGACAAGTAAAAGATATTCCAGAAAAGTATATACCTGGAGTTTTAATAAAACTTGCAAAAGCAGCAAAAGATGTTGGTAAACTAGATCCAGATAATCCAAAAATGGCAAATTGTTATAGGCAGCTTTATAATGCTATAAAACAGATGGACGCACTAGATAAAATATGAATATTAAAAAAACACTGAATAATATTTATTATATTCATTTTAATTATAAATAATGACAATAGATAGAATAGAATTAGTAAAAATCTATATACAAAATGAGATTAAGAAAAACGAATTTAAAAAAAATGAACTAGAATCTATTTTAGAAAAAATTCAAAATCCCAACAATAAAGACAACCCTAACAATATTGATATGTTATTTTATACACATGAATTAAAAGTAGGTATTATCCCAGGATATGAAACTTGGGAAGAAATATCTATAAATCAATCTTTCTTAAATGATTGTGCAATATCAAATAATATATTTGAAAATGAAAATCAATCTTTAAAAGTATTAAAGACAAAAGATTGTTTCAACAATTGGAAACCAAATAGAGAAACATTATGGTATAAAGATTTAGAATTTCCTGTTAATAATAAAAGTGAATGGAAAGATAAATTTACTATTATACTAAGACCTGCAGTTCAAAGTGAAGAAGATCAGGGGGCTCTATATTATATTGAAGATGGAAGTGGTAAATCAATATGTTTTTTAAGAAGAATGATAAAGGATAAAGATAATACTACTACAATAAAAGGTTATCTGGGAATTGAACCAGATATAAAGAGTATTTTTATGCAAGAAAAATTTTCTGAATTATTTCCTTCAAAAATATAAGTTAATACAACCTATAACAAGCTTAATTTGCTCTATATGCTATTAATAAACAATTCAATTCCATATAATACAAAAAGAAACAAGGAAAAATAGTGATGAAAGTAAATATTGAGCAAGAAATTGATGATACATCTATGAATAGGCCTCTATTGTACTACTGAGAGCAGGGGCCAGTAGAGCTACACTCCCCAATGGTGATAAAAACGGAAAACAAATACCTTTATTAAAAGATATGGCGAAAACATTAGATCTTATAGATATGTTCCCTACTAATCTAAAAGATATGGCGAGAAATGATTTTGAGAAAGCATATTCTCAATTATCTGATAAGAATGATATCCATCTAAAAACAATAGAGGATAAAGTATATACCTATTTCAATTCACTAAAGATCCCAGATTCTCCAAATCTATATGACTATCTGATTTTATCTTTAAGAAAAAAGGATTTGATAGCAACATTTAATTGGGATCCATTTTTGACGCAATCTTATTCTCGACTACATAGCGAAGGTGTTTGTAATCTTCCAGAATGTGCATTCCTACATGGGAATGTTTCAATGGGAGTATGTCTTAAACATAATATTAAAGTCTCTCATAAAAATAAATGTCCCAAATGTGGAAAAATCTTACACCAACAAAACTTATCTATCCAATAGAACAAAAAAAATTATAGTAAAGACCCATTCATAAAGGATGAATGGAATAAACTAACATTTTATCTAAAAAGATGTTTTGCTCTTACAATATTTGGATATAGTATCCCTAAAACTGACAAAGATGCAATTAACCTATTAAAAGTTGGGGGGGGGAATAACACAAGAAAATTAGAATTTGTAGAAATAATAGATAAACCTGGTATATCAGAAAATAAATTAAGGGAAAGATGGAAAGACTTTATATTCTCACATCATTCTAGAGTTCCAAAAGATTTCTATGATTCATTTATATACAATCATCCAAGAAGAACTGGAGAAGCTCACAATAACCAAAACCTTGGCGGCAAATTTATAACTAATAATCCTATTCCTACTACATTTAAAACCATTACTGAGTTAGTCGAATGGTTTGAACCGTTATTTGAAGAAGAAGGTTATAACTCAACATACAAGAATTAAATATATATGAATTTTTTGACTTCTAAACAAAAATATATTATTCATTTTATCCACTATTAAAATAATAAAAAACAATATACATCTCTGAAATATTCT